>CALVBY010000028.1 GCA_944325905.1 Candidatus Gastranaerophilales bacterium | reverse complement strand
ACTAAACAAGAATCTACAATAGTTGAGAAAAAACATCCGGTAGCAAAGGCTAAAAGAGATGGGCAACAAAATGCTAATGTAAACTCTGACATGGGTGCAAAAAGACATGGAATAAAAGGTGCTAATAAAAATTCTAATGTAAGTTCAAATAAAAGATTAGAAGGTAAAGAAAAGGCTATTGAAAGAAGACTAGACGGCAAAGAAAAAACAATACAAAAACACTCTAAAACAGGAGATAATTCTAAACTACGCAGACATAGAGGACACGGTCAACATAAACGAAATGTAAACAATTCAAATATTCAACAAAGACACACCAATAGAGGCAATCTTATTAACTCTCAAAATAATTCAAATAACAATTTGAAACAGGAAAAAAATAAAAAGTACATAAAACAAAATGGGACAAAAACTAAACCTATTAGAAATAAAAAATAACGTTAAAAATTGAAAAACTCTAAAAAATCCAGTTTAAATATTCAAACTGGATTTTTTAATTTTTGTTCCCGATATTTGTCTGCTCTTGCAACAATTAATCCGCATAATCATACTAAACCATTACTTTTCAAAAATTGATTAACAATAACTTAATTACAAATCTTCAAAAGTCTTAGTAAATCATCAATTTATAATTAGAGCATTGTATACAAATAATAAAATTTTGTACTATAATGAAAGAAAACGAATCTGTCGGAGTGGTGGAATGGTAGACACGTACGTTTCAGGTGCGTATGAAGAAATTCATGAGGGTTCGAGCCCCTTCTCCGACATTTTATAAACAGGAGCACTTATGAATAACAATGTCAAAACTATCATAAAAATTGTATGTATAATTATCAGCTTAGTACTTCTTTCCGCTTTATGTTTTCTAACACTTTCTTTTGACAAAGCAAAAAAGGAAGATCTACGTACTCCCGTTCAAATAACACCTGTAAAAGAAACCTCTAAACCGGAAGTTCCCCAAAAAGTTATTCAAAAGATTGAGCCTCGAAAGCCGGTCACTCGCGATGAAAATAATGTACCCAAATCAGACTATAAAGTCCCTGAAATAGGTTAGATTATTTTACAATATACGATTTTCTTTAGTTTTTTGTGTAACTTTTAGTTGATAATTTATGTCGTCAGAAGCAATGTAACTTCTCAATAGTCTATCGTAAGTTTCATTTAGCGACGTGAATCTATCACGGATCTTACCAGGCCATACAATATCGTTCTTAACCAAGAATTTTTCACCTATTGCTATTTTATATCTCTTGTGCAAATCAATTGGGCGAAATTCATTTGTTGCGTCATCCCTAATTTTTATTGCTTCATCAAGAGGCTTATTCGAATTTCCGGCTAAGATTTCTGAAATTAAAGTCCTGTTAACTTGTATATCTGACCACTGTATAATTGTATTTCTCTTAGGATCTTTCAAGTTACCTTTAATATTTTCAACAATCAGTCCAACTAATTCGTCACCATAAACTGAACCAATTTGGACATTTGAAAGGTCTTCACTAACACCATCAAATATCTTCATTATATCCAAATTATTAGAACCATTTTTCAATCCACCACGAATAATTGATGATTGAATTCCTACAATTACGTCTTTGTCGCCGCAAATATCCCTAACAGTTCTTTTTACGGCACTAGTTAACCAATTGGCAAGGTAACTGTTTCTACATCTTATATCTTTTTCATTGTAAACCAATTCTGCCTCATTACCTGAAATATCTGTTAAACTTACAAGTGGTTTCAAGTCCTCAGAAAGCAACCTATAAAGTAATAATTGTATAGGATTTTTTTCAAGGCCAATCTTTGATGTAGTCTTTGAAAAATAAGTATTTACATCTTTTTCTAAATCCCCATCATCGTCGAATCTCAGGTTCAAAGCTTTTATAATTTCGTTATCTTTTCCTAATGAATCAATATTAGTCTGTTCTTTCATTGATGTTAAATTTTTATGATCATGTCCATTCAGGATAACATCAATATCAGGAACATACTTTCTTATCATCTTTGAAATAGGTGCACCTGTATGGGACATAAGTACTACGGCTCCTTTAGGATTTTCTGCTTTAAATTTTTCAACTTCTTCTTTCACTACCCTGAATGTATTTTGCAAATCATTTTCTGTTAAATTCGCGTCTTTCTTGTTACAATCATCAAAAAATTTCATTTGCTTCAACAATCCCGGGTTATAAAACTGCATACTCGGAATAGTAACACCCATTAACAAAACCTTATGGGTCATGTTAGGATCTTTATCATCCGGAATACTGTATACATGCGATCTAGTAACATTTTGATTCGCTTTCATAATTTTTTGAATTCCCGGAGAATTTTCTATATCAACATTAGTAACTAATGTTTTCATATTAGGTCTTTTCATAACCCTGTACATGAAACTATCCCCGGCATCCAAATCATGGTTTCCCATAGTAAACACCGTATCAAAATTAGCATCTTGCCCAACTTGTTTTTGAACAAAATTTATAAAATGAGCCAAAAATTGATATTGCAAAATTCCATTTGTAGACTTCTGATTAGTGATAAAACCTTTTTTAGAAGGGTTTATAAACCAATCACCAGCCACAGCAAAGATATTCAATGTACTTTCATCTTCAGCCTTTACAAATATATCCTTTTTATTATTTTGAACTGTTTGAGCTAACAAAGGCCAACTTAAAAAATTTCCATGATTATCAGAAGTTGCAAGAATATTAACCTGTGCAGCTTCAAAAGACGGGTTGTATCCTCGAATTGCTTTTATCATAATTTTACTCCTTTTATAACACTAAGATGCAATAACTATAATAATTTAAAAAAACTTATTTTTTGCTACCACTTTACAAAATGTTACAAATTGAGCAGTTTTATATTCGACTAATACCGATTGCGAATAATGATAAAATTATAGAGCCAAATAATGCACTCAAAAACCCTTCAACTTCAAACCCGGGAGTAACAAATCCAGCAAGCATTAAAAGCAACGCATTTATAACCAAACTGAATAATCCCAAAGTAAGAATATTGATTGGTAAAGTAATAATTTGTAATAAAGGTTTAATGAATGTATTTATAAGCGATATTATAACAACAACAAACATTGCATTTAAAAAACTTGATACTTCAATTCCCGGAACAACCCACGAAGTAAATATCAATGCCAGTGCGTAAAACAACCATCTCAAAAATATTCCCATAAAATTTTTCTCCTTTTAAAACATTATAAATCAGGCAAAAAAAATTTAATTCCACTTTTAGATATTGTTAACTTAGTAAATTCTTATAATGCTTTTTATTTTTCTTTATGTTACAGTTGTAGTGTAGAAAGAAAAACCAGACTTATATGATACAAAATATAAATTATAGAAATACTGAATACAAAACCCTAAACTCTTTTTCGAGCAATAAAAAAAGTAAAAATGCTTACGTTTCATACAGATATCATAAAACAAAAGAAAATGAAGCCAAGGAATCAGCAAGAGCACTTGCAGGTGCTGTAATAGGAACTGCCATACCTTTATTCTTTTTTGCAAAAAAACAAAACAAAAGTTTCCTCAAAATGCATTACGGTCTTAAAGAAATTATTGGCGTCAGTGCCGGTAGTATAATAGGTGGAGTTGCAGGAGGAATGATAAATTCTGATAAATTTGATAGAAAACAAAAAATTAATGAAGGGGTATTCCAATTCATGAATGCAGCAATTCCGCCGGCTGTTGTTATTGGTTTATCCAAAATTACCAGCAAAATCAAGCCATTAAACAACAATTATGGCAAAATTGGATCAATTCTGGTAGGTCTAATTGGAGGAATGTTTGCAGCCGCAAGGTTGTCAAACTTTATTTGTGATCCGAAAGACAAAGTCCCTGACAGAAAACTTACGATAAAAGATTCTCTGGCAAATATAGACGATGCTATAGGAACTTTAGCCATTACCGACATTCCTGCATTCAAAAATATACCTGTCGGCCCGTTACTCCCACCTATATACATACTGTGCGGATATAGAGCCGGAGATAGTAACTAATCTCCTACGTGTTTTATATGAATTTGGCCATTATTTTGGATCAACTCCATATCTGAATCTTTTTTAGGCTGACCTAATTGGATTTTTGCAGGTTTTTTAAGATTTTTAATTTCAAACTCAGCCTGAATTTGTTCGGGAGAATCATAACGATCCTCTATAGGATTATCTTCAGCATCTTTAAAGCGTTTATAGTCATATATCTCCATCTTTTGAAAATTTTGTTGCTGAATCATTTGCAACGGAGAAAAAGCCGGATTCACATCGAGCGGATAAGCAAATACACATCCGCTTGAAATTAAAACCGCTGAAATTAAAAATAAACTTTTTTTCATACTAACCTCGTTATTTAATTTTAAAAACTACGTTTGCAACTGCTGTAACTTTTTTATCGATTGTAGATGTATCATTAATTCCCATATCCGAAACACTTGTTGAATCAACATCTGTTATCTGGAATACACCCATTTTTACGGACTGTATCTTACCCACTTTATTATGGGTAGCCTTCAACATTGCAGATGCCCTATCTTTAGCATCTGTTGTTGCTGCACCAAGCAGTTTTACTTTTAGTTCGGGAAGTTTAGAATAAAAATAAGAAGCTTGGTTCACACTAATATCAATTCCTTGATCTAATAAGCTTTGAATATCAATTGAAATTTCTTTTATTTTATTAACATCACTTGAAGTTATTTCCATAGGCTGTGAAAGCTTGAAAAAATCAATTTCATTTGTATAACTTCTGGTAACATTATTATACTTATAAGTGTAATAACCGTTATATGTTTTTACTTCAATATTTTCAAGTGGCACTCCCTTTTCCGCCAAATAATTTTTAACAACCGGAAGCTGCTTTTTCATAATAGAATAAGCTTCTGCTTTTGTTTTGGCCTGAATATTTATATCAAATGTCAACTTACCGGAATCAGATTTGACAATTTCATATGCAGAACCCGTAACAGATATACCTTCTCTGGAAAGTGAATTTGTAGCATATTTTGTTGCAAAAAACAGGCCGAATGCCAAAATTAAAGCCAAACTAACCAACTGAAATTTTTCCAATTTTTCAAACATATATATACTCCTTTTTAAAAGACATAGTAACATGAAAAATACATTTTTTAAATATATTAAAACAAAACAACTGCCAAAATCGCAAACAAAATTAACGGAATATTATAATGCAAAAAAGTAGGTACGCACGTGTCCCAAATATGACTGTGCTGTCCGTCGGCATCCAAACCGGCCGTTGGCCCCAACGTTGTATCAGAAGCAGGTGATCCTGCATCTCCAAGAGCAGCAGCCGCAGCAATCAATATCACAGTAGCAGGAACGCTGAATCCTAAATTTAAGCACACAGGCACATACAAAACCGCCAATATAGGAATTGTACCAAAAGATGTTCCAATCCCCATGGTGACAAATAAACCTACAAAAAGCATCAAAGCCGCAGCTATAACTTTATTGCTAGCCATAAGAGGTGTAACCGCATTAACTAAAGTTTCTACCCCGCCGGTTGATTTTAAAACCATAGCGAACCCGGCTGCAACAAGCATTACAAATGCGACATATCCCATCATTCCAATGCCTTCATTAATAAGCTTGTCCATCTTGTCATGATCAATTGCCTTGGTTCCAAAAATTATTCCAAGCCCAACCAAAGCCCCCAGCGGCAACGAATTTGTCCATAATTGGATAATCAAAGTAACAATTGCTGCAAATAAAGTTATGTAGTGATTTTTATTAAAATGCTCGTCAATATCAACATCATCAACTTCCTTTATGTCTAAATTTTCATACTTTCTTTGTTTTCTGTACGAGATAAAAACAGCAACCAGCAAACCAACCGTCATTGCTAGACCTAAGAACCAAGTATAATGCCACACATCATTCTTAGCTATTGCCAACCCGTTTTGTGAAATATTATCAGCCAAAAGTCCTTGAAATATCAACCCGAAACCGGCAGGAATAACTATATAAGGCGTTTTTAAACCATATGCTAAAGCGCAAGCTATAGCTCGTCTATCAATTTGCAATTTATTCATTATGTGCAATAAAGGTGGGATAAGAATTGGAATAAATGCTATATGAACCGGAATCAGATTTTGAGAAAGAATTGCAATTCCTGTCAAAATAGCAATTAACAAATACTTATTTGACCTTATCACATTACCAATCTTACGCGCAAGCAAAGGGGCCAAACCCGTATGAGTCATTGAAGCTGCAAAAGCGCCTAACAAAATATAGCTAAGTGCAGTTTCGGAATTTCCACCCATGCCATTTATAAATGTGCTCATGATTTCAGAAATAGGTATATGTCCAACAACCCCTGCAACAATCGCGGAAATCATCAGTGCCAAAAGGACATTGATTTTACACAAGCACAACACGCACAATACAACAACTGATACAACAATAGGGTTAATTAATATTTCCATAAAACAAGCATAACACAAAAAGTTTTAAGGACAGCATTTTTTCTTATCAACAGGTTTACCTATCAATAATTTCATAAGCCCCATACGTTTTTGTAATGTCTCCAAGATACCTTTTGAAATTTGATTAACGTTACACATAGTTGAATTTACATCCATTATAGTCGCATCAATATAAGGCATCATCTGATTCAAGTTTGCACTTACTTCTTCAAGATTTTTTGTTGCACCTGCTATATTTTCAAATGTATCTTCAGCACTTGACGTTGTGTTATTCATTCCATCTTGAGATATTGAGTTATTAATTTTTGCTGAAACTTCACGCAAATTATTGGTTGTCTTTGACAAATTTGATGTTGAAGCCATTATGTTAGACTTATTTTCCACCAAAATCTCATTTACTGTTTGGAATATTGAATTAAGAGAATCGCTTGTATCCTTCAAGCTATCAATCAAAGCGCCAAACCCTTCGCTTATATCGTCCAAATATCCTTCATCAGCTTGTTGAGAAAGCAGTGTATTCCAATCAAGTGAAGTCTTTCCGTCGATGTAGGAACCTGTTTTTAGGTAATAAATTGAGGGAGCCTCAGGATATTTGAGTTCAATATAATCAAATCTCCCGCCCTTTTCACCTTTATCTATTTTTTTTACCCAAGCCACAGTATTTTTGGGCAATTTCAAATCCTTATAATCAATAACCACCTCTACAAGTGTTTTTTTGAAATCCTTACTTGGCTTTATGCCTCTTGTTTTGCCAACCTTAAACCCCTTATAGTAAACCGGCATACTGGATTCAAATGGCGCAAGTTCATCAAACCGCACTGTGATATATGTGTTGGTCATCATTTTTATAACAACATACAAAACCAATAATGCTAATAATACTAAAAATACAGATAATAATTTATTGGGATGAAATTTTACAAAATATTTATTCATAAAAAAATTATAAAAAGCATTCAAATTATAAACATTACCTCTATGTACACACTACTGGGACTAACTTCAGGGAAATAATTGGATACATGGGTAATTGTTTATTACAAATATAGAATGTTTAATATAATTAAATCTTTTTCATACTTCCAGCTATTCTTAATTCCAACGAGCCTTTTTCAAGGCTCTTTTTTTTACGGATATGCAATTAAAATAAAGACATTTTAATATTGGCTGTATAGTGCTATAATATAAACATCAAAAAATAGGAGATTATAATGAAAGTTTTATTGATTAATGGAAGCAATAAGAAAAACGGTTGTACATTCACAGCATTAAATGAAGTTGCTATAGTTTTGAATAAAGAAAATATTGAAACAGAAATAATCCAACTTGGAAACACTGCCATCCGAGATTGCATAGGCTGTGGCTTCTGCCGCAAAAATGATGGTAAATGTGTATTTAATGATGATATAGTAAATGAAGTAATTGAAAAAGCAAAAAATGCAGACGGATTTGTGTTTGGCTCACCAGTATATTATGCTCACCCAAGCGGTAGATTGTTGTCTTTTTTAGACCGACTTTTCTATGCAGGCTCAAGTGCGTTTGCATTCAAACCGGGAGCCGCAGTAGTTTCAGCAAGACGCGCGGGAACGACGGCATCTATTGATGTAATAACCAAACATTTTACTATAAATAAAATGCCAGTTATTTCATCAAATTATTGGAATATGGTACACGGAAACACACCCGAAGAAGTCATGCAAGACGAAGAAGGGCTTCAAATAATGAGAACTCTTGGAGAAAACATGGCTTGGATTTTAAAATGTATCGAAGCAGGTAAAAAAGCAGGTATAGAAAGACCAGTAACAGAAACCAAAATTATGACAAACTTTATACGTTAACTAGGTATTTTTTTAATTCACCACTACAATATAATGTATTCAAATCATCAAAACCTCCGATATGCTTATCATTGATGATGATTTGAGGTATTGTCATAACTTTTATGCCAAATCTTTTTTCAAGATTTTCGACCATTTTATCAAAAGAGTCTGAAACATCAAATTCCGTATACTCAAGGCCCAAAGTCTTTAATAATTTTTTAGCCTTAACACAATATGGACAAGTTTCTGAAGTATAGATTTCAATTTTATTCATTTGTAAACTCCTTACTGTAATTGTCGTTTTAATTCATACTTAACATCGGATAGAGGACCGTTATTAGGAGTCCTTACCGTATTAAAGTAGTTTCTTGCATAAGTAAACGGATACTTTGGAAGCCAAGTAAGCTTTATAAATATAGAAACAGTTTCAGCACCTTGTGAGAACATCAATTCATCAATAGTCTGCTCATGTGCAGGAGAAATTGATGAAAATAATTTTAAAAAGTAATCCGTAAAAGTTACAACCGAATACCCTGTAGCAGTCCCCGGTTTAGCAATCAATTCGGATATCTTGAAATTTTCATCTCCCTTAATATTTTGTATATTTTCGGGTAGAGTAAGTGTTTCACCTCTTATTTGTTCAATTTCATACCATTGACCATTGTAACTTATTCTCATAATGTTCGGTTTTGGCATATATATGTCATCAAATTTATTTTCTAGAATAGTTCTTCCATTGAAATCAACAATACCATATTTGAAATTTTTGCAAGTCAAAAACATTCCACCGAATAGAAGATCAATAGAAGTAAATTCTCTTGGCAAAATCTCCTTACCCATTTCGTCGTATAAAGCATATTTGCCTCCACGACCAACCTTCATATATTTACCCAAAACTCTTTCCACATGAGTATATTTTATAGGAACCAAAACATTTCCGCTGTAATCAACAAGTCCAAATTTACTTCCTTTTTGCACTATAAAGGAAGAATCTCCAAGTACGATCATTTTCTTGTAAATAGGCTTGACAATCACATTACCAGAAGAATCCTGTATCCCGAACAAATTTTCCTCTTTAAATACTTTTACAGCTTGAATATCAGAGGAAGCTTCATTTTGAGAATAAGCAAACATATTGCAATTACAAAAAATAACCAAAAATAACAAAATTAAAAACTTTTTCATAATTAGATAATAACATAAAAATTATTATGTTATAATTTTTGATGAGGGAGATGTGATGAGAAAAAAATTACTTATTGGACTTTCAAGTTTAGTTATATTTACTGTAGGCGTTTTGACCGTTTTTTATAGTTTTGTAGTTCCAGCGGTAATATCAAATTCTAAATTTATAGGATTTGTCGAAAAAGAAACAAAAAATCTTACCGGTATTGATTTATGTATAAAATATCCTGTTTTAAAAACAGGATTTTCGCAAAAAATATCGTTCAAAGCATATGAAATCAAAGCAACAAAAGACGGAGAAGAATTATTAAATATAGAAAATCTTGACACACAAATCTCTTTAAAAGAAATTTTCCAACAAAGAATAATTCTTGACAAATTTATGGTCAAATACATATTTGCGGATGTAACTAAACTTCTTGCAGCACTACCGGCTCAAGAAAAGCAAGAAACTCAAACACCGTCAAACTGGTCTGTAGATTTTTATGATTCAGTACTCGCACTAAAAAAAGGAATAATTCTTTACAATATAGCGCCAGATACCCTGCTAAGGGTTGAAGCAAATAATATGTTCATAAATAACAAGAAAAAATATGAACGATTCGTTCATTTTAATATTGATACCTCTATTGAAAAAAGCGGTAAAACACTCAATTTTTCAATAGCAGACGACAACAAGGTAATTATCAAAGAAAAAGAGCTATTAGTTAAAGATTGCATTTTTAACGTAAACAATTCAGATGTTCATATTAATGCAACGGCATCAAGAAAAAAAGGCATCAATGTAAACCTATCTGCCCAAAAATTCAATCTTAATGACATTATTGCAATTGTGGGTTCAAACCTTCTTATCAATAACGGCAGTGAAATGCTTGCATTTTTTAAGGATATAAACGGCAACTTTGATTTTGATATAAATCTCACTAAAAAGAATTTAAACGGCACAATTACATTGAACAATATGGGATTAAAAATTATTCCTGTCGCGAATTTACCAATAACTGTAACCCAAGGAAAAGTTCTTTTAACCTCAAATGACATAACTTTAAAAGATTTTAAAGGATTTTACGGCAGCCAAAAAAGTAATAAGGCAACCTTAAACGGCACAATAAAAGATTATACAAAATCTTGCGATACCGAAGTCGTAATAGATACCGTAGCGACTAATGAATTTGCTCAAAACTATCTGTCCAAAATGGTAGGTTTCCCTTTTGAGATTATCGGTAATGCAGGAACAAGAATAATTGTGAAATCCATCTATAACAAAATTGACGTAATATGGGCATCAAAATTAGCAAAAGGCGAAGATATCTTAGTTGACGGTGCATCTTTAACTCCAACAGGCTACGACAGAGCCGTTAAAGCCGATATGCATTTTGAAAATAATATCTTAAATATTAAAGACATAAACTACTACATAGCCTCGGAAATCGTCAAAGGCTCTAAAGTCAAACCGGTTTTGACATTAAACGGAAATATAGATTTTTCAAAGCCACTACCTTTCGTTATGGATTTAGGCTTTAATATTCCAAATCCTTTGCCGAGTGAATTTTTAAATGTTCTCATCGGACAAAAACTATTCAAAGGCGGCAAATTTTACGGTGATCTTGCAATGCTCAATAACGGCACTTATCCCGTCATAAAAGGCAAATTAAATGCCGAAAAAATCATAATCCCATCTCAACGTGTATTCATTAAAAGCGGAGAACTATATACTGACAAAGATTATATAAATATAAAATCCGAAGGCAGGTACAAACGTTCAAAATATGATTTTTCAGGCACAATTGCAAACGCTATAAAGTATCCTATAATAATTAAAGATATTGATTTCGGCATTGATAAAATTGATATCGAAAGAGTAATGAAATCTTTCAATCAACAAAATACCGATGCTGTAAAAAAACAACCTCAGGAAGTCGTAACAACGGATTATGACTATGAAAATTATAATGAAGAAAACGACACACAAGCCGCTACATTTGACGTTAATAATCTAATAATTGAAAGATGTATTTTAAGACTTGATGAAGGCAAGTATAAAGATATAAACTTTGGTAACTTAAAAGCTAATTTAACTCTTGATAAAGATAATATTCTTCAGTTAAGATCAAATAGATTTGACATAGCAGAAGGTATATCTTCAGTAAAAGTTTATTGTGACTTAAAAAAACACCTATACAATATAACTCTTGGAATAAAAGATGTAAACTCTGATATCATGTCATCTACATTATTAAATTTACCAAGAGAAATTTCAGGAAAAGCAAGCGGATTAATAACCTTAAATACAGATGATTCACTCAAATTAAACGGATCGATTAAATTTCTGGTAAAAGACGGAAAAATCCAAAAAGTAGGACTAATAGAATATGTTCTAAAGTTTGCTGCCGTATTCAGAAATCCAATAGCGATGATTAGTCCTGCTACGTTATCAGATATGGTAAGTATTCCTGAAGGTAATTTTGACAATATAAATGGTGAATTATACTTAAAAAACAATGTGGTTGAACTTCTTAAGATAAAATCTTCAGCACCTCAATTGAGCAGCTACATTGTAGGTCGCTACAATATAGAAAACGGTGATGCTATTTTGAGAATCTACACTAAATTTAGCAGTAAAAATAAAGGTTTTGCCGGATTTTTAAGAAACTTCTCATTAAATAGCCTTGCAAACAGAATACCTTTAAGCAGCCGTAGCGATGCCAATTACTACGCAGCAGAATTAGAACAATTACCGCCAATTGATGCTGATGAAAAAGATTGTCAAATCTTTTTAACAAAAGTTGACGGAGATGTAGTTAATAATAACTTCTTATCTTCATTGAAAAAAATCAAATAATGGGTGGGCTAAATGAACGAAAAAGAAAAAATGTTGCAAGGGCTTTTATATGATGCCAGTGATAAAACTCTTTTAGAAGAACGCATAAAATCAAAAACTTTATGCCAAAAATACAATAATCTTCTACCCACAGAAAATGAGAAAAAACAAAAAATATTAAAAGAACTTTTAGGAAAGACCGGAAAAACTTTCCTGATTGAACCTTCCTTTTACTGTGACTACGGATACAACATTGAATTAGGCGAGAATTTTTACTCAAATCATAATCTGGTAATTCTTGATGTCGCAAAAGTAACTTTTGGCGATAACGTATTTATAGGTCCAAATTGCGGCTTTTACACACCTGAACATCCGCTTGATGCCGAAACAAGAAATAAAGGTCTTGAATATGCAAAACCAATAAATGTAGGCAACAATGTCTGGTTTGGAGGAAACGTCACCGTCTTGTCAGGTGTTTCAATAGGTGATAATGTTGTAATAGGTGCCGGAAGCGTCGTAACAAAGAATATACCCGCAAATGTTATAGCATTTGGAAATCCATGCAGAGTTATTCGAGAAAATAAAGGTTAAATTATAAATTTATAATATTTCACCTAAACAATTTAAGAATTTACTTATACATTTCAATTTTATTGAATAATAAACATTAAGTCCTACTTTTTTATCTTGAATCAATCCTGCTTCTTTCAATTTTATCAAACTTTTTGAAATATGCGGCTGCTCATAATTTAGATTTTCAACAATTTCACAGACACACTTTTCGCCATCTGCTAAAAAGTCTATTATCTCTACTCTCACAGGATTTGATAATGCTTTAAATATTTGCGCTTTTTCTTCATACAAATTTCTTTTCATTTGATCTCCTAAAACAAATTGACAATAAAGAAAGGACCTAAAATGTTTTTAAAATTTGCTGATTGGTTTGTATATCAAATATTGGGTTTTTCAGCAGAAACAAGTTTTGGCTCTGCTCTACACTTTTTTGTATATGATGTGCTTAAAATATTATTCTTATTATTTACAATAATTTCGGTAATAGCA
The DNA here is from genome assembly GCA_944325905.1 of Candidatus Gastranaerophilales bacterium. Taxonomy (GTDB): domain Bacteria; phylum Cyanobacteriota; class Vampirovibrionia; order Gastranaerophilales; family Gastranaerophilaceae; genus SIG32. Next base: position 6,473 of record CALVBY010000028.1, on the reverse strand, counting down.
TTTTTAAGAAGTTATCTTGATAGTAATAAATTCAAGAAATATATAGAAAAACAACCAAAGTTATTAGCTCATCTTTTGGCTGCATTGTTCGGTGCTATAACTCCATTTTGTTCTTGTTCTTCTATCCCATTATTTATAGGATTTATGGAAGCAAGAATTCCATTTGGAGTAGCTATGAGCTTTTTAATTACATCACCTATGATTAATGAAATTGCAATGCTAGTTTTGGCCGGAGTTTTAGGCATAAAAATTACTGTAATATACGTAGTTACAGGAATTACCGTTGGTGTTTTCGGCGGTTTTCTAATGGAAAAATTAGGGTTTGAAAAATATTTACAGGATTATTTAAAGAAATTAGGAGCAAATACAGGATGTTGCAGTTGTTCTTGTTCTAAAACAAAAGAAGCAATAACCATAAAGTCAAGAATCAAAGATGCATTAATTTACGCAAAAGATTTATTCCAAAAGATTTGGTTATTTGTTTTATTAGGAGTTGGAGTAGGTGCATTTTTGCACGGATATGTGCCTCAGGAATTCTTTATGAAATATATGTCAGATAACAATTTCTTTGCAGTTCCATTGGCCGTTATGGCAGGAATTCCGCTTTATGCTGATGCTACAACCATTATACCTATTGCTCAAGTTTTAATTCAAAAAGGAGCTGCTGTTGGTACTGTTTTAGTATTTATGATGGCAGTTGTTGGATTATCACTTCCTGAAATGATTATTTTATCAAGAGTTATGAAAAAAGAACTGATAACTAGATATGTAATCTTTATGTTTATCACATTTACTATTGTCGGATATTTTTATAACTTCATTTTATAATGCCCTAAACATTTTAAAGATCTATATCAATAGTCAAATTATCCAAACCTAATTCTTGAAGTAATGCAATATATGCGTTATAGTATTCCTTCATCGCATCAAGGAACTCTTTCAACAATTCTTGATGCGAATGTTCAACAATAATTAAATTTGTCAATGAAGTTTGTCCTTTGCGATAACGTTGTTTCGATAAATTAAGTATTTCATTTGATTCTTCGAGAATATCCTTATAATGTTCAACGTTTTCCTGTGCCATTATGAATTTATCATGGTTTGTATGAATAACATTTTTAGTAATATTTACTATCGAATTGTATTCAAGTTGAGCTTTATCAACTTCTAATTTTGCGCTTTCAATTTCCGGAGTATACAGGTATAACGAAGGAATATCCACACCGGCACCAACATAAGCACCTGAAGTCCCGTCATGTGCAAACGCATACCCTCCGGCAATATATAAATCAGGAACTCTTTGCCTTGTTACAACTGACAAATCCTTTTGCGTCTTTGCTATTTTGGATTCCGCCATTTTGATATCATATCGGTTATTAAATGCAATAGATTCTAAATCTTCATAATCCGGCAATTCTAACTTTGTAAAAAATTCCTGACCAAATACCGAATCCTCTTTTGAATCATATAAAGTTGCATTATTTTCTAAATTTAATGTCTTATTAAATGTATATTGAGCAGTTCTTATATTTGCCTGAACTCGGTTTATTTGCACGAGAAGCTTTTTTAATCGCATATCTGTCTGCAAAACATCTATTTCATAATTAGGTTCCGATTTTGCTTTTTTCTTGGTTATATCAAGTAAATCTTCCAAAAGCTCTTTTCTTTCTTGCAAAATTTTCAACTCAGATTTTGCAACAAGCAAATTAAAATAAGCTGTTCTGATACGCAATTTTAATTTAAACTCATAGTCTTTAATTTTATTTTGAGTGTAATCCAACTGAGCCAAAGCAGCTTTTTTACGTTCCCCACGTTTTGTTACTTCTATAGGTAAAGCAATACCCACTTGGCTTGAATTACCTCTGGCAATTGGCCCCATCAAAAGATTAGACTGAAACTGAGGATTTTTGAACGCATTTGCACTTTGAACAGAGTATTTTGAAATGCCTAAATTTTTCCTCTGTTCTTTCAATTCAATATTACCCTGCAAAGCCATATTAATAGCCTCTTCCAAAGAAATTTTGCGTCTGTCCGTCTCCGAATGTGCCAACTCACTTGAATCAATTGACCAAGCTGATACGGGTAAAAATATTATTAATAAAAAAATTAAAAAAATTTTTCTCATACTCTATTAAACAATATTTTGCATGCCTAAAAGACATTATGGGGACAAACAGAGGGGATGGGATTCGAACCCACGGTGGAATTGCTCCCACACAACCTTTCCAAGATTGCACCTTAAACCTCTCGGACACCCCTCTTTGAGATTTACTGAAAATTTAATTTTCAGGTATATAAAAATTTTAACACAAATATTTTATTTTATTGACTTTTACGCAAAAATTTGATATCCTCTCAACAAGTTTGGAGTTTAGTATGAAAAAATTAGCATTAATACTTACTTTTATATTACTCTTTGGTAATGCTTTAGCCATAGAAAATAATTTACCGTACAAATTTGATACTTACAAAATGGAATTTGTGCAAAATAACAACGTAAATTTAACCAAAACAGAACAAAACGAATACAAATATGCACAAAAATACATGCAAAAAGCAAAATCAACACCAAAAACGGACAAAAAAGTAAAGTATTACAAAAAAATCCTCAAAAAATCACCAAACTACATGCCGGCACTTTATGAACTTATGTTTTTAAACGCAAAAATTTCAAATACACAAGAAGTTTATAAATACGCCAAAAAATTAAGAGAACTAAATAATGACAATATCCTTCCAAGAGATATGCTTACCGATATAATCGCAAGAAGTTGCTTTCATATGGGAAAATACAACGAAGCAGCAAATGAATTTGAGAAAATCACTGACTTATCAATTGCAAAACGAAACTACATAATTCTGGCGGAAGCGTATGTTCAGCTCAATGATTTCAACAACGTAATTAAATATGCATCAAAAATAACAAAATCGGAATCTGATTTTTATGACGCTACAGAATTGCTTTATATAGCAAATTACAGCTTAAAAAACAATCAAAAAGCCTACGGATACTCAAAACAGCTTATTAATCTAAAGCCTGATGTTGCTCAAAATTATTTAAGGGCAGCACAATCTTGTTCTGATAAAAAGCTGAAACTTCAATATCTTTATAAAGCCAAAAAACTATTATTAGAAAACCCCAGCCTGGTTTTGTACACAGTAGATAAAAAAATTGCAGAAATCGAGCAGGAAAAAATTGACACTGCTTACAAAAAAATAACTGACTTTTTGATAAAACCTGACTGGACAAAAATTTATATAAATAATTCTCCCGACATAACCTTTTATATAAATAATTGGTCAAAACGCCAAGACGAATTTTTCAAAACAGCAAACAACTGCATTGCAAAATATAGCGGTAATAACTTAGTAAAATGCTTTGAGGCATTAAATAATTCTGAAGATAAAAAAACAGATGACCTAAAAGATTTACTAAAAAAAATTGAAGATGAAAAGAAACAAAAAGAACAAGAGCTTATGCTTCAAAGACTTTTGCTTTTGCAACAACAAATGAATTACAACAGATACTACTATTATCATCCGTATAGATACTACAGACCTTATTTTTATTGGTAAATCATGGTAAAATCCAAATATGAACAAAGAAGTCAGAACCGTCAAAAAAAGCCTAAAGGGTGAAATAACAATCCCATCGGATAAATCTATCGCACATAGGGCTGTAATGCTTGCAAGTCTTGCGAAAGGTAAATCCATAATAAAAAATTTTTCCAAAGGTAAAGATCCGCTATCTACACTTAAAGCATTTCAAATACTTGGCATTGAAACAAAATTTGAAGGAGGGAATCTCGTTATTCAATCCAATGAAAAACTCATCCCCCCTGAAAGAATTATAGACTGTGGTAATTCCGGTACAACCATAAGGCTTCTTTCAGGCATACTTTCAGGACAAAACTTCACCTCAATTCTGACAGGTGATGAGAGTCTTTGCAGACGTCCAATGAAAAGAATTATTGAACCACTAACCCTTATGGGCGCAGAGATAAAATCAAATAATAATAACGCTCCTCTTGAAATCAAAGGACATGAATTAAACGGTATAACTTACCATTCCAAACTATCATCAGCACAAGTAAAATCCTCTGTACTACTTGCCGGAATACAAGCAAACGGCACAACTATATATACAGAGCCATTCATATCAAGAAATCACACTGAGCTCATGCTTTCTTATATGAACGCAAACATCAAAACTGAAGGGAACATAATATCTGTGGAGAAATCAGTATTGACACCAAAAACAATCGAAATACCAGGAGATATATCTAGCGCAGCATATTTTATTGCCGCAGGATTAATTGTTCCAAATTCAAAAATAATTCTCAAAAATGTCGGGCTAAACCCCACAAGAATCGGAATTATAGAAATTCTGACCCAAATGGGTGCAAATATAGAAATTCTAAACAAAGAAACAATATCTAACGAAATCAGAGGAGATATAAAAGTTGCATATTCAGATCTCAAAGCTTGTGAAATATATGGAGAAATGATACCAAAACTCATTGATGAAATTCCTATACTTGCCGTTATTGCAACGCAAGCTGAAGGTACAAACGTTATCAAAGATGCAGCCGATCTAAGAAACAAAGAATCTGATAGAATAAAATCAGTTATCACGGAACTCAAAAAACTGGGCGCCAATATTGAAGAAACAACTGACGGGATGATAATACACGGCAAAACAAAGCTTTTAGGAAATACTTCTGTTGAATCATATAATGATCATCGACTTGCGATGAGCCTATATGTTGCAGGATTAGTATGCGAAAAAGAAATTCAAATAAATAACTTTGAATGGGTAGACATTTCATTTCCTGAATTTGCAGAACTTTTCAATAACCTATTAACATAATGTTACAAAAAAGCAATTTTTAGTATAAAAAATTGTTTATAAAAGTGGGTAGGTTTATATATTTTGAAAGGTTAGGTTAATATGGCACCAAACATTCCGTCAAATTTTGGCTACAACATGAATTATGGTTACATGAATAATTCAGCAATGAATGACGATTTTATGTATAACGCATACTTAAATCAAACAATCGGAGCCCAACAAGCTTCACAAACAGGTCAACCTGGTTTTCAAGGCAATCCACAACAGCCAGCAGCACCACAAGGTAGTGGTATACCAATCGGCAATTTACTATTAAAAGGCGGTACAGTTGCTGCCGCAGCAGGTGCAGGATATTATTTTGCAAACCCTCTACTGGATGCATCAAATTTTAAAGACAGTTTCATAAAAACTGTTACTAAAAAACCAAATAACGCGGCAAAAGTAAATCAATATGTAAAATATTTTGATCCAAAAACAAAAACATTTACCAAAGAAGCACCACAATTATTCAACAAAGCTGTTAAAAATTTCAAATGGAAACAAGCCGGTAAATGGGGCGCAATTGCAGCAGGTACATTGCTCGCGACAAACTGGCTTTTCGGCAGAAAACAAAATCCTCAAGAAGTTAAATATAAAGAAACAGTGGCATAAAGCCACTGTTTCTTTTATTCCTTAACCCCACCTTGTAAAATATCGTTTATAAAATATTTTTTTCCAACTAAAAAAACACCTACAACAGGCAAAGTACATATTACAGAACACGCCAAAAGCTCACCCCACAATGTAACTTCCCTAAAGCTTCCCTTAAAAATAGCAAGCCCGACAGGCAATGTTCGCATACCCTCAGAATTTGTAACAATCAAAGGCCACATAAAACTGTTCCAAGTAGAAACGAAGGTAAAAATAGCAAGCGTGGCAACAACAGGTAATGCAAGCGGTAGTGCAATTTTAAAAAACATCTCAAAAAGGTTACATCCATCAATCCTTGCTGATTCTTCCAAATCCTTCGGCAAAGTTAAAAAATATTGCCTCATCATAAAAACACCTAATCCGCCAAAAAGTCCCGGCAAAATCAAAGCCTGATATGTATCAATTAAATGCAATTCCCTCATTAAAAAGAAAAGCGGAATTATATTAACCTGCGGAGGAATAAGCATCGTTATTAATATAATCAAAAATAAAGTATCCCTGTATTTGAAATTCAATCTTGCAAAAGCGTACCCCGCCATTGCAGAAATCACAACCTGACCTAAAGTGGTTATTGAAGCTACAATTAAACTGTTCATAAAATATGTACTCAATGGAATTTCCTCAAATACATTTACGTAGTTTTCAATAGTTAAAGGCGAATGAAAAATTTTGTCAGCCTGAGAAAATATCTCGCTGTTTTGAACAAAGGATAAATTAATCATCGCGAAAAACGGATACAACATACTTATTGCAATGATTATTAAAGTCAGATACCCCAAAACTATTCTCAACTTTTTCATAAAATTATTTTAGCACAAATCAAATCCTTAAATTAGTTGACAAAATATGAAAAATAATCTTTAATAAAGAAAAAAGGAGGATTCTATGAAGACGATTACTACAAAAGCGGTTCAGATAGTCGCCCCCCCCC
>CALVBY010000027.1 GCA_944325905.1 Candidatus Gastranaerophilales bacterium | reverse complement strand
ACCCTGTATACTTACACGGTCAAACTGTTGAACCTGCATCAGATGCAGCAAGAGCAGTATTGTTCGGTAAATAATTTTAACAAAAAGTATTTACAAAAGGCAGGCGGGACTTCGGTTCCGCTTGTTTTTTGTTATATTTTTGTCGTAATTTGTCAGTAACTTTGAGGTTTATTTTGTAAGCTCTTGCAGTGCTTTTCGGTGCCAATACATAATTTTTTCTTTATACTTGCAGTCTTTTTCATCTTCATAATCCTCCTCATATTCAAAAAATTCTTCAATTATTTCCGACCATTTTTGCTTTTCCAAGTATCTGTAAACCAGAAGCTTTCGGTATTGCCATTTTGCTATTGAGGAAATCCTTTCCTTTATGAGCTGATGTTCCGGAAGTAATTTTTTTGTTTTTTCTTCAATTTTTTGGTTTATTGCTTCAAGTGAAATTGCGTACCTTTCTTCGTTACTGAGTTTTTGACCGTTGCCTGAGGTTACTTTTGTTTGTTCGTAGTTTATTGCATTTGGACCTGTAAGACGCTTTTTTAAAAATTCTCTTTTTCTTATAAGAAAATCAAGCTCTTTAACGTTTTCGCTATATTGTTTTAATCTTTCTACTGTTAGGATTTTATTCATGTTAGCTTTGTCCTCTTAATTTTTTGCCAAGATTTTTGAAGCTTTCAGGCATCGGATCGCCCTTAAAATTTCTGGTTTCTTGGTTGCGTTTGCTGGTTTCTTCAATTATTTTTTCGCTCTTTTGTTGAATTTGTTGGGCTACTTTTTGTGTACTTGTCTCGTATTTACCGTTAAGAATGCCTATATAGCAGTTGAGCATCATTTCAAAATCAATTTGCTTGTTTGCTATAATTCTAAGGTCGTTGGCTTTTTGGCACAATTTGTCAAAGATGTCTTTTTCAAAGCTGATTTCTGCCCAAAAGTCATCTATTTTTCGTGTAATCCTTTTGCTTCTGGGTTCCGTTGTTATAGGAATTAAATTTTTACACTTGGCTTGATATGTCCTGAGTGCATAGGACTTTAGGTTGCTGTGTCCTATGTAAAGGTCTGTTTCGTTATTTGTTTTAATATTGTTGTTATGAATATTGGTATTATTTTTAATTCTGTCGATATCTTTTTTGATATCTTTATCCATAACTTTATCTTTATCCTTATCCATATCCTTATCCATAAGGGTTTGCAAAGGGTTGGGAAAGGGTTTAATAAACTTGTGTTTAGTAAGACATTTCAAAATTCCTCTGTGAATGTTGTTTTTTGGATTAAGTTCACTTATTTTGACTCCGTATTGAAATTCGATGAAATCTTCAATGAAAACTTTGTTTTTTTCGATGAATTTCACCTGTTTAAGCCCTTTAAAGTCCTCCAAAGTAACTTCTTCATCAAAGCAGTTTTTTAAATTTCTGTAGGAAATTTCATAAACTCCGGCGCAATCACAGTTATCAAAAATATATTTCATCAGAAGTTTCTGCTTTATGGATAACTCCAAAAACCAGTCCTTGTTCCAAATTTCAGTATCTGCAAATCGTTTAGCCATAATTTGTTTCTTTTAAAATCTCCAAACAGTTTTTCATTTCCGAACAATCGATAAATCCGTTATTTTTAAGTGCAATAATTTCTTTTGCAGAAAAGTAACCCTCTTTGACAAGACTTTCGATTTCAGTGTCGTTGAAGCCCTCTTGCAGCCTGAGGAAATTATCTTCCGCGCTCATCTGCTTGAACCAATTTTTTGTACCAAAAATCCAGTGTACCGCATTTCTCAATGAGTTTGATATCTTCATTTGCTAAAATAAAAGCCGGTATGTCGATTTTGTTGCGGTTCAAAAGCTTGTAGTATTCTATCAGATTTTTTCTTACGTATTCTCTTTTCATTGCCGTTTTGTTTGTTTTTAATTGTTCAAATAACATGTTCTCCTCCTTTTTTGTAAAAAAAATCGGGCGCATTAGCGCGCCCAGGGAATGGGGATTGCTAATTATGATAAATTATTCAGTTTTGTAAATTTTTGCATAACAAATATATCCAGTCAGGTGATAGTCAACTGTATTTGTTGTAATATAATGTAGTTGGAATTTATGCAGTTTTGCTGGTTCTGAGCGGATTTTAAGTATTTGCGTATTAACTGGTCCTCCGCTTACCGGTATTGTTGCAGCAAATTTAAATTACAAATACATATTAACATTATAGTTGACATAAGTCAACAATTATGTAGAGTAGATGCTACAAAAAATTATTAAAAGGACAAAATATGAAATACGGCAAGCTTTTAGATACTTTACAAAACTTAATAGGTTTTCGTCCAAAGCAGTCTGAACTATGTAATATTTTAGGGGTAAAGACGGCTGCAATGTCTGCAAGAGCAGCGAGGGACAGTGCATTTACGGATGCAGAGATTGCAAAAGTTGAGGAGTATTACGGAGTTGATTTAACAAACGATTGTGTAGAGTTGGAGTATATAAGTATAAAGCCTTCTTGCGGAAGAGGTACGGTAGTGCTTTCGGATGCGGATGTAACGCCTGTAAAAATCGGAAGAGAGATTATAAGGGACTTGTGGAAGGTGCCCGACCCGAGTGATTTAAAATTATTCAGAGCATCCGGCGACAGCATGGAGAGCATAATTGAAGACGGGAATATTTTGTTGGTAGACACTTCAAGGCGGGATTTTAATAATGGCGGTATATTTGTTCTAAGGATTAATAATGAATGGTATGTAAAGCGATTAAGATTACGTGTTACGGGTGAATTAGACATAATTTCGGACAATACAAAATATCCGGTAGAAACATTAAAACCGGATTGTGATGTAGAGATTATAATAATAGGAAGAGTAATAAAAAACCTTTCTCGCGGATTATAATTTATATTTGCGAAAAAGGTTGTAAAAAGGTGTAATTGTTATTAAGACATATTAGTCTTCAATGAAATCTCTAAAATGTTTAAATTCTTCATTTTGTCGAATTTTTCTAAGAGCGCAGTCTTCGAGCTGTCTTATGCGTTCTTTTGAGTATCCCATAAGCATGCCTAATTGTTCGAGAGTTTTTGGAGTTTCACCGTTAATTCCAAATCTGCAGGAAACAATTTTTCTTTCTCGTTCATTGAGAGATGATAGCAGATTATCAATGCTGCCTTTAACCATGTTGTTGCGAGTTTGAGTTTCAGGTGATTTGTAGCTGTTATCGGCCACGTAATCGCCCACATTGAGGTCGTCTGTCACAGGAGTTTCAAGGCTAATGGGTTCTTTTATGATAGCTTTTTTAATAGCGGCAAGTTTTTTAACCGGCATATCGAGTTTAGCGGCGACTTCCGCGTCAGTGGGTTCTCTGCCGAGCGAAAAGGATAATTGAGAATATATGCGTTTGTATTTTCTGATTTTGTCAGCCATGTGAACGGGGATGCGAATGGTTCTGGAGTTGTTAGAAATCGCACGGATTATTGTCTGTTTAATCCACCAGGTGGCATAGGTTGAGAATTTAAAATTCTTGGAGTAGTCGAATTTTTCCGCAGCTTTAATCAACCCCAGGGAGCCTTCTTGAACCAAATCCATAAATAGTACGCCTTGACCGATATATTTTTTAGCGATACTTACGACAAGGCGAAGATTTGCTTGAATAAGTTTGCGTTTAGCAATTTCGGATTTATTTTCTTTAATTTGTTTGCCGAGGGCTTGTTCTTCTTTCGTGGAAAGAAGCTTTATTTTGCCGATATCTTTCAAGTACATTTGCAAAATATCATTATCATGCGAGATTGAGTTGAAGGTTTTCGGATTTTGCATTGCTAAATCCTCATCATCCAAATCCATAGGGTCATCCGAGATTTCATCCTCGTGTAACTTAAGTTCCAAGTCTTTAAAAAGTGAATTATCTTCGCAGCTCAAAATCATTAAAAAGTCCTCTCTCTTTCAATTACTAAAGAGACAGACGAAAAAAAATAAAAAATGTTTCAAAAAAATATTGACAATGAATTTTGTTGTTGGTAATATAGAAATTGCCCTCGGGCGTTTAGCTCAGTTGGTAGAGCGTCTCCCTTACAAGGAGAGGGTCAGAAGTTCGAGTCTTCTAACGCCCACCATAAAAAATCGGATGACATCAGTTATCCGATTTTTTATTATGAGAGTTTTGATAGCGAGAAGTTTAAAAAAAAGAAGTTCGGCGCGAGTGAGCTGAGGCTGGAGTATTTTTGCAAAAGGGCAAAGCCCTGTGGCAAAACACGGAATGCTGTTACACGCGAGCGAGCAAGAGAAGTCTTCTAACGCCCACTATTTAAAAGACATATTGATGGGGTCTTTTTTAGTGCCCGTTGAGCCTGCGTCTCAGCCGGCATAACATTGGGCAAGTCATTAGCAATTTACAAGCGACTTGGCAAATTCGATTGATTTTTCGTTAATCTCGCCGCCTGCAAGCTCTGCAAGTGCCATAATCTTATTATCGCCCGTCAAAACGTACACCTCAACTTTTGTCTCATCAGTTTGAGATTTTCTTACATAAAAGTGTTTATCGGATTTGGAGGCAATAATCGCCTGGTGAGTTATCAAAATTACCTGATGGTATTTGGAAAGCTCGACTATCTCGTCTGCAACAGCTTGAGAGGCTTTGCCGGATATTCCCGTATCAATTTCGTCAAAAATTACCGTATCAATGTCGTCGTTTTGGGCGAAAATCGTCTTTATCGCAAGCATGACTCTGGAGATTTCGCCGCCTGATGCCACTTTTGCAAGCGGTTTCAAATCTTCGGAAACGTTTGTTGAGATTAAAAATTCCACATTATCAATCCCGTCCGGGGACAGCGGTTTTTCAGTTACGTCAATTTTAAATCTGGATTTTGGAAGCTCCAAAAGTGCTAATTTTTCTTGAATTTGCATTGACAAAACTTGTGCAAAATCTTTGCGGTAATTGCTTATTATTTTGCCCAAATTCATCAATTCCGACTCTATTTGTGCTATTTTTTGCTCCAATTCTTCGATATTTTGGGTTGAAAACTCTATTGTAGAAAGCTCTTTTGAAAGATTTTCATAAGTATTCAAAACATTTTCAAGTGTTCCGCCGTATTTGTGCTTCAATTTGTCAAGCAAATAGAGCCTTTCTTGAATATTGTTGAGTCTTTCGGTGTCGTTTTCAAGGTTTTGACTGTATCGGTTAAGCTCGCTTGCAGCTTCTTTCAAGGCTTCTGCCGCATCTATTATGCACTGCTCAAGTTCGGTTAGTTTTGAATCATACTGTGCGGCCTTTGAAACATTAGCCTTAATCTTGTTCAATCCGTCAACAACAGAGCCGTCATCACCATTAAGCGCCCAATAAGATGTGCCTGTAAGCTCTTTTAACTTTTCGGCGTTTTCCAACACCTCAAGCTCATTTGCTAACTCCTCATCTTCAGTTTGGGATTTGATTTCAGCGGATTCAATTTCGTTTATTTGAAATTTCAAAAAATCAAGCTGAGATTCCGTCATATCAGCGGAATTTTTGGCTGATTCAAGTGCGTTTTTCAGGTTCGTATATTCGCCGTAAATGGTTTTATATTCCTGCAGTTTAGCCCCATAAGTTTCCTTGCCGTAGGAATCGAGCAAGTTGATATGGTATTTGGGCTGCATAAAGGAGTATGTTTGGTGTTGTGAGTGAATATCCACAAATAGGCTACGCAGACTTCTTAGAATTTCTGTGCTGACTAGGGTTCCGTTAATCCTTGAGCGGACTGCGTTTGGGGTAATTTCTTTTGTTATGATTATTTCATTTCCCCAATTGTCAATGCCGTTTGTGTTGAAGAAATCCTCAAGGTTATGCTTGGTGTTTTCAATAACCAACTCAATCACGGCTTTTTCAGCGCCTGTTTTGATTACCTCTTTTGAAATCCTTGGGGCAAAAACAAGGTCAATAGCGTTTATTAAAATACTTTTGCCGGCACCGGTTTCGCCGGTTATTATATTTAATCCGCCGTCAAAATTTGCCGTCAATTCGTCTATTAAAATGTAATCTTTTAACCTTAGTTGCTTAATCATATTACAATAATAATCATAAAATATCTTTGTGGCAAATTATTAACAACTTTAGGGGCTTTTATTAAGGTTTGTTTGGTATTTTATAATCTTTTAACCAATCGCAAAACAGCTGCGTAATATTTATTCCTGCTTGACGCATTTTTTTAACCTTAACAGAAAGACGTTCGTCTTTGAGTTTAATGATTATTTTATCTTCCATTTCACTCCCTCAAAACTCATTAAAAAGTGTATATCTGCTATTCATTAATTCCGTTTATATATATAGGATATTATGCTGATATACTTGTGTCTATAACCCACTCGGCTATATTTTTAAACCTTTTTACACCCTTTTACACCCTTTTGCACATAATTAAACCTTTTTACACTCTCTCACACTTGTTAAAATCCGAGTTATCGTTTAAAGTTAGAATGTGAATTAAGGGACTCTTTTTTAAGGGTCCTGTTTTTTATGAGAAAAATATATGAAAAAAAGATATAAAAAATCCTATTGCAAAAAGATGTTCGACTTTTTCAACATACCCCACACTTATGAAAAAGCGGTCGAGAGCAAGTCAGATACAATAAAATACGTTGAAGTTGCAAATGTACTGCCGACTTTTGAGAGGTTTGCGGTGAACATAGGCGTTTGTCTTGATGAGATAAATGAGTGGTGCAAGGAGCATAAAGAGTTTTATGAAACCTATAAAAAATGCAAAGCCTTGCAAAAGGACATGTTGAATGACCTTGCGATGAGAGGGTTTTATAACGCAACATATACTGCATTTTTGGCAAAAAATATTACGGATATGGGCGAAAAGCAGGAGTCTTTTGCAGAAAGTGAAATTAGAGAAGCATATTTAAGCGCGATGAGCGATTTGGGAAATATTTCGGATGATTAAGTGGGAAAAAAGCAAATACAGCAAAAAGTCGAGAGCTTTTTTGAGCAAATCTCCTTGCGAATTTCCGCTTTTTACCCTTCTGGACGGAGCTGTCAGAAGCGGCAAGACCTCAAATATTATCCAAAAAGTTCCGCAAATCTTTGATTTTATCGGAAACGACTACCTGAAGGTTTTTTCAGGTTATTCAAAAAATTCGGTCAAAAACAATGTTTTATCAGAATTAAAGCCCTACGTGGAAAACTATCTCGGCGGGAAAGTCCGATATAATTCAGCAAGCGGGGAGTTGGATATAAAGCTTTTCGGCAAAGTGTATAATTGTCTTGTAACGGGTGGCGGAAAAGCCGACAGCGTTTCTGCAATTCAGGGCGGAACTTGGGATTTTTGGTATGCAAATGAATTGCCCAAACATAATTATAATTTTTATAATATGGCCCTGAGCAGGTTGACTCCTGAAAATGCCCGAGCATTCGCCGATTCAAACCCCGAAAGCTCGAACCATTGGCTTTATATTGAAAAAATTAAACCCTACTTAGATGGCGACAAATCTGTCAGAGAGGTCTTTGAATACTGGCATTTTACCATGCAGGACAATGCAAATTTGTCTGAAAAATTCATCCAAAACCAAGAAAAACTCTACAAAGGCGCCTTCAAATCAAGAAAAATCGACGGGCTTTGGGTTATTGCAGAGGGGCTTGTATACGACACATTCAGTCGGGAAAAGCACGTTATTTCCGCAGATAAAATTTTTGAAAAAATACGAAAAAACGAGATTTTTGAATACTTTTTAGGAATAGACTGGGGCTGGAACCACCCGACAGCCTGTATTCTTTTGGGCTACGGCAGGGACGGAAGCTATTACCTCATAGATGAGCTTTATTCTTCAAGAATTGACACGGATAAAGTTGTTCATTGGATTGAGGCGAAACAAAAAGAGTACGGGAAGTTTTTCAGCTTTGCAAATTGCGATAATGCCCGCCCCGAACAAAACGAAGTTTTAAGGCGCAGGACAAATCTTATAATCCATGAAGAAAAGCCGAAGGTCGAAGACAGTATCGCACAGGTGCGGTCTTTGATTAATTATGACAGGGTTATAGTGTCCGACAGATGCGAAAGGACTTTGAATGAATTTTCGCTTTACAGATACCCGAATAACTCTGACGATGTGCCTTTGAAGATTAACGACGACTGCATGGATGCTTTGAGATACGCAATTTATGAGCATATTGCCCTATACAAGGTCAGTTATTGATTTTGGTTAGTATTACTTAAACTTTATAAAGAATTTTCAGAGAGGAAAATTATGCTGACAACTTTTGACATAAACGAAAATTTCAGGAACTTAAAATGGAGCGGCGATGATATCGAAAGATTAAAAAATTACGCCCGCTACAGAGATTTATACAGAAGCGATTTTGCAAAACCGTTTGCAAATGTTTTAAGAAAAATCAGACAGCGCTATCCCTTGTCTAACACAACGGCGCAGAGCTTGATTGAGGTGAACCTTTTCAGGGCTTTGACTGATTTTTATAAGTTTTTAATCACAAATAACAACTTTGAAATCAAAGTCACGGAGGGTGCAGCTTCCGATTGGGAAAAAATTTCGCTGCAAAATAATTTTATCTCTGTTTTGAAAGAGGTTTGTATAGATAATTCAAGGTTTGGCGACGCGCTTTTCAAGGTGGCTGTTGTGGATAATGAGGTTAAGATTTTCTCAGTCTGCCCTGATTGCTGGTTTCCGGTGTTTAATAACGGGAACTTGAACGATTTGGCGGGGCATATACTCTTTTTTGACATAGTTCGCGACGGAAAAATCTACAAGCATATCGAAAAAATTCACAAAGGCTATATCGAAAACGAGATTTGGGAGGTTGCAAACGGAAAACTTTCCCGTCCCGTATCGGATATTGAGGCTTTTGGGGTAAGTGCCGTTGACGATTTTTCAAATATTTGGAATGATTTTGTACTTTTCCCGGTAAAAAATTCTACCGAAAGCGATTCTTATTTTGGCGAAAGCGATTATAAGGTGTGCGAAAGCATTATTGAAGAGGTTATGCTGACAGTTTCGCAAAATTCTAAGATAATCAACAGGCATGCAAACCCGAAACTTGCAGGCAGTATTGAAAACACCGAAATGAACCCCGAAACGGGCGAAAGACGCTTCCCGAACAGTGACTTTATAACAATAGGCCACGACGGTACAAAGCCCGAATATATTACGGCTGATTTGCAGTCAGATGCGATAAAATCGCATATAGATACTCTGCTGCAGATGTTTTATATGTTGAGCAAAACTCCGCCTCAGGCTTACGGGCTTGATATTGATTCGAATATGTCAGGCGAAAGTTTGAAACAGATTTTTACCTCTGCTATGGCAAAAGTTGACGACATCAGGGCTGTTTCTTTGAATAATGCAATTATAAGAACAGTCAAGTGTGCATTGGCTTTTGCCGGACGCAAGAATGTTGATGTAGAAGTTCATTGGGGAGATTAACACAATGCAAAAAGAATTTAATCAGCCAGGTGCTGAAAACAATGAGGAAATCTCATCTTTGAGAGAACAGATTTCCGAGCTTCGCAAAGAAGCGGCAAAATACAGGGTTAACGCAAAAAATTCAACGGCTGAAAAAGAGTCCGCACAAGAACAGTTGAAAAGCTTGCAGGATGAGCTTGACGCTTTGAAAAAAGAAAATCTTCTTGTAAAACGTCAGATGCTGCTCGACAAATCAGGTTGTATTAAATCTGATCTTGTGGCAAATATTATCCCCGCTGACTGTGAGGACGTTCAAGCCTGGATTGACAGTTACAAAGAAGAAAACGGAATTTTATTTAAACAAGAATTCCAAAGCCATGGCGGTGGGTTCAAACCTTCTTCCATTAATAACTTGAGCCCGTCTGAGCTTATGAATTCCTTCATTAGACAAGCCGCCGGCAGGTAGATTTTTTGCGTATAAACTTAAAATTTTTTGTTAATTATTCAAAAATGAAAGGAAAAATTATGACACTAGATGCAAATATTATTGACAGAACAGGTGCAGACGCGCTTATTCCTTTGGAAATTTCCAAAGATATTATCAAGGAAACTCCGCAGGCTTCAAAACTTTTACCTCTTATGAGAAGGCTGCCTAATATGCCGTCAAAACAAAAAACTTTGCCGGTGCAAAACGCCCTTCCTGATGCGTATTTCTTGACAGGCGACACTGCCCAAAAGAAAACAACAAAAGCTGAATGGGATAAATTAACCCTCACAGCGGAAGAATTGGCCGTAATAGTGCCTATTCCGGAGGCTGTTTTGGACGATTCATCTTTTG
The DNA here is from genome assembly GCA_944325905.1 of Candidatus Gastranaerophilales bacterium. Classification (GTDB taxonomy): domain Bacteria; phylum Cyanobacteriota; class Vampirovibrionia; order Gastranaerophilales; family Gastranaerophilaceae; genus SIG32. The sequence continues at coordinate 9,882 of CALVBY010000027.1, read as the reverse complement.
ATATTTGGGAAGAAATTAAACCTCAAATTGTTGAAGCTATGGGCGTTGCAATCGATAAGGCAATCCTTTTCGGCACAAATAAACCTGAAAGCTGGCCGACTTCAATATATGAAAGTGCAAAAGCTAAATCACAAGTGGTTACACTTGGCACAGGTACTGATGTTGCGGCTGATATTATCGGTGTCGACGGACTTATGTCTATGGTTGAAAAATCAGGATTTGTCGTTAACGGGTTCTATGCAGACGCTACTTTTGAGGCTTATTTGAGAGATTTGAGAGATAAAAACAACAGTCTTTTGTATAATTCTTCTTTGATTACAAATACTTCATCAAGCCTTGTTGGCAGACCGATTTATTACGATAATAACGGCGTTTTTGATACATCAAAGGCTTTAATGGTTTGCGGTGATTTTTCAAAAGCTGTTTATTCAATCAGACAAGATGTTACATACAAACTCTTAACAGAAGCCGTAATCCAAAACACTGACGGCTCTATTGCTTATAACCTCGCACAACAAGATATGGTTGCGCTGCGTGTTGTTATGCGTTTGGGCGTTCAAATCGCGAACCCTGTAACAAGAAAGGGTAATGAAAACGGTTATCCGTTTGCGATTTTGGCTCCCGATAATGCAGTTTAAAACTCCGATTCTTTAGTTATTTATTGCGGCAGATTGGTGTACTTCTGCCGCTTTACTTTAAAAGGTGTGTATTATGATAGAATTGTACAAAAATTCATATGTTACGGTAGAAGATGCGGATAATTATTTTTCTCAAAAATTGGATGCTGATTTTTGGGAGGAATTGGATACCGTACAAAAAGAAAAGGCTCTTATTACAGCAAGCAGACAGATAGATTTGCTCCCGTTTTTGGGTGTAAAATTTGAACTGAATCAGCCGATGTCTTTCCCTAGAATTATACAAGGAAAAATCTACGATATGTTGGACAAGGTTAAGGAGGCTGTCTGTGAGCAGGCGGTTTATTTGTTAAGTGAAAATTACAAACAAAATTCCAACCTCAAATCTGTTACGCTCGGCTCTGCGTCCTTGAGTTTTAAAGACAATGCTGATTTTTCAATTTCGGATGAGGCTCGAAAGCTCTTGAGCGGGTTGTTGAAAACAGGGTTCGATATTGAAAAGAGCTTCTTTAGGGAGGTGTATTGAGCAACTTTTACGGTTTAAAAGAGCTTTTTTCCGATAAGGAATTTTGTGATCTGCTGGAACACGAAGTCGGTGATTTTTTAAACAGCGTATCAAATTCACCAAAGTTATACTCAAATGATTTGCGTCATCAATATGCTGCGGCGGTTTTTACCCAGATGAGAGGCGAAAAAATTACACGATTTTTGGGTAAACTTAACGAATTTGGCGGTTTTTCAGGACGTGATGACAGAGAAATCGATTTGTACAACAATGATGTCGGGATAGTGTACGGTACTATGTACCCGAAGCTCGACAGACCTTCGCTTTTGAGGATGTTGTATTCTGATTTATACAAAAATAAACTCAACAGACGGCATAAAATCGGGAAATAGCTCTATTTGAATTCAATAACGTTAATTTCAGGCGGGTTGAAAAGTCTCATAGGGATTATGCTTGTCCCGACGCCGCCGGTTATTATCATACGATTTTTAATAAGTCCTTTGCCGAATCTATATTTGGAAGGTGTGACAAATGGTTTGCCAAAAAGCGTTACCTGTCCTCCGTGAGTGTGTCCGCTTAAAATAAGGTTTACCTGCTCAGGTACTTTGTTTATTACGTCCGGGTTGTGGCTCAATAGAATTATTGGTTGTTCGCTATTGCCTATAGCTTTTGAAATATCCGGATTGTAATAATCAATTCCTGCAATTGTGATGCCGTTTTTGGTTATGTGTCGGTTGTTCAATAAGTTCGGCATATTTTTAAACTCAAATTCATCATCGTGGTTGCCCAGTACCGAATAGATTTCGCCTTTGACTGAGGAAAGCGCTTTTACGACATAATCTGCGGGGACTTTGTCGGTGTAATCTCCTATATAAAAGACGTAGTCAGGGTTTTGTTCGTTGATTTTTTCGACAACTTTTGCGATACGTTTTTTATTCTTGAAATGAAAATCACCGGCAAGAACAGCTTTTTTACCGCTAAGATTTTCAAGATTGTAACTATAAGTCACCACCTTCAACATGTTGGGTTCAAAGGCAAACATCCAGCTTGATATTAAAATTAATATTAATAATAATTCCCGCATTCTTAATATATAACACAAAAAACAAAAAAAAGGAATCCCTCAAGTGTCTATTATCAATTATTTTTCCAATAAAAAATATAAAATATTTCAAAAAAACACAGAAATCGACCCGACAAGCGGCGCCAGTATCAGCAAATGGGATTTGGCAGGTGAAATTTCAGGATATTTCACTCCAGAAAATTCAGACACCCTTGTAGGTTCTGCTGTAGGTAACAAATACGATATCAACGGCGTGTTTTATACCCATTCTAAAATCAGCTTGTCAGATCGGATTTTGGTTGAGGATATTGTCTATGAAGTCAGAGAGACGGAATTTTGGCAGCTGCCATATATAAGTTATTACAAGGGTTATTTGGTGAAAACAGATGAAGACGTACGAATTTAAAACAAAGCTTTTCAGCTTTTATAACAGTCATATGACGGCAAAGTTTCCGGAGTTGTCCGGTAAAATATTCAGGGAACGCTTGCGTTACGATATGCCTCAATACCCTTATGTAGTGGTAAAAACAGGAGAACGTGAGCGTATAAACAAGCGTTTTGAAAAATTTTTCCAAGACGGCAAGGAATACATAAGAGGCCAGTACAGAATTGAGATAATTTTTTCAGCCTTTGCATTGTCTGAAAACCCAGCAGAGGCAGAGAAGTTATCCGATGACATAATTGATTACACGGAACAGCTCTTTATTGATGATGAATCCTCGCATTATGACCTTATGGCAGAGGGGATTGGGATAAATGAGCTTTTGTCGGGCAAAGTTGTTGATTTGAGTTCATTTGCATCAACAAATCAGGAATTTCGAAAGGAAACGTCAATTATGTTTGAGTTTGAAGATGTATCAGAATTTGTACCTGAGGAAGGCAAATTGTTGGATATTAATGTTGAATGTCGTCAATAAATTGTTTTAACAAAGGTCGAAGTACAAAATAAGGAGAAAAAAATGAGTGTTTACGACAATTTAATCAGCATACTCTTTAAACTTCCGGACGGAAGAAGTTTGGAGGAGTATTTCAAAAATGTTCTATTGGTGGGCAAAATCACGACCGATGATTTGGAAGATTCGGTTGAATTCCCTTCAACAGGCGTTAAAAAGTATTCATCATACGATGAAGTGATTGCGGATTTCAAACCTATTTCGCAAATTGCACTTGAGGCCAATGCTGTTTTTAACCAAAAAAACAATACGCAAACCACCTCTCAAGTTCAATATTTAATCGTTGCAAAGCAAGATGATACACAAACAGTTTCACAGGCTCTTGACAGGGCAAAGACTGTTGACGGTAAATTTGCAAAGGTTGTACCTGTTTCCAGAGCGGCAGAAGATATCAAATCAGCGGCCGATTGGTGTATGACAAACGATAGGTTCTGCGATTTTGTAGTAACAAATGTTGACGATGTTCAAGATATAATCGACGGCGGAAACAATTACGCATACGGTATTTTTAGAAAGTCAGCAACCGAACCTATTGCATCAGCCGTTGCATCAACCTCTACCTGCGGATATTTCGGCGGCAAAGACGGCTCTGCGCAGTTTACGCAATTGAGCGGAATTTTGCCTGAGGTTTACACAGGTAGCGAAATCTCCGAGATGAATACAAATAATGTTGCCTATTATACAAATGTTTCCCCAATCGATGGCGGAGAAACCGAAAGTTTCGGGTATAACTGGGTTATCGGCTCAAGAATGCTCGGCGGTGAGTTAAGACAGCGTCAAATGATTATGCATTATATCAAAAAGTCTATGGGCTTGATGGCGTTAGAATTTTTCAACCAAAAACCGATTTATGATGAAACCGGCAACAATCTGCTTTTGACTTTGGCTGAAAAAAGATTCAGAAGCTTCCAAACATATAACCTTGTAATCGCAAACACAGCGGATCAAACGGGTTACGAATTGAAGGTTACGCCGATAAGAACAGGTTCAAACAGTATCATGAATACTGATGCTGAAGCTTATAACGCTAAGAAATTTAAGCTTACCGGCTACTATTATGACGCAATCGTAGGTGAAAAGGTCGATTTCTTATTCTACGTTGATCCGTCAGATGAACAGGTTGAACAAATTCTTGGAACAGAAGAATAAAGGAGGCATATAATGGCAGTTTATGACGCTAAAAATATACAATTCGTATGGCGCGGAATGACCTTGACAGGCGCAGGCGACGACCATGCATATAATATAACCCAGCAAAATGACAGCTTTACTTCTTATAAAGGCGTTCAGGGCGAGGGGTTGAATATTATAAACAATCAAAGACAATGGCAAATTTCGCGTTCTTTTAAGGTAGATAGTGCATCTTTGCCTGTTTTAATCGAGGATAATTTGAACAATGTTGAAGATACCCTTGTTGTTCGTGATTTGAACACAGGTATGACGGATACTTTTTCAAATTGTGTTATTTTTAATATTTCAGGCGAACAAGACAGCACAACAAGAATCGTTACTTGGAATGCGTTATATAGAAACGGAAAGTAGCTTCTCGGGCTTTATGCCCGATTTGCTGCTATCTGATGTTAGATTTTAAATAAATTATAAATTTGTGGAAATTTAATTTTGTTGAAGTTTCATGGTAGAATATTTTCATGAATAAAATAACATTACTCGTTTTTGTTTTTATAGTTTTGTGTGCTTCTTCAGTCAGGGCAGATATGTATGATATAGATAAGACTGAGCTTGAATGTATTAATAATACATCTGATACTCATATTATGAATAAATGTACTTATACTGCAATGGTGGCTTGGGAAAATGAAATTAATGATGCTCTTTTGAATTTGCGTAGTATAAATAAGGAAAATTACAAAAAAATAATTCGTTCCCAAAAATACTGGGAAAAGTACAAAGATAATGAATTTAGAGCTATAGATGCTTTTTGTTCAAATGTTGATGGGACAATGTATAAAAATGTTTCAACAGGCTTGAAAAAGGATATTGTAAAGCGCCGCGCAATACAGCTTAACGAGTATTTGAATTTAAATTAAAAATGAATATGTCAGGATTCATTTTAGGAATATTTGGTTTATTGCTCGAACCGTGTTTAGGAATGTAATATCCCTCACCTGAAAATTAACCCCTCTCCCTATGGGAGAGGGTAGTAGTTGAACGAGCGAAGCGAAGTATTGACTACGGGTGAGGGTTATTATATGTACAAAGTTTAGTATGTCACAGAAAGGATGTTATGGTTTTAGAATGCAGTGTGGGCGGTCACAAGTATGAGACCGAGCCTTTATATTTTGAGGATTTTACAATATTAGGATTTATTACGGAAGAAAAGGTTTATCCTTTTTTAACTTGTTTGGGTGCTTGTGTGGCAAATGAGTTGTCCGACAGTGAGCTTTTAAAGGCGCTATACACTTCTTGCAAGGATGTTTTTAACCGTGAAGATTTGAAATTTATCTCAAATCTTGCCCTAAACAGGGAGCATTTGCGAGTTGACGGCAAAAAATTGGACAATCTTGAGTGGGAACAGCACTGGCAGAAGGTTGGTTTTGTGGATTATAGGGTTGTATGTTTCAATTTTATAAGGCAGAATCTCGGAAATTTTTCGAGTTTGTCCGCACTGTTTCCAACAGAGTGGACGGTGGTGGTTGTGGAACAAATACAAAGCAAGTTAAGCAAATTGTTTGCCGCCCTAAGCGCACAGTCAGGGAAATAACAGCCGCTGTGACGCTTAATTTAATGAATTTATACACGGCGAATAAAAAATTAGGGTTCAACGTGAGCCTTAGTGAGTTGAAAAATATGACCCCGCAGGAGAGTTATCTGCTCTTAGATAAGATAACTTTTGAGGCTGCACAATTAAATATGAGGAACAGACGTGGTAATTGATGAATTAGTAGTAAAAATAGTATCAAAACTTGATGATTCGGGCTTTGAAAAGTTAGATGAGCTGCAGGAAAAAGCGCAAAAATCCTCCGAAAAACTTTCCTTTACGATAAAGGATTTTTTCAAAGGTATTGCTATAAATAGCTTTTTCAGTATGTTTAAAACTTCCCTCAATGATGTTTCAAAATTCCTTGAGGATGAAAATCCCGCAGATACCTTTGCCCCGAAAAATTTACAAAAATCTGGGCGGAATTCGACGGAGTTCAAGCCCAAAAACGGTACTTCAAAGGATGAAAATATTTTTCAAAAAATGCTTTCATTTTTTAAATCAGGCAAAGAGAATTCTTCTAAAACCCCAAGCGTTTTAAGGGTTCAAGGTATCGAAAAAATCTTTGAAAAAAACACAATCGACAAACTTTCTGACACTAAACCCGATAATACAAAGAGATTTCAAAGCCCCTCAAACAATTTAAACGCTACTTCAACCCGCTTGAGTTTTTCAGGGTATTTGAATGAGCTATCAAAGGGGAAGGAAATTTTTTCCGCGCCAAATCTGCAGGATAAAGCTTCAATAGGTGCAAAATCCTCCGATATATTCACCAAAGAGGCTCTTGAGAGCATAAAGCGGATATTTTATGTGCCGGAAAACAGAGGACTATTCAACGCAATGACAATTTCGGATTCTTTCAAAGGCCTTGACACCCTAACCCCCGAAAGGCTTTCGGCTGTTACGACGCCACAAGATAGCAGACAGATTTCCACTACGACAAACTCTGCCGAAAACACCTCAATGCAGAATAATTTTACCCTAAACGTCTCCTCAGGAGCTGTCCAAATCAATTCTTCAGATTCAAACCCTCAAGAAATCGGGGATTCTGTCAAGACGGCATTGAGCGAAGTTTTTGACGATTTTATTTTAAAACGCGGTTACACAAATTCAGGAAACAGATAACATGAATAAACTAACTTTACCGAACATATATAACAAGCCCGACGTGAGAACCTCATACAACATAAACAACAGGGAATACACCTTCAGGTTCAAATGGTGCGGGACATTTTGCATCGTAGACATATACGTAATCGAAAACAGCAAGAACAATTATCTTGTAAAAGGTCGAGCCATAACCCTAAACAGCGATTTGTTCGCTCGGGTAAAAAACGACGAATTAGTCAAGGGTTCGCTTGTGTTGGTGAATATCTACGGCAACACCACCGAGCCGCAGCAGGATAATTTTCATACGGATTACAGTCTAATTTACTACACACAAGAGGAACTATGAGCGAAAAATCTTTAATATATAACCTGATTTTAAAAACAGAACCTCTGGAAGATTCCGAAAACATTGTAGAGGTCAACTCGCTTGATATCGACTTTGATATCCAAAAAAGCGACAGAGCGGAAAATAACAAAGCGCGGGTTGTTGTCTGGAATTTAGATGAAACGAGCTATCAAACGCTTGTTGAAAGAGATTACGCGGTATGTCTTTATTCAGGCTACGGCGAGGACGAACCTACATTGATATTCAGGGGGTACATAAAATCTATCGAGAAGAAAAACGACGGAATGCCGACAAGCTCGGACATCCCGACTGTTATCGAGCTTGTTGACGGCAAAAACGCTTGCACAAATTCGTTTATGAACAAGAATTACCGTGAGAGCGTAACCAGTACAGCGATTATAAAAGATTGCGTGGCGGCAATGGGCTTGAGTGTCGGGAAGTTTGACGATAATATTCCGCAAAAAACCTACTACGGCTACAAAGCGGTCGGTTATCCGCACGTAATTTTGCAGAAAATATGCACCGCATTAGGTATAAAATTCAGCATCCAAAACGGACTTGTACATATACTTTCCCCCAATCTCCCTACGGACGAGGACAAGGCTTTTGTGCTTAATTTAAGCAATTCGGCCCGTCCTCGACGTTTGGGGAATGACGAGATTATGATACCGGCGGCTTTTATTCCGCAGATTGGCATAAACGATTCCGTCAAGTGTGAATTCAGCGAATTTTCGGGAATTGCTCGGGTAGGTCGAATTCACGCATACGGAAACAATTACGGCAAAGCGCCGGTTACAGAGATATTTATAAAAACGAGGCAGGCATGAGAGATTATCACGACAGTTTGGAAGATTTATTCAACGGGTTTGCAGCACAAATTTTTGTAGAAAAGCCCTGCAAGGTGGTGAACGTAAACTCGCAGTATTCGGTCGATATTGAATACTACGGCGCAAACGGCACGGATTACTTGTACAACGTACCCGTAAAACATTTGCAAACCCAAAGGTCATACGTCTATTTGGGAATAACTTCGGGTGACAGAGGCACCGTAAGATTTTTGGACGAGGATGTTTCGGCTTACGTAAATTCCACAATCCAAAAATATCCAGATTTGCGAACCCACGACATAAATGACAACCTCTTTTGCTTGGGCTTTTACCCCTCAGAAAGCAGATACATATTCCCGACGGGGGATTTGGTTATCGGAACCACAAGCGGCGCGGTCATAAACCTTACCGCAGACGGGGTTTCCATAACCGGTGCGGACGTCACAATAAACTCAAGCAGCAGTGTTACAATAAACTCAAGCTCGGTCGAAATCGGCTCCGATGTAACCATTGACGGCAAAAAGTTTTTGGAGCATACCCACTCAAACGGTAATCAAGGCGCCCCGACAGGCGGAGTAATATAAATTAAAGGTGTTATATGGATATATATATGAATGATAATAAATTGCCGATGATGAACGGTGATTTTCAACTGGTAAGCGGAATTGACGAAATAAAACAGCAGATAACAGTAGCCCTAAACACATTTTACGGCGATTGGGTATTGGATTATACCAAAGGAATAGACTACGCCTACGGCGTAAGGCACGAGGAATTTTTGGAGCACGACGTCAAGAACCAAATCCGCGGAGTAAAAGGCGTGCTTTCGGTGGACGATTTTACGATGGATTACGACAAAACGAACTTGACTCTCAACATAAGCGCGGTTGTCAAAACCACCTATGGTAAACTTGATTTGCGAAGCTCAATAAACATCTGATAATAAGGAAAAACGATATGGCATATAATGTAAAAAATATAGAACTTGTATGGCGTGGCCTGACATTGACAGGCTTTGGCTCTCAAAAAGTAGAAATAACCCAGCCTACAAACGGCGAAAGCGGCAGTATAATATACGGGATATTCGGTGAATGCTTTACGGTGCCGAATATGACGCGCGGATGGTTTATTACGGCAAGTTTTCACCCCTTGAGCCTTTCCTATCCGATTTTGGAGCAGGATAACATTTACAATTTTGAAGACACATTGATAGTGCGCGATTTGAACATAGGTACGAGCGATATCTTCACCTATTGCCGAATCTATTCAACAAGCAAGAAAAAAGACAGCGATGAACGGCTTGTAACTTGGTATGCCGCCAAACGCAACGGACGTTAATCTTTAGTATAAAGGAGAAAAATTATGACAATGACTACAGCAGCGTTTTATATTCCAAACGATAATATTGTAGCGAAAAAAGTTAATGAAGAAGCGTCAGAAAAATCAAGAGGTATGCTTTTGAGTGCATTGAAGAACCAGCATACTGAAATACAAAATTTCGACTTAAAAAAGATGTGCGACAACCTGACTTTGCAAGGCAAAGTAGAATTTGTACAACGCTATGCAACGGGTGCATTGACTAAAATAATCAACGGTGAACCAATTACTAACAAAACAATGCTAGATAGCTTGTTCAACACCTATGCGCCAGCAATAAACGCGTCGTTAGCAAAAAGCGGTTATAACAGTGTAATGGCGATGAAAGACGCTGCGGCACACGGAAC
>CALVBY010000026.1 GCA_944325905.1 Candidatus Gastranaerophilales bacterium | reverse complement strand
AGCTAACGGTACTACAAGCGGAACTTGCGAAGTTGAATCATCAGGTGTAACAGATATTTACCCTGTATACTTACACGCTCAAACTGTTGAACCTGCATCAGATGCAGCAAGAGCAGTATTGTTCGGTAAATAATTTTAAATGACGCAGACCCCAAAAAGCACCAACTAATTAAATTAGTCGGTGCTTTTTTACGTGTTATAATAATAATATGGATAAAAAAATTTCTGACAAAGTAATTAACAGACTAACTCTTTATCACTGTATTTTACAGGACTTTTTAAACAGTGGTGAAACTTACATTTCTAGCGGACAAATTGCAACTCTTCTAAATATTGACGATTCGCAGGTAAGAAAAGACATAAGTATTTTAAACAATTCCGGAAAATCCAGAATTGGATACATAGTTTCAGAATTAAAAACATCTATAGAAAAAACTTTAGGATTTTCTAAAACCAAAAAGGCATTTATTGTTGGCGCCGGAAACCTCGGGATGGCACTTGCAAAATACGATAACTTTACCAACTATGGCTTGAACATAATAGCATTATTTGACAATGACAGAAAAAAAATCGGGACAACCATAAATGGAAAACTTTTGGTTCTAGATGTTGAAAAACTCCCAAATTTAGCCAGAAAGAACAACGTTGACATCGCAATATTGACTGTTCCCGGTAAATATGCACAAAAGACTGCAGACTTCCTAGTTTCTGCAAACATAAAATACATATGGAACTTTACACCTACAGTTTTGAGTGTACCGAAAAATGTTCAAGTCTGGAACGAAAACTTAATGGGCAACTTTTTACAATTTACTTATAAGATTTAAGTTATATAAATGTCTTAAACCTTCTAAAGTAAGAGTTGGATTTATATAATCAAAAGGTCTTTTCATATAATTAACGATAAGCCCTGAGTAACCTCCCGTCGCGACCAAAACAGCCTTTTTACCGAGTTCTTCTTCACACTGAAGAACAAGCCCATCAATCATACAAGCGGCTCCTCTGATTACACCTGATAAAATCGCATCAGTTGTATTATGTCCAATAGCCTTTGTAGAAACATCAGCATCGATTTTAGGAAGCTTTGACGTGAATTTATTTAAAGATTTCATCTGCAAATTAATCCCAGGTGCAATTACACCACCAATAAATTCGCCCTCAGAATTTATAATATCAAAAGTTGTAGCAGTTCCAAAATCGACAACTATAGTTGGTTTTCCGTACAAAACATAAGCCCCTGCTGCATTTGCAATTCTATCTGCACCAACTTCATCAGGAAAATCTGTTTTAATTTTTACACCCGTATTAATCTTATTCGTCAAAAATAATGGTTCAATCCCGAACACATTTCTAACTGCTGACATGAATTTTTTGTTCAATTCTTCTACAACAGAACCAACAATACATCCGTCTATTTTAAAATCTTTAAATAGAGACTTCAAAAGCACTTCGTACTCTTCTAATGACAAGTCCTTGTCAGAAGCCAAACGAAATTCCTCCACCAAAGCTTCATTATCAAAAAGTCCTAAAGTAATATTTGTATTTCCGATATCAGATGTTAAAAGCATAAAATAGTCCCTTTTCAGGGACTATTTTAAATCAAACAAACTTTTTTGTAAAACTAAGCCTGAACAGCTGCAGCATCAGACTGTTGCTGAGAACCGTTCAACAAAGAACCAATACCGAATTGTGGTGCAAATGCAACTTGTTGAGCAGCATTAGTAGTAAATAAAGAATTAATCTTTTTCATCTTTTTTTCATCAGCAAAATTAGTCGCCACATCACTTTTATCATAACCAATTGGCCTAGTTGCATCAATTCTATCAACCATAATTTATACTCCTCGCAGTTATATAATATACTATGTATATATAAAGTATTTATTTAACAAATGATTGCCCAAACGGCCAAAAATATTTACATTTTGTAATATTTTATAAATTAAAATCTAAAAAAAGCACTTTCACAAGAAAGTGCTTTTCAAATCGAATACAAAATAAATTTTACTTGCTAGTAGGTATTCTCATTCCATAAAATGAACGGATTACAAATATCAAAGCAATTACAAGCAATATCCAGCCAGCAATAGGCGCTATAGATTTGAATGACTCACTTATAGCAATTTCCATAGCCAACAAGCCGAACAATGTTGTAAATTTGATAATCGGGTTCATTGCAACTGAAGAAGTATCCTTGAAAGGATCGCCAACCGTATCACCAACAACAGTTGCTTCGTGAAGCGGAGTTCCTTTTTCCTTCATATCAACTTCAACAATTTTCTTTGCGTTATCCCAGCAACCGCCTGCATTTGCCATAAATACTGCTTGGAATAAACCAAATACAGCAATTGCAATCAAGTAGCTGACAAAGAATGCTACAGGGTGTGAATTCTCACCTGCAGGTGCTGAAAGACATGCAAGTGCCAATGCAAACGCAAACAATGAAATAAAGATATTTACCATACCTTTTTGTGCATATTGGGTACAAATTTTTACAACTTCTTTAGAGTTTTGAACATTTGCACTCTTACAATTCGCATCATCAAGCTTGATATTTTCTTTGATGTATTCAGTTGCACGGTAAGCTCCTGTTGTAACAGCCTGCATAGAAGCGCCACTGAACCAGTAAATTACCGCACCACCTGTCAAAAGACCAAGCAATGTGTATGGATTCAACATATTCAAAATCATTTCCGGTTGAATTCCCAAAGTGTTTTGGATTACCAAAATCAATGAGAAAATCATTGTTGTTGCACCAACAACAGCCGTACCAATCAAAACAGGTTTTGAAGTTGCTTTGAAAGTATTACCTGCGCCGTCATTTTCTTCCAAATATTGTTTTGCATTTTCAAAATCAGGCTTGAATCCGTATTCACGCTCGATTTCTTCACTTACGCCTTCGCGTTCTTCAATCAATGACAATTCATAAACTGATTGAGCATTATCGGTTACAGGTCCGTAGCTATCAACTGCAATTGTAACAGGCCCCATACCTAAGAACCCGAACGCTACTAAACCAAATGCAAATACAGATGAATAAACCATAATATCTGCAGGTATGAATGTGCTTGCAAAGTATGCAAGTCCCATTAATAATACGATTACCATACCAATCCAGAAAGCTGAGAAGTTACCTGAAACAATACCAGAAAGGATTGTCAAAGATGCACCGCCTTCTTTTGAAGCTGTAACAACTTCTTCGGTATGTTTTGCCTTAGGTGAAGTAAATATCTTGGTAAATTCAGGAATCAAAGCAGCACCCAAGGTTCCGCAAGAAATTATACCTGACAATACCAACCATAAGCTTCCGCCTAAAGGAGCCAATAACCAGTGGCTTACACCAAAAGTCATTGCAATTGATAAAATAGAAGTCAACCAAACAAGATTTGTCAAAGGTTGTTCAAAATCAAATTTAGCTGCTTTTGCTGCGTAAATTCTGTCAGCAATACCGTTAATCCAGTATGCAACAACAGAAGTTACTATCATCAAAAATCTCATTGTAAATATCCAAGTCAACAACTGAACTTGATACTCAGGCATTACACCCAAAAGGATAAATGAAACAAGTGCAACACCGGTTACACCGTAAGTTTCAAACCCGTCAGCTGTCGGCCCGATTGAATCGCCTGCGTTATCACCTGTACAATCAGCAATAACACCAGGGTTTCTCGGATCGTCTTCTTTAATACCGAATTGAATTTTCATCAAATCTGATCCAATGTCGGCAATTTTTGTAAAAATACCACCTGCGACACGAAGTGCTGAAGCGCCCAAAGATTCACCGATTGCAAACCCGATAAAGCAAGCGCCTGCCAAATGACCCGGTACAAACAAAAGTATTGTCAACATCAAAATCAATTCAACAGATACAAGCAAAACACCAATACTCATACCTGCTTTTAAAGGAATATTCAAAATGTTTAACGGATTGCCCTTCAAAGATGCAAATGCTGTTCTTGCATTGGCAAGAGTATTCATTCTGATACCAAACCAAGCAACACCATAAGATCCCAAAATACCTATCACGGACCAAGCCAAAATTGTTAATACGCCTGAAAGCCCCATTTTTTGAAGATACCCGAAATAAAACGCAATACATAAACCAATCAACACTTCCAAAACAAGTAAAAACTTACCTTGTTGAATCAAATAAGTTTTGCAAGTTTCAAAAATAGTGTTGCCAATCTCTGCCATAGCAGTGTGTACTTGCAATTTTTTAATACGCAAAAATTCAATAAACCCGAAAATACAGCCTATCAAAGAAATCACCATACCAACAACCAATAAATTAAAGCTGTCAGGTGACATTTGCTGAATATTCGGAACTACCAAATCAGCTTCTCCTGCAAGTGTCGGAGTAATGCCCAAAATCAAAGCACTGAAAAACAAAGCCAATGCTTTTGGACTAAAGAACTTTTTAATCATAATATCCTCCACTAAAAGTTACGATTTACAGCATTAATTATATGCTAAATATAGATTTTGACAACTTTGTAACAATTAATTTATTTTTTATTTTTCATGTAAATATTTCAAACTACAACCTGCTCCGGGCGCTTGATATAAATAGTTTATATTCCCATCCGAATTAGCAGGGGCGCCTATATCAGGAGAACAACCTTGATAATTGAACATGGTCACACGAGTACCTTCAGCGCCGTACGGCTTAAAATCCAAGTCATCTACATTATATGTATTGCTTGAATTAGACACGCTTATGGCATAAACATCTTTCCCTAAAATATTGGGACCCACACTATAATTATTCACATCAACTAATATAGTCATACCACTGTGCCCACTTCCAAAATAGATTGCTGCACCATTTCTCAATAATGCAGCTTTTTTGCAAAAATCATAAGCATTTAAATTACCTCCTGCCAAGGTTTTATATCTCGAATAAATATTTGTAATTCCCACCCAATATGTACTATTTGATGCTGCCTGACAAAGCTTAGCATCATAGACAACACTATAACCGCAAGTATCGATAACATACAAATGACTCAAAAAAGCATTTATAAAATCATTTGATGGAAAAGTATTGTCAGCACCACCTCTAACAATCATTCTTGGATTCTCGGCAGTTGTCATATTGAATGCCGAATTCAATATTGAATAGCACTCTTTCCACTTTGCATGGAATTGATGTTCTTGTATATTACTAACCAAAGTCGGAATTGTCATAGCAGCAACTATGCCAATTATGGCTAAGGTTATCAAAACCTCTGCCAATGTAAATGCCGCAAGTTTTTTGGATTTTTTAGATGATTTAAATTCAGATCCTGAAACAAGTTCAGGATGACAAGTGGGCTCTTTAAAGCCACATAACATTTTTTTGTCATTTCGAACTTGGTGCGGAATCTTTGTATTTTGGGGTACGGGAGCTTGTTCAGGATAACAAATCTCACAACATGTCATTCCGAACTCGTTTCGGAATCTTATATTCTTTAGATGCTGAATCAAATTCAGCATGACAAAGGTTTTTTCCTGATTCAACAATGATTCTGTCACTTTGAATTTATTTCGGTATTTTTTCACTAGCAATCCACTATATTTATTCATCATAACCTTTAAAATTTAACTATTTTTCATTCAGATATTTATAACTGCAACCAACACCAGGAGCACCATATAAAGCATTGATATTACCGTTTGCATCAGAGGAAGCCCCAATATCCGGAGAACAGCCCTGATAACCACTCTTTTCAGTTTGAGTACCCTCTGCACCGAATGGCCTAAAAGAAGTTTCTTCTATGTATTTAGTCTGACTTGTACCTATATTTATAGCGTAAACATCCCTGCCTACAACATTTGGGCCTTGATTATACCCATTAACATCAACTACAATTGTAGGACCACTCCACAAACCACCAAAGTATATTACAGCACCATTTCTTAACAATGCAGCTTTATAACAAAAATCATAAGCATTTAAATTACCGCCTGCCAATGTTTTATAATAAGACCAAATATTATATATCCCTACCCAAGGTGGGTTTTTGTACGAAGCATCACATCTTTTGGGATCATAGACAGTACTCACACCACAGGTATCTTCAACGTACAAATGCTTAAAAAATGCATCTATGAATTCATTTGAAGGAAAAGAATTACTCGAACCGTTTAATATACTGAGCCTTGGATTTTCAGCAGCTGCCAATTTGAATGCATTATTTAAGATAGCATAGCATTCCTTCCATTTTGCATGAAATTGACGCTCTTGTATATTACTAACCAATGTCGGAATTGTCATCGCTGCAACAACACCTATAATCGCTAATGTTATCAACACTTCTGCCAATGTAAATGCCGCAAGTTTTTTGGATTTTTTAGATAATTTTAATTTAGATCCTGAAACAAGTTCAGGATGACAAGACTCGTCAGTAAGATACAGTGAATCTGTCATTCCGAACTCGTTTCGTAATCTTTTATTTTTTAGATGCTTAATCAAGTTCTGCACGACAACGGGAGGCTTGAAAAAATACAAAAATTTTGTCATTCCGAATTTATTTCGGAATCTTTGCATACTTAGATCCTGAATCAAGTTCAGGATGACAGAAAAATGTTTTCTGTAACTATAATTCTTCATACTTGAATTATAGTTTAACACCTCAATACTGTCAAACCCCCTGTTATTCTTAGCTAGGAGAGTTGCCCCCCTCCGGTTCAGCACTTTAAAAAATTTCATATACATTCTCCTATTAATGAGACGATTATAACAAAATTTGTTAAAATTGACAACAGCATAATTTTTTTGATACACTTCGAAAAAAGGAGAAAAAATGGTCAGAATTTTAGTAATATTAGCACTATGCTACGGAGCTTGGTGGTGTTGGAACAACGTAGATTTCAACGCTATGATTAACAATGCAGCAAACACTGTTCAAAGCGAAAAAACAATCAAAGCCGTAACTCAAGGCAGACAAAACAGAGCAAACGACATAGATAACGCCTTAGGCAACTAAAACCAAAATTTTATCAATACAAATACACATCCTCAAGGAGCTTAATTTCGAACTCACTTCCTGCAGGGATTGAAATTCTGCCGCCTTTTGAGAAAAGTCCGAATAAAGGTGAGCCCACGAAATTGACCGCATAAACGGCGACTCCTGCAACAACCGTAAACGGGGTTAAGATAACTGTGAACGTGCCGTTTGCGAGTTTCGAAGTTGTTCTCATCATTTTTTTGTAGAATTTCGTACCGGGTTTGAGTGAATTTACTGTGCCTTTCCAGTATTGTCTTTTACCTTTTATGTTGTTAAAAAATATTTTTTTATGGTTTGCCTTAGTTATTTTGGCTTCAATTCCAACAGTCGAGCCTCTAAAGACCATACTATCAATCCCCAAAACTATCAAACCTCCGTTTCCTGAAAATTGCGGAAGATGGGAGTCGTAAACTTCGCCTTTAAAGACAGTACCTTGCGGGATAGTAACATATCTTTGAGTAACAGAATTTTGAGAAACAAAAGACAATCTTGTTCCGACTCTTGTGGCATCAGATACGGCCTGAGAAGATTTTACCGTAAACTTAGTACCTTTTTTAATTCTTATTGCAGTTGATTTATCAACCTTAGTAACCACAGGCTTTTTATCAGCAGGAGTTAAAGGCGGCAGTTTGCCTATGGGCTTTGATTCAGGAATCTCAATCGGCTCCAATGGCGGTTTTGATACCGGCTGATTAGGCTTAATTGACGGAAGCGGCGGCAAGGATTCCAACTCCAGCTTTGACGGATTATAATTTTTTCTAATCTCTTCATCCACAGAAGTATCCAGTTCCAGCGAAAATGCCGGAGCCATAAACAACAGAAAAACTATGAATATTATACCGACGTTTTTTTTGAACATTTTTTTAGATGCGACCTCATAAATTCATACAATTCGTGAATATCAACATTTGTTCCCGAAACAGGATAAGAAAAAGTATTTTTTTCTTGCACCAAAGCTAAGAATTTTTGAAATCTACTGTAGTTTCTTTTTAAGTATTCTGCAGCATTTGACTTTACATTGATTCTTAAAAGTACCGTTCCTTTCATCTCATACAAATAAACTCTAGCGACAGATTCCCATTCAACAAATCCTTCGGGTAAGATAATGCCTTTTTCGTTTACAGTAAACAGCCATGGGGATTTTGAGAATTTAAAATAAGCAATCGAACCCAATATTGTAAAAAAACACAAATCGACCCAGCCTAGAATTTTATAGAAAAGTACATCTGCAAACCAATTAGATTCTGAACTGAAATTAGCATCCGCTGCAAACATATCTGCTTTCAGAATAAAAACCAAACCTGCCAATGTAAAGAGGAGAATACCAAAAAATATAATAAATAAAGTTTTTTTGGTATAACACACCCTAAACTCTTTAATTTCCGCATTTGTATCCATAAAAATACCTACTTTAACATTTCATTAATAGCTTTTGCAGCTTTTTTACCTGCACCCATAGCATTAATAGCGTTAGATTCACCGACAGGCGCAACATCTCCACCCGCGTAAACCGTTGGAATATTGGTAGCACGAGTTTCGCCGTCAACTGTAATATAACCTTTTTTATCAGTTATAATTTCAATACCGTCAGCCTCAGCAGAGCGCTGAATAATAGGGTTAGGACCTGTTCCAAGTGCAACAATAACCGTATCAAGCTCCATAGTTTCAACCTTACCTGTAGAAACAGGTCTTCTACGGCCGCTTTCATCAGGCTCACCAAGCTCCATAACTTCCAATTCAACTGCTTTTACATAACCGTCTTCGCCAAGGATTTCCTTCGGTGCGTACAAGAATTTAAACACGACACCTTCTTCTTTTGCGTGACGAATTTCCTCCAACCTTGCAGGAAGTTCCTTTTCAGTTCGTCTGTAAATTATATAAACTTCTTCAAACCCGACTCTTACAGCAGTTCTTGCAGCGTCCATTGCAACATTGCCACCGCCGAACACTGCGACCTTTTTACCGACTCTAAGCGGTGTAGGGCTATCGGGGGAGCCTGCATGCATCAAGTTTACACGGGTTAAAAATTCGTTAGCCGAGAATACGCCGTTCAAGTTTTCACCCGGGACATGCAACATCTTCGGCAATCCTGCGCCGGAGCATATGAATATTGCATCAAATCCGTCATCTTTTAATTGCTTTAATGTTATTGATTTCCCGACAATAACATTCTTTTTAAATTGAACGCCCATATTTTTAAGGTTTGTAATTTCTCTATCCAGTACAACACGAGGTAGTCTGAAAGGCGGAATACCATATCTTAAAACCCCGCCCAACTCATGAAGCGCTTCAAAAACAACAACCTCATGTCCTGCTTTTCTCAAATCAGCAGCAGCGGTAATACCGGCACAACCTGAACCTACAACAGCAACTTTTTTGCCTGAAGGTTTTATCTCGGGCATATCTGCTTTTGTGTTATCGCCGACATATCTTTCTAAAGCGCCGATAGAAACGGGCTGTCCCTTTATACCTAAAACACAATTGCCCTCGCATTGCCTTTCTTGAGGACAAACACGGCCGCAAACAGACGGTAACATACTTGTTTCTCGAATAATTTCACCGGCTTTATCTAAGTTTCCCTCCTTTAGCGCATTAATGAATTGAGGTATCTGAATGTTAACTGGACACCCTTGAACGCATTTAGGATTCTTACAATTCAAACATCTTGAAGCCTCAAGTTTAACTTGTTCTTCTGTCAAATTACTTTCCACAGGATCAAAATTTGAACGTCTTTTGATTTTGTCCTGCTCTACAACTTTTTGTCTTTCTACCGGCATTTTTCTCTCCCCATACTTACACAACCATTTTACTTAAAAAAATAACAATTGCAAATAATTTTTGCTTGGTCTTAAATATATAATATGGATGTTGTATCAAAAACTCTGAAATCACTTGAATTTGATAAAATTCTGGAACAGATATCTGAATTTTGCAAAACTTCGCAAAGTAAAGAGTTTTGCCTTAATGCAAAGATTTTTGACGCTGCTGAAGAAATACAATCACAATTAAATTTTACAAAAGAAGCAAAATACATTCTTGATAACACTGTGGATATTCCGATTGATTTTGTCGCTGATTTAAGAAGAATTGAAAAAAATTCACTCATCAGCTACCTTAGCGAAGAAGAATTGAATGATGTAGCAAAAACTCTTCGTACATCAAGAATGGTAAAAAAATTCATATCGGACAACTCTCAAGCTCAACTCCTTTGTTTGTCGTCTGAATTAATTACAAATAAAACACTTGAAGATAAGATTTTTTCAACGTTTGACGAAGCACTCAACATCAGACAGGATGCAACACCTGATCTAAAAGGACTTTTTGCATCACTTAAAGAAACAGAAAAAAATCTTAAAACTAAAGTAAATGAGTTAATGAATTCGCCAGACTTTTCCAAACATTTGCAAGAAAATATTTACACAACCCGCGATGACAGAATTGTTTTTCAGGTTATGGCATCTTCTAAAAGCAAAATCCCGGGAATAGTCCACGACGTTTCAGCCTCCAGCAAAACGTTTTACATTGAACCGGCACAAATCGTTCCGCTTAATAACAAAATAAGAGAAACAAAATCAAAAATTCACGCAGAGCTGATAAAAATATTATCAGAATTGACTTCTTTAGTAAAAGACGTTATGCCTGAGCTGAAAAAATCTGAAAATATTCTTGCACAAATTGATTTTCATTTTGCGAAAGCTCGCTATGCCGTAAAAATCCAAGCGATAGAGCCCGAGTTAATTGATAATAAGGAAATAATTTTTGAAAACATGCGACATCCGCTACTTATAAAAGTATCAGAAAATGTTGTTGCAAATGATTTTGAAATAGGAAAAGAATTCAAATCCGTAATAATAACCGGCTCCAATACAGGAGGCAAAACCGTTACTCTAAAGACAATAGGATTATTTATCTTAATGACCAAAGCAGGTATTTTCCTTCCTTGCACAATGGCAAAAATATACCCGTTCAAAAAAGTTTTTGCAGATATCGGAGATTCTCAAAGTATTCAACAAAGCCTTTCAACCTTTTCATCACATATGACAAATATTATAGAAATTGTGAACAATTCCGATGATGAAACTTTTGTTTTGCTGGACGAAATCTGCGCCGGAACCGATCCTGTAGAAGGCGCCGTATTAGCACAAGTTATACTCGAAAATCTTGCAGATAAGGGAGTATTTTCAACAATAACCACCCACTACGGCGAATTAAAATCTCTAGAATACGTAAATCCATATTTCAAAAACGCTTCTGTAGAATTTGATACGGAAAGTCTAAAACCCACATACAAACTTCAACTCGGAATTCCTGGGTTGAGTAATGCTATTGCAATATCCTCAAATCTGGGATTGGACAAAAAACTTGTGGAAAAAGCAAAAAACATTCTCGTATCACAAAAAGACCCATCTATTCTGGTTGTGGAAAAATTGCAAGAAACCCAGCAGCAATTATCCAAAAACCTTGAGGAAGCTGAAGAATTAAGAGAGACATCCCTTTCCGTAAAAAAAGAATACGAAGAAAATCTTTCGAATATCAAAAAAGACAAGAAAAAAACAATTAAAAATATCAAAGATAAATTTGACAGAGAATTAATGGAAGTTAAGGCAGAAATTAAAGATATACTTGATGAATTAAGACGCGAAAAATCAGAAAAAATAGCCCGCAGATCATACGCCAGACTTGCAAAACTCGAACAAAAATTCCGCGGAAAACTTGATGAATACGAAGATAAACAAAAGTATCTGGAAATTGATTGGGACAAAGTCCAAAATGGCGATAAAGTTATGCTAAAGGACTTGCACCAATCAGTTACGGTATTATCAAAACCTGACAAGCACGGTAATGTGTTCGTTCAAATGGGCAACATAAAAACAAAAATTAAAACAGATAAACTTGCCGTAATTGATGAAAATTACAAAGAGCCTGTTAAAATATATACCCCAAGCAGCTTTGAAAAATTCGAGCTAAAACGCCTGAATTTATCTAATACACTGGATTTAAGAGGTTACAGAGTTGAAGATGCACTCGACAGTTTAGAATTTTATTTAGACAAAGCAAGTCTTGCAAATTTAACACCGGTAACAATAATCCACGGCCACGGAACCGGAGCGCTTAAATCCGCCATACGAGATTTCCTGTCAACATCCCCGTATGTAGCGAAATTTAGGCCAGGTAACGAGACCGAAGGTGGCGACGGTGTGAGTATCATTGATATTAATTAGCATATTTACATTATCTGATTTATATGTTAAAATTTTGTGAGTATAAGGAGAATTAATTATGGATATTATAACTTTGAGAAGCCAAAATGAACTTGTTGATTTATTTTGTAATCTTGCACAAATCCCGTCACCTTCACTTGGCGAAGAAAATGTAATAAATTGGATAGTTGAATATTGCGAAAAAAACAATTTGCATTGCGAATTGGATGCTTATAAAAACGTTCATATTAAAGTTGATGCAACAGATTCAACAAAACAACCGCTGCTTTTATCTGCTCATATGGATGTTATAGGAGATGATTCCGCAGTAAAAATATTCTTAGATGGAGATTTGATAAAGGCCGAAGGGAGAACCCTTGGAGGAGACGACAAGGCAGGAGTTGCAAATGCTTTGTATTTTGCAACTAAACTTGCACAAAATACAACTCTTAAACACGGCGGATTGGAACTTTGCTTCACAAGAGACGAAGAATCAGGTATGACCGGGATAAGAAATGTTGATTTTTCAAAACTTCAGTCAAAATATGTGTTAGTACTTGATAGTGATTCTTTGGGTCAACTTTTAACCTCCGGCGCAAGCTATATAATGGTAAGAGTTGAAGTAAACGCATTCAAAGGCGGCCACTCAGGAATTGATATTGGTGATAAGACAAGAGAAAATGCGGCAAAATTGATAGCAGACCTTGTGTCAGATTTTCCTCAAGGCGTTTTCCATTCTGAAGACGGTATGGTTATAACCTCTTGCAATATCGGCGGAATTTCCTCAGGCAATTTGGAAGTTACCAACATAATTAATACCTACGGTGAAGCAACATATTCTATAAGAAGTTCAAGCAAGCAAAAAGAAGAAGAGTTGAAAAACTTGATGGTATTTTTAGTAGAAGAGTTTAACAAGGAATATGCCGGAATAGCTCAGGCTAATATTAAATTTGAAGAACACATGCCGGCTTTTGAAAAAATGGATGATGATTATATTCCTATTTTGTTTGAAAAAGTAGCACAAAAAGAAGGAATTAAGCCCGAGATTTCATCATTCCACGCAGGTGCAGAAACTCACATCTATGCCAACGAAACTAACGCCAAAGGTGAAAAATTTGCACCTTATCTTGTAGGATTAGCAACTGTATGCAACATGCATTCCGACAAAGAATACGTGGATTATAAAACAATGATTGATGGACAAAGACTTTTGCAATCATTCTTTGCTGCATATAATGCTTAAGAGAATGCTTTAAAAGAACGTTCTGTATTTTTCTCAATAACACTCTTTACAGATTCATATTCTGTTTGAAGTGCTGAGTGTTCTGTGTCAAGTTTTTTGATATCATTATCGTATTTTTTATCTTTTGCTTCAATTTCATTTAGCTTCTTATTATATTCAGCTTCAGCCTTTGCTATAGCAACTGAGTCCTCAGTTGACGTAATATCGGAACAAGAGCTATAAGTTGTTGATAACCATTTTGTTGTCTTGAGCCCTGTACCCTCTTCTGCTTCATCAACAAATTGAACTTTTTCCAAAGTAACAACACCGTGTTCAAGAGCAAATTGCAACCATTCTTGGCTTGTCAACAAGTTATCATCTAATTGTTTGTAATAGGTGCCTTTTTCACCTTCAATAGATTTACGGTCACTTTCGCCATTTATTCTGTGCCATAAATTTACATACCAAGAAGTCTTTGGATCATCTTCATCAGGTATCTTACTTGTTGGAAGATTTGCAATATCATCTAAATATTCATCGTACAAATCATTACAGCTATTTTGCCAAGAATATATTGAATTCCAAGATTCTTCCCAAGTCTTGTGGTTCTTTTCATATTCTTCCCACTGTTCTTGATATTTTTGATTGAATTCTTCTTCACCTTTTTGTTCTAACCCGGCTAAATCAGTGTAGAATTGTTTCCAATCATTATATAATTCTTGCGGATTTTTCATATCTGCACCATTATTTTGTATAGAACCATAAAAGTCGTAAGAACCATTGTTTGCATAGTAATAAACAACATCACAATACAAATCTATCAAACTCTGCACTAATTCCTTAACACAATCATAGTCCTTTATGTCATCTTGCTTAAGAGCTTGCAATAAATTTTTAGCAGCAGAAGTACCAGAACCCCCAAAACCACTAAATATACTATCATCATCTAATTTATCCATGTCTGCAGTGATAGTAATTGTGCCATCTGAATTAGTTATTTGACCTGAATCAGCAGCAAACCCATTTTCACCCCAAATTAACTTACATAAGTTATGCTCCATGTGCCATATACCTGTACTGTTTGAACCATTTACAGAACCATAACAAGCAGAATTATTATATGCAGCAGCTAAAGCTGCAAAATCAGGCATATCAACTGCAGGAGGTTCTTGAGGTTCATCACCTGGATATGCAGGAACATTTGTCAATTTTGCAATTAAACTTCCATAAGAACCTGATTCCTTACCTGAAACAGGAATTGCAGAAACTTGACTTGCCCATTTTTCATAATCTTGTTGTGACATTCCTGTATTAGGTTGACCAACCCAACCAGGAACATTCATACCTCCAAAATCAACTAGTGGCTTTTCTGCATCTAAATCATAAAAATCTGCATAATTATTTCCATAAATTGATTGTAGTGCAATTATAAATTGTGGATTATCGACGAGCTCAACTCCGTATAATTGAACAAATTCATTTACATTATTACTTGCTTCAAAATTAGCAGCGTCTGTTGAACTAATCAAAAGTTGTCCTGACGTATTTGCAATACCGTATTGATTTTTCAAGTCGCTGTATTGGTACATTATCGCAGGAGTGAGTTCCGCTTCGGTTGCATTACCGTTAGCATCATAAGTTCTATACATCAATTTTGTTGTATTTAACGCCTCTATATATTCTTGACTAGCCTCTTGAGTTTTATCAGCAAGACGCACTTTTGAATTTGCAATCTGTTGAGAATGCAATTCGTTATCAGATAACCTTGCGGTTATACTTAATAATCTTGCTTGTGAAGCTGCTAATCCCATAATTTCCTTTCGTTTTTTGTATACATTTTTACTGTGATACACATGTGTTTACGGAATATAGCAGCATTTTCTTTAAATCAAGCAATCGAAATATTTACAAAAGTTTACATTAAAAAAGCAGCCCGTAAGACCGCTTTTTTAATTACAAGTTTTTTAAACTAAATTGAAAACGTTTCAGGATTCAAATCGAAATCTAACGGATTTTCATCAACAACTTCGACCTGGAGTTTTTCCTCTACTCTTGAAACTACCGGTGCAGGAGCTGCTTTTGGAGCGGGAGTAGTTGCCGTTGTCTTTGGCTTTGTTGCATTTATCATAGCCGGATCAGGATTAGCCTTCAACCTGTTATAATCCGTCATGATTTTTGCAATAAACCTCTTAGTTTCAGCATAAGGTGGAACCTTATTGTTGTATCTTTTTACATTTCCAGGGCCGGCATTGTATGCCGCAAGTGCCAATTCCATAGAACCAAACATCTTATACATATTCTTGTAATACATAATTCCACCACGAATATTATCGTTTAGAGAATATGCATTTAACCCCATTCTCCTCGCAGTAGATGGCATTAATTGAAATACCCCAACCGCACCGTGTGAACTTCTTGCCTCATGCCTGAAGCCAGATTCTGCTCTTGCAATACTTAAAGCGATAGCCGGATCAACTCCCATTTCTATGGAGTGTTTTACTATTGACGCCTTAACCGCGTTTACATCAGCTGCCTGAACTTGAGTAAATGAC
Source organism: Candidatus Gastranaerophilales bacterium (assembly GCA_944325905.1). Classification (GTDB taxonomy): domain Bacteria; phylum Cyanobacteriota; class Vampirovibrionia; order Gastranaerophilales; family Gastranaerophilaceae; genus SIG32. The sequence continues at coordinate 4,433 of CALVBY010000026.1, read as the reverse complement.
ATAAACACTACTGCAATAGTGAATAATAATAATCTTTTCAAAATGTAATCCTCTGGTTGTAAATTGAAATCCTCCAAGTCTCCTTTAAACGGCTGTGTTTTTGTCTAAATTATAACTCTTTGGAATAATCCTTTATATAAGTATAGTAATACAAAAATTTTAAATTTCAAGTCTTAACAAAAAAACATCAGTCAAACGCACGCCACAAAAGCTACTGCCACAAGGGTTTTCAGCACTTAACATTTAGTGTAAAAAATACCATAAATTAACTGTTTTTATATAAAAAATTTTATGTTAAAATTAATTTTGTAGAAATAAAATTAAGAGGTAAAAAATGGAAAAAAGAAATTTAGCGACAATAGGGGTATTTGGCGGATCAGGATTTTACAAATTTTTAGATGATATTGAAGAAGTAAGAATTGAGACGCCATATGGTATGCCAAGCGACAACGTGTTTTTAGGAAATATAGGTCCGCATAAAGTTGCTTTTATGCCAAGACACGGTCGCAACCACACTCTTTTACCTCATCAAATAAATTATAGAGCAAATGTATGGGCAATGAAATCAATCGGATGCGAAAGAGTTATATCGCCTTGTGCTGCAGGAAGCTTACAAAAAGAAGTTAAGCCTGGAGATTTTGTAATTTGCGATCAATTTGTAGATTGGACAGACGGTAGAAAATCAACCTTCTTTGAAGGCCCTATCGTAACTCACCCTTCAGCTGCAGACCCATATTGCCCGGAACTTAGAAAACTGGCTATTGAAGAAGGTAAAAAATTAGGTATTAATATTCATGAAACAGGAACAGTTGTTGTAATAAACGGACCGAGATTTTCAACAAAGGCTGAATCCAAATTCTTTACTAATCAGGGGTGGCAAGTAATAAATATGTCTGCGTATCCTGAAGCATACTTAGTTAAAGAAATGGATATGTGCCCATTAAATATTTCACTTATAACCGATTATGATGCAGGCTTAGTTGGTGATGTACCACCGGTTTCACACCATGCAGTAATCGAAGTATTTAATAACAATGTTGCAAATCTTAAGAATCTTTTATTTAACATGATTGAAAAAATTCCAACAGAACGTAAAAACTGCGAGTGTGCATTTACGAAGAAAAATTCACAACTATAAAAGGGTCAAAAATGATTGGAATAATACACGGAATCAATAACATATTCAATTTATACTTCTTCTTGATAATTCTAAGAATATTCTTGAGTTGGATTCCTAGTATAAGGTGGGAAAATCAACCTTGGAATACACTGAGAGAAGTAACTGATATATACTTAAATTTATTCAGGAGATGGATTCCGCCTCTCGGGAATTTAGATTTCTCACCAATAGTTGCATTAATTGTATTACAAGTAGTGCAAAATGTTATAATTTACACACTTGTTAATGTGAGATTGTAAAAAAAATATATTTAAGGTAATGTAGATTTGTTATGAAGATCGTAATTTTTGGAGCTACGGAAGTTGGTTGTTTACTTGCAACAGAATTTTTCGAAGACCACGATATAACTATTATAGACAGAGAAGAAAACCGAACTGATGAATTCAATAAACTCGACATAAGTTTTGTTCAGGGTAACGCATCAGATCCGGAAGTTTTAAAAATTGCAGACATAAGAAATGCTGACGTATTCATTGCCTGTACTGCAATTGACGAAGCAAATATTGTTGCCTGTCTTGCAGCTAAAAAACTTAGTGGCGTAAGAACGATTTGTTTTGTCAGCAAAGAAGAATATAAAAATGCACTAAGTTCTAATAATAATGACGGCTACTATTGTGACTTTTTTATAGACTATATTATATGGCCAGAAGAACTTCTTACTCAGGATATTTTCCGTATAGTAACCGTTGCACATGCGCTTGATGTTGAAAATTTTGCCGATGGAAAAGCTCGTTTGCTTGAATACAAGGTACATTCAGGCCTTGCTATTGTAAATAAAAAAATAAAAGATATAGGCTTTACAAAAGATACGATTATTGTAGGGCTAACAAGAGATTATAAACTGTTTATCCCTAATGGTGATACTGAAATTCTTGAAGGTGACAAGCTTATTTTTATGGGAACCCCTCGTTCTTTGGATATACTTGCCGGAACATTTTTCCATGAAAAAGAACAAGTTAGATCGGCTGCGATTATTGGCGGTGGAAACGTAGGTGCGATGCTTGCAAAGAGTCTTGATGATCTAAAAATTAAAACAAAAATAATCGAAAAAGATTATGAAAGATGCCAATATTTAGCTCAAACACTTGAAAGAACTCTTGTCATCCATGGTGACGGTACAAATCTAAAAATATTAGATGAAGAGGAAATAGGATCAAGTGATATCGTAATAAGCGTAACTAACAATGATGAGAGAAATCTCCTTTGCTCTCTTTTATGCAAACAACTTGGCGTAAAAAGAGTTATTGCAAGAGTTGCAAAAGTTTTAAATATCCCGCTTTTTGAAAAAGTTGGAATAGATATTGCGATTTCACCCAAAAATTCAGCGATTAACGAAGTAAAGAACGATTTAGAAGAAAATGACGTTGATATTCTTGCAACAGTTGAGCAAGGACAGGGCGAAGTTTTGGAAATCAGCGTTAAAGAAGAATTTAACGACAAAATGATTATGGAATTAAAACTTCCTGCAAGGGCGATTATAGGTGCAATTCACAGGAAAAATTTTGTTATTATTCCAAAAGGCGATACCCGAATAAAAACCGGAGACGTCCTGATTACCTTCACAATGGCGGAAAATGCCGACAGTATTAAAGAATTCTTTAAGGTGGGATAATGCGTTTAAATTATTTATTTTATGCAATAGGACTCATTATAATGTATATAGGGATAACTCTTCTGATACCTATAGTTGTTGCATTATATTATAAAGATTTTTATTCTGTATTACCATTTTTAAGCTCCGGTATTTTATCAATAATTGCAGGATACGGATTAAAAAAACTTGGAAACTTAAACGGCAAAATAGAAAACCTTAACGATATAAAAAAATCAGAAGCACTTTTTGTTGTGGCAATATCATGGATAATTTTCGGAATACTTACGGCATTGCCATTTTTATTTTACGGGATAGATTTTACAGATGCATTATTTGAATCAGTTTCCGGAATAACGACAACAGGTGCAACCATATTAACACATTTTAATTATCCCAAAACAATGTTTTTCTGGAGATCATTTACGCAATGGCTTGGAGGTATGGGAATAATCGTATTATTCGTTGCAGTATTACCGCAATTTGCTGTGGCAGGGCGTCAGATGTTTTTTGCGGAAGCTCCCGGACCGACAGAGGAAAAATTATCCCCGAGAATTCGCAATACCGCATCGGCGTTGTGGGGAATTTACGCGGGGCTTACGGTATTAGCCGCGGTTTTATTAACCTGTGCGGGAATGCCAAAATTTGACGCTATATGTAATGCAATGTCAACCCTTGCGGCAGGGGGTTTTTCACCAAACGCTGAAAGCACTATGGGATATCATTCTGATTTAATCACCTGGATTATTACCGTCTTTATGTTTCTTGCCGGTGCAAGTTTTATTTTACAATTACGAGCAATAAAACAAAAAAATCCTTTTGTAATGTTCAAAAGTGAAGAATTTCGTGTCTATACGTATATAATTATAATTTTATCATTTTTTGTTGCAGGCGCCTTATATTTTAATGATCATTACAGCATATTTGACGCGATAACCGCAGCTTTCTATCAGGTAATAAGTCTGACAACGTCTACCGGCAGCGCGAGCGTGAATTTTGCGCAATGGAGCTTCAGTGCAAAACTTTTACTGTTTATCGCGATGTTTACAGGTTCATGCGCAGGATCTGCAGGCGGCGGTATAAAAATGACACGATGGATTTTAGTTTTCAAATCAATGAAAAGCGAAATTTTCAGGATTTTACATCCGAATGCAATAATTAACATTAAGATAGATAACGCAATTATTCAGCCGGAAGTAATAAGACAGATAGTTGTATTTGTATTCTTTTACTTTTTTACCTTTGTTTTAAGCGCATTACTGGTAGCATTAATTGAACAAGACAGTGTAATAGGCATAACAGGAGCAATAACAACACTTGGAGACTGCGGTCCGGGATTTGGCTCCACAATAGGGCCTATGGGGAATTTCAGCAGTCTGCATATTACATCAAAACTTATTTTTACAGCAAACATGCTTGTCGGACGTTTGGAATTAATTCCGTTTTTGGTGCTTTTCCAGCGTGATTTCTGGTCTATAAAACAAAATTAATTTGAATAAATGATTGAAATGAACAAAAAATATGCTTAAATCGTTGTATATTTGTCAAATATAAATTTGAGGATAGCAAATTTGCGGTTCAAAAAAAGGAAAATAGCATTTCTTTTTCTTGCGTTAACAGTAATGGCAAGCACATCGGTGTATGCTATTGAAGAAATAAAAA
>CALVBY010000025.1 GCA_944325905.1 Candidatus Gastranaerophilales bacterium | reverse complement strand
GTGTAATAAGTTTTCATTCTCTGGAAGACAGAATAGTGAAACACTTATTCAAATACCACTCGCAGCGTTGTCATTGCGATAAAAATCAAATGATTTGCAATTGTCCTCCTCCTATTTTGGAGTTGGTTAATAAAAAACCGATAATGGCAAGCGAAGAGGAGATTAAAGAAAATCCACCTTCCAGAAGTGCAAAGTTGAGAGTTGCAAGGTGTGTGAGAAGGTAGAAAAGATTTTTTAGTTGGGGAAGAAAAAGTGAATTTGGCAGAAGCACAAAAATTAGATTATTCTTATCAGCTGGGGCATCAGGGGGAATACGTAGAAAATCCTATTCAGCAAGAAGAAACACCGATTATAGAAGGTTATTTTTATAAAGAAAGTACGGTGAAAGATATGGCGATAAGAAAAGTTAATAAATCTCTATGTGGGCTTTTGATGATAGCTATATTCACAACCTTTATAAGCTACTATTTTGTCATGTGTAACGAATTAACTTTGAATACACTTAACAGACAAATTATTTCTCTAAATGATGAAAACACCGAATTACAAAATAATTTGGATAGGCTGAAATCTTTCAATAATGTTGATAATAAGATGATGCAGTTCAATTTGCTTCAAAAAGCGGATAAGGTTATTGAAGTTTCTGCAGTGCAGGCAGTTGAAAATATTGATACAAAAAGAGTTGCATCTGCTCCTTTCAAGTGGGCAATTGGCTATTAATTAATTTTATTTATACGGAAACAGTGGTATAACCCCAAATAGGCAAAGCCTTTTGGAGTGTATGCTTTCTTGTATTGTGGCAAGAGTTTTGTTGAATAATTTGTAGGATTTTAATGTTGCCCAATAGGTTTTGTCCTTTATTTGAATATTGTGCTGTTTGATAAAATCCAATATTTCACGTTTACTTTTTTGTTTATCGGCACGTTTTGCAGCATTCATTTTTTTGACAGTGGAATTGGGGTTTTGGTAATAGTAATAATAAGTATTTGGGACTGTAACAAGTATATTTGAATTATACAATGCTCTGATTGTAAAAGGGCCGTCTTCAAAGTACATTCCTTCATTAAACTTGAGTCCTGTGAGTATTTCTTTTTTGTATATTTTATTCCAGATGCAGCCTTCTTTGAGTGCGTTTGCTATTTTAATCTTGTTTTCAATTTTTTCGTAGATTTTTTCTTCTGAAATATTAAGTCTTTTTTTGTATTTTGTAGGGCCTATTCTTATAAAATCAGTCATGGCGATATCTGCATTATATTTTTTTGCGGTGTTGTACAACTTTTCAAAAAAGTCACTATCAACCCAATCATCACTGTCGATAAAGCCTATATATTCGCCGTTTGCAACGTCAAGTCCAACATTTCTTGCAGAAGATTGTCCGCCGTTTTTTTTATTTATTAATTTAATTCTTGTATCAGAAAATTTTTCGATAATCTTTTGAGAATTATCTGTAGAGCCGTCATTTACTAAAATAATTTCAATATCCGTAAGTGTTTGATTAACAAGGCTTTGCAGACATTTTTCTATAAACTTTTCGCAGTTATATACAGGAATAATAACACTGATTTTTGCCATAAATTCTCCTGATAAAAATTATACCATACTAAAGTAGGAAATTTTATAAAAAGTATTAAAGTTTTAATAAACTTGTGCCGTATATAAAAACAAAGGCATGTATAGAAGGAAATTTTAATGAAGAAAAATGAAACAAAAAACGGTGTGTCACTATTTTCTCAGTCAGAATATTTAATGGAAGGCGATCCGTTAGAAGAGATTTTTGCATTAAATTTAGGTGATTTTGTTTCAGAACACCTAATATCAGAGGATTTGGCAAGAAAAATAGGCTCAAGTGCAAAGGATAAGAGTGAAAGATTAAAAAGTCAGTTGAAAGAATTGATTTCTATATACTCATCTCAAAATACACTTAGTGTACTTAATTTTAATTCATCAGAAGAACATGCTGTTTACACATCAATTGCCAAAACTATACAACAGATGGTAGAAGTTGAACATTGCCGAATTTATATGCTAAAAGACAATCAGATGATGATAGTCGGTGCATCTGATGAGGATATGGGACATGAGATTTGTGTCGATTTTTCAGGGCATGATTACGTTTACAAAGATGAGATTACATATGTCCCAATGCGTGCTTCAGCACATATTGTCGGTGTAATTGCTTTGAAAACATTTGATGGAAAAGAATTGAATGAAGAATATTTGAAGCTTATAATAAGCATTGCGCATCTTTTTGCGACATCTGTAAAAATTCAATCTCAGGTGGATGAAGTTAATAAAATTACGGCTGAAGAAAATGCAAATGTTTCTGATATGCAGCATTTGAGAGCTGAATTAACAGCTTTGATAGGTGATCTTTGTGATTATCAACAAAATTTTGTGGAAGAACTTGCAAAAGCAGTTGATTTAAAAGGTCAATACAAGGTTTCACATTCGCAAAATACAGCAAACCTTGCAAAACTAATTTGTAAGGAATTGGGATTGAATGAAAAAACCACAGATTTGATATATTATGCAGGTTTGTTGCAAAATATTGGTAAAATCACATTACCTGAAAAGATTTTTGCTACAAATGGAAAACTTTCACCGGAAGAATTGAAGAAAGTTCAAGGTCATATTAATACCGGTGTAAATTTACTTATGAACATAAACTTTTTGTCTGAGGTTGTTCCTTATATCAATTATCAAACCGAAAGATATGACGGCTCAGGAAAACCCGAAGGTTTAAAAGGCCAATCAATACCTTTAGGTTCAAGAATTATTGCTGTAGCAGATGCTTTTAGTGCTATGACATCAGACAGGCCTTACAGAAAGGCAATGGATGTTTCACAAGCTATTGATATAATGCAAGCTGATAGTAAATGGGATCCGGTTGTAATCGATGCGTTAAAGCAAGTGGTTAAATAACTATACTAAAAGCCACAACTTGTGCAATATTTATGTTTAACCAATCGTATTTGAAACATACGTAGTCGTTGCATTCACAATCATCATGGTTGCAGGTGCAATAGTCTTCCATTCGGCAAACAGTAACATCTTTCAATGCAAGTATGCAATCATGGCAGTCTTCACATTTGCTTTGAAAATCAAGAATTGTGCCGTCAATTTTTAAGTGATTTGTAAAAATAACTATTTTTTCGGCAGCGTTTTCTTTCATAATATTTTGTATGGCATCACTAAGATTTTTAGACATAAAATACCTCCCTTATGAGGAAAGTATAAAATAGTCTTTGTTTTTTTAAATTAACCGCCTGTTCATTAATTAAAGGGGATATTTTTAATCATTTTTTCTGAAAAAATTAATATCTTTTAAATCTTTTCTGCGTACGACCAGTCCGCAATTGCGACAGGAGAGTATTTCGCCTGTGCTATCTATCGGCATAAAAATATGCTCGCAATGTTCAGAGTCTTCAGTAATATTGTCTTGCTGCATTGGGTTATATTCTTCATCAGAAGTTTTCTTCTTAATAAACTTTTTTACCAAAAGCTCGATAAAATACATTACAAATTAAATCCTTCAGGCAATAGTTCATCTATTGTGTGGCAAATCAATTCATTACCTTGCTTTAATACAATGTCAATGCCGTTTTCAGGCCTGAATTCATGCAATACTTGTCTGCATGCTCCGCAAGGGTAGCAGTTGTCAGTGTTTGGTGAGTAAATGGCAATAGCTTTTATTTTTCTTTCTCCATCGGCTATTGCGCTGCCTATAGCATTTCGTTCTGCACAAATTGTAAGTCCAAAACTTGAGTTTTCAAAGTTGCAGCCTGTATATATTTTGTTGTTCGTCGTTAAAACACAAGCTCCAACAGGAAATTTTGAATACGGACTGTAGGAATTTTTTGAAGCTTCTATCGCCTTTTCCATTAATATATTGTAATCCATAGTATTCTCCTTTCTGTACATTTTAGAGTATTTTGTAAAAAATATAATCCATTACACGTATGAAAAAATTGTGATATAATTTCATTATGAAAATTTGGGCTAAGATAGTTGTGTTGTTATTTTTTTTCTTGGGTAATTGCGTAAGCGCAGAAACTTTCAAGGTGGTTGTTTTGCCTGTGGATTTGTTTTCGGTGTGTGAAAATTACTATTGTTTCCCTGAAATGTCTGAAATTATCGCAGATGATGTTATCAGTAATTTTAATAAGCAGGGAAAAATTATCTCCCCGATGCTTTATGATGTAAGAAAAAAAGTCTCAGAAAATGCGTTGTTAAAATCTCACACAAATACTGTTTTGACAAGATACAAAAATACCAATACGCTTGACTTTACAGCGCTAAGAACAATTGCAAACGCATTTGATGCAAAGTCTGTTTTGGTAATTAATTCGATGGTTTATCAAAATTCTTCAAAAAGAAGTGTCTGGGAAGTATTGGAAGTGTCAACTGCATTTGAAGCTTTAAATACCTATACCTTAGAAACTAATGCTGTACTAACTGATAATGTCAATAATATAGTTATGTGGAGTGGAAAATATAAAAGAGAACTTGCAGATAATGAAAATCGTTTTTGGGCTGTAAATAGTGCTCAGGCAAATTCACAGCTTGAAAAACTCAGATTCTATTCAAGAGATATAGTATCCAGAATTATTTCGGAAAATGTTACACTGAGATTTTATCCTAAAGTGACTAAGCCTGTTTTGCCTGCAACTTCTGTAAAAACTCAAGAAACAGATTTCAGGCCAAATCCATTGGGTACATCTACAAAACTCCAAGATGACAAAGATTATGGAGAAATACACAGCGAAACAATATTTGACTTTTAACGCTTATTTTTTTGTTTTTCTAAAGGATTGTTTGTGTCTAAGTTATATTTTCTGATTTTTTTATTGTAAAGCGTATTTTCACGTTTTGTGGCGTTTTCTTGAGTTTGGTTTGTGAAATTTCTGGTCCTCTGCCTTGAAGCATCCAGCATATCTCGATTCATTTCAACTTGTGCCGGTGTTTTTATTGCAAGACGGTCTAACTCGTCCATTCGATCTTTTGCATCCATTGTTGCAAGAATTGTTACTACGGTTATTGATAGAATTATAAGACTTTTTTTCATGAAGACTCCTTTATTATTGTATTTTAACAAGTGCTTTTAGAAATAATATTACCTTACTGTATAGTACTTGCACAAAGTTAAGTTCAATGATAAAATATAAGAGCAATAGTTAGAGAGGGAAATGAAATGGCAAGATTAATCAGACCGACATGGGCAATAAGATGTGTTCAATCAGGTTGCAAAACCCTATTTGAAGTTGCTCAACTTGAAGAAGGAAAACAACAAGAAGTGGTTTGTCCAAATTGTGGCGAACACTATGTCTATCCTATTTTGAGTGATAATGAAAATAATCAGTAGCGATGTTTAATAATACTGATAAACGCTATAATCAGTATAGTGCATATTTGAAAAATAAATTCGGCGCCAAAGTGTATAAAATAACTCTGGACGCCGGTTTTTCGTGTCCTAACCGTGACGGAACTATTTCAAGAGGCGGTTGTATTTTTTGCGACGATGGAGGAAGTTTTTCACAAGCTCATTCCAATAAGCTTTCTATAGAAGATCAGGTTGAAGTTGGAATTAAAAATCTGTCGGAGAGATTTAAAGCTGAAAAATTTATGTCATATTTCCAAGCCTATTCAAACACCTACAAGCCGGTTAGTGATTTGGAAAAAATTTATAATTCCGCATTAAAAAATGACAAAATTGTCGGAATTTCAATCGGTACAAGGCCGGATTGTATTGATGATGAAAAACTGGATTTGATATCATCTTATAAAAATGATTACTATACTTGGGTTGAATATGGTCTGCAATCTATTCATGATAAGACTTTGAAGCTTATAAATCGCGGGCATGATTTTGAATGCTTTTTGAAAGCTTATGAAAAAACAAAAGAACGCGGAATAAATGTGTGCGTGCATGTGATTTTTGGATTGTGGGAAACTCACGACGAAATTATGCAAACAGCTCAAAAACTAGCTGAACTTCAAGTTGATGGAGTCAAAATCCATATGCTTTGTGCACTGGAAAATACCAAACTCGCCGATATGTATGGAACAGGTGAAATAGATTTTATGAGTGAGGATGAGTATGTAAATTATGTGTGTGATTTTTTGGAATATTTGCCTTCAAAAACAACTATTCACCGTCTTGCAGGCAACGGATTTAAAGATACTTTAATCGCTCCCAAATGGCTTGGTGCCAAGTTTGATTGTTTAAATAAAATTGATAGAGAATTTATTAAGAGAAATTCATATCAGGGGTTGAAATTTGTTTACAATTAAGTAAAAATGTGTAATAATTATCTTGGTTAGTTTGTAAAATTTTGTTAATTAGACAACTGAATAACGGCAAAAAAATATTTTCAGACGCTTTTGTCTGCTTGTAATAGAATTGGAGAACATATGTTAAGTGTACAGTCAGTCAATTTAATGAAACAACCTGCATTCGGTACAAGAGATTTAACAGACCAATATGTTGATTTCGAAGAAGTAAAAGATTACCCCGCTGATGATTTTGCCTATTCAAAAGAAGATTATTCAAGTGATAAAACAAAACTTGAAAAACAGCTGGAAGACATAAATGCTGTTATTGAAAATACTTCTGTTCCAAAACCGGTAAGAGCTTTGGGCAAAGTGGTTTCTGTAGGTATAGGAGCTGCTTTGGGTTTTGTGAGTATGAAGTATGGTGCTCAAGGTATGGCAAAACTCTTTAAAGGAGCCGCTAATTGGGTTAAAAAATTGGCTCAAAAACCTATTTTTAAATCAATTTCAGAAAAAATGGGTTCTGCCGCTGGCAAAGTTAAACAATTGTCTGTTGGTTTGTTTGATAAAGCGATGAATTCAAAGGCAATGAAAAAAACTTCTGAGTTTTTCGTTAACTTAGGGAATAAATATAAGGATACAAAATTAGCTACAAATCTTTCAAAAATTTCAGAGGCAAAGCCTGCTAAAGTTGCCTTCGAAGGTATTTCAAAGGTGAAAGAAGGCGTGAATTCATTGTCTAGAAGGGCTTTAGAAAAGGTATCTTCAATTACTGGCGAACAAGTTGAAAAAGGTCTTGTTAATTTATTCGCAGTTAGTGGTGGTGTTACAGGCGGTGTTACAGCCTTACAAGAAGTTACTAAGGAATAGTTTATGGCATTAGCAGTTGATGGAGTTTCATATACAGGTAACGCGTCAGGTAATGACGATAGACGTGTAAGAGCAACCGAAGTTGGTGTCGGGGCCGGTGCTACTGTCGGTGGTGCTAAATATGGTATAAATGCCTTCAAGAGATTTAAGTTGAATAAGGTCGGCGATGTTGTTCAGTTGTCCGGTAAAACTACGCAAGCCATTAAAGATGCTGCAAACGTCGGCAAGCAGTCTAAAACTCTTTGGAATAGGATGCTTAAAAATGCCAAAACTTACAAAGAGGGCATTATCAACTGGGGTAAATCATTAAAAGTTGCAAAATGGATGAAGCCAATTTTTGAAAGCAAAGCTTTTGCAAAAGTTTCAGGTGCAATTGGTGGTTTGACAGCAGCTTTTGTATTCATTTCAGGTATTGGTGAAATGGGTAATACATTTAGTAAGCTTGCAAACAAAGAAGCTTAAATAATATTGTTAAAATAACAAAATCGTGCTAAACTTCGGTTATGCACGATTTTGTTTTAAGAGAAGTTTCTAATACTGACATAAAAAAAGAACTTGAAGATATCGGGTTTGATAAGTCTTATCTTCATGAAGCGTGGAAAAAGTTTGTGTATAAAAATATGAAAATTTATGATTTGTCTCCTGCGCAGGCAAATATTTTAAAGCAAACAGCAATTTCTGTCGGTGCGGATTGTGCAACTCACAGAGAAACGATTACGGCGAAGATAGACAAAACAGATTGTATTTTGGGAGGTAGTTATTCTCAATTAAAAAAAATAGCTGCAAAGCTCGTTATGCAGCCTTTTGGGTTAAAGTTTTTAGGTGAAGAAATTAATAATTTTCTGCAATCCCGAAAAACAAATTCTACGCAAATTGTGGGAATATTAAATTTGACGCAAAATTCATTTTCTGATGGTGGAGAATTTTATGAGTTTGAAAAAGCTGTCAAGCATCTAGAAAAATTGATTGAGGATGGTGCCGATATAATTGATATCGGTGCGGAATCCACAAAACCCTACTCTACGCCGGTATTGGATGATGAACAACTGATGAGACTGATTCCTATACTTGAATACATTAGGGAAAATAATATAGCTATACCAATAAGTATTGATACTCGAAGTTCAAAAGTTGCCGAAGAATGCTTAAAATTGGGAGCTAAGATAATCAATGATGTATCCGGATTTGATTATGACGAAAAAATGCCTGATGTTATTGCAAAATACGGTGCAAAAGTGATAATTCAGCATTCAAAAGGTACGCCTGAAAATATGCAGGATAAACCTGAATATGACAATTTGTTGGATGAGATTTATTTAGGTTTAAAAAATAAGATTGAATTGGCTGTTTCAAAGGGTGTAAAGCGTGAGGATATAATAGTTGACCCTGGTATAGGATTTGGAAAAACTCGTGAAGATAATTTTGAGATTATAAAAAGAGTTGATGAGTTGTATGGGCTTGGCTGTCCTGTAATGCTTGGTATTTCGCGCAAAAGCTTACTAAATATGCCTGATGCTGACAATTATACAAAGGATATCTATTCAGTTGCGCTAAACACTCTTGCCGTATATAAAAAAGTTGACTTTATAAGAGTTCATAATGTAGAATTAAATAAAAAATTGATGGAAGTATTGATATAAGGAGAGAAAATGAAAAATACAAAGCCAGACGTTGGGGGGGGGCAACTCCTTTAAGTAGATATAGCAAAGAACTTGACAGTGTAATTGATAAAATTTATAATTCAAATATGGCGAATTATAAATCAAAAACAGGTTTTACATTAGCAGAAGTTTTGATAACTTTAGCAATAGTCGGAATCGTTGCGGCATTGACAATTCCTAATTTAATTTTGAAATATCAGGAAAAACAGACAGTTACACGTTTCAAGTGGGTTTATTCAACATTAGCAAATGCTTTTACAATGGCAGTTGCAGAAAATGGTGCCCCTGAAAACTGGAAGTTGAATGACCCTCAAGATATGGCGGAAATTTTGTCAAAATACATGAAAGTTTCTGAAAAGTGTTATTATAAAAAAGGTTGTTTGCCAAGTGATCTTGATGCTGTATCTTTGACTGGTCAATCAAGATACAGTACGGTTGGTAATTTGGATTTACATGTCAAAGAAAGATTTAATAATGGTATCGTTTTATTATATACTTCTGTGCGCAATGGGTGTGTTTATAACTATATAGATGAAGATGGAACAGAAAAACAGTCTAGCGGCAACTGTGGTGTAATTGCTGCTTTTATAACAATGAATAAGACCAATAGATTGGGGTTAGATCGTTTTAATTTCACTGTGACTCCAAATGGTATTTTGCCGAATTACTATAAATATGGTGATGATACCATAAGACAACTATGCACAAAAAATTGGACGTCAAGTGAGAATACGAATGGTTCTACATGTGGCGAGTGGATAAGACGTTGGAATAATGCTAAGTATTGGTATGATTAAAATAGGTTTTTAACATTTATAATGTTAAAAACCTACCCAATACTGTTCATATTAAACCGCAGTTCCTTCAAATACTCTGCGAGCTTCTTCTCTGTCATCAAAGTGGATTGTTCTATCTTTTAATATTTGATAGTCTTCGTGACCTTTGCCTGCAATTACCACAACATCGTTGTTGCTTGATATTGTTTTTAAAAGTTCAATAGCTCTGCCTCTGTCGGGTTCTACAGTAACTTTTTCCGGATTTACGGATTTTAGTCCGGCGATTATGTCTGTTATGATTTGTTGAGGATCTTCGCTTCTTGGGTTGTCTGAGGTTATTACAATTTTGTCTGCAATTTTTTCTGCAATAGCACCCATTTTAGGACGTTTGGTCGCATCTCTGTCTCCTCCGCAACCGAATAGACATATCAAGTGACCGTCTTTTGGAGTAATTTCTCTTGCTGAATTTAATACATTTTCCAAGCCGTCCGGTGTATGCGCGTAATCAACTATTACAAGTGGTTTTTTGGCAACAACTTCAAATCTTCCTGCAACACCTTTCACATTTTCCAATGCTTTCAGGGCAACTTCTATACTTATATTTTCTGCTATAGCAGTCGTTATTGCTGCAAGAACGTTATAAACACTAAACATTCCATTCATATGAAGGCTTACTTTGTATTCACCTTTTGGAGTTACAAGTGTGAATTCAGCCCCATTAAGTGAAAATTCAATATTTTTAGCGGAAACGTCAGCTTTGTTTTTTACCCCGTATGTATAGCATCTTACACCTTCCGGTAAAACATCAATAAATCTTTGGCCATATTCATCATCAACGTTTATTACAGCAAAATTGTCCTCTTTTAATTTTTTAAACAATATTGCCTTTGCATTGAAATAATTTTCCATAGTAATATGGTAGTCCAAGTGATCTTGTGTAAGGTTTGTAAATACTGCTCCATCGAATCTGCAACCGCCTACACGATTTTGTTCAAGAGCGTGCGAGCTTACTTCCATCACAACATTATCTATTTTTTCGACATCCTTGATCATTCTAAGAGTTGCCTGTAATTCAGGTGCTTGTGGTGTTGTATGTTTGGCGTCTCTGTATTCGCCGTTTGAGGATAATTTATATCCTAAAGTCCCAATCAGTGCACATTTTTGATGGTTTTCTTCAAATATTTTTTGTATTAAGTGTGTTACGGTAGTTTTGCCGTTTGTGCCGGTAATGCCGATAAGGTTAAGGCCTAAAGACGGTCTTGAATAGAATCTGTCTGCGATGTCAGCAATTTTATGTCTTGTATTAGAAACAACAACTTGAGGAATTTTTATATCAACAGGATGCTCAACTAACAATGCAACAGCTCCGTTATCTATTGCCATTTGAGCATATTCGTGTCCATCAGTATGTTCCCCTACAAGGCAAATGAAGATATCACCTTTTTTTGTTGTTTTTGAATTATATGAAATACCGCTTACTTCAACGCTTTTGAAATTAACTAAATCTTTGTAATCTAAATATTCAATAAGTTCTTCAAGTTTCATTATTATCTCCTTAGTTTTCTTTTTTAGGTGGCTGAACTTTGTCTTGTTTTAAGTTTAAAATTCTTGCAGTTTGTTCTGCAACTTCATGGAACACAGGTCCTGCAACCGTATTCCCCCATATCGCACCAACTCTTGCACTATCAATCATAACGTATATCAATACTTGCGGATCTGACGCCGGAAGATATCCGATAGTTGAGGTATATGAAAGGCCTGTATAGCCGGAGCCGCCTTCTTTAGGCTTATTTGAAGTACCGGTTTTGGCTGCGACATTATATTTATCCATTTTTATTGCAGATTTACCGTTATTTACACTTGCCGCAAGAAGTTTTGTAATTGTTTTTGCGGTTTCAGGTGAAACTACTTGTGTGTAATGAATCTTTTGATCGTATTCTTCTTGCGGATATTTTATTACGTGAGGAGTTACCCGAACACCGTTGTTAGCAAGTGCAGATACTGCGCTAACCATTTGCATTGCGGAAACTGAAGTTCCGTAGCCGTATGCCATTGTTGCGTGAATCCCTTTATCCCATTTTGGCCAAGCAGGAAGTAATCCGGAAGATTCTCCAGGTAAATCTATTCCTGATTTTTGGCCGAAGCCGAATTTTTTAAGCATATCATAAAATTCTTTTGATGACATGGTTTTTGCTACATTTATTGAACCTATGTTGCTTGAGTGTTCAAACAAATATTCTAAAGAAATCATACCGGGGTATGGGTGAACATTATAGTCATAATTTTTGATTTCCCACTTTCCTATTGAGGTTTTACCGGTATCAAGGACTTGAGTGTGTTCGTTTATTTTTCCAAGTTCCATTGCACTTGCAACTGTTATGATTTTAAATGTTGAACCGGGTGGAAATACATCTGTGAGTGACCAGTTTTTAATTTGGATTTCACTGGCTTTTCTGTAATTATTAGGGTCGTATGTTGGATATACTGCATAAGCAAGAATTTCACCGTTTTTAGGGTTCATTACAATTACAGTCCCTCGGAGAGCTTCTTTTTCTGTGATCATTTTTTGCAATTCTTTTTCGCATACGTGTTGAATTGCAGCATCAATTGTCAAAGTTATATCCTGACCTTTAGGGTTTGTTGTTGTTGCAATCGGGTCAGTTGTGAAATCATAAATGATTTTGCCGTCGCGGGTTCTTTGATACCTTACGGCATGTTCTACGTGTTCCAGTTTATCTTTTGCAGTGTATTCAACTCCGTTTGCTATATCAGCATCAAAATTATAGTAACCCAAAACGTGTGCGGCAAGATTTCCTTGAGGGTATGTACGAGTGTTTTTCTTGCCCATACTTATTTCTCTAAGGTGTAATTTTGCAAGTTCTTTGGCTGTATTTTTATCAATATCTTTCTTAATAGTTATAACAGGACCTGGTTTTTTAAGAAGTGTGAGAAGATCTCCGTAAGACATTTTTAAAATAGGTGCAAGTTTTTTAGCTAACTCTTCAGGCGTAGAATCGTAATTTGCAGGGTGTGCGTAAACATCAGAGTAAACTTTATCGGTGGCAAGTTTTATGCCGTTTCTATCATATATGTCCCCGCGCATTACAAAGCTTCTGTTAATACGTTGATTTCTTGCTCTTGCTCTATATTTGCTGACATCAATTATTTGTATTACGAACAAATATATAGCCAGAAGTACTGCAAAGCCAATGAAGAAAACTTGTAAAAGTCCAAGTAATCTATCAAAGCTTTTTAATCTCTTTTCTTTTTCATTATCAGCGTTTCGGTTTCGCAAAATAGCCTTCCCCCACTTTCAATATTTTAGCATAAGGATGTTTAAAATATTTAAATATTAAATAAAATTACAAAAATTTATTAATTTTGAATAATGCAGTATTATTGTGAGTATGAAGAAACTTTTATTACTGTTAATACTTCTGTTGAATTGTCTAAAATGCTTTTCTTTTGATGTTGTATACCCGAAAAAGGACAGCGTTACCATAAATTCTCCGTCAACTTTTTTCATCGGTTCTGCAAAGCACAAGGATAAACTAACCATAAACGGGGAAAAGGTTAACGTCCACCATTCCGGCGGATTTGCATACGTTGTTTTCTTGAATGAGGGCCTGAATGAGTTCGTTTTAACTGATGGTATTAATACAAAAACTTATCTAATAAATCGCCCTGTAAAGGTTTCAGGCGGTGTATATACTCCGCCAAAACTTATTGAATACGAAAACAGAAAGCAGTTCTTGACGTCAATCGATAATGCCCCTTTACGTAATTCACCTGTTGATGCGGGAATTAATAGGATGTCACATTTTGAAAAAGATATTCCTCTAACAATTGACGGTGAAAAAAGTAACTTTTATAGAGTTGTTTTGGGAGAAAATAAAAAGGCGTGGATAGCTAAGACTAATGTCAAAGCGTTTGAGGGATATTTAAATTCTCCGGCTGTAGTAAGCGGATATGATTATTTTGACAGTCCTGACTATTTTACCTTTGTATTCCATTTGGACAAAAAAGTTCCATTTGAGATTGTTGAAGGCGAAACATTTTACCTTAAGTTTTATAATGTAAAAGATTGTGATGATAATACTTATGTCTATGATTTTCCTTATGCCGAAGCGGCAGGCACTAAAAAGATTGTCGGCTATAGCGGAAAATTTGAAGGTAATGATTTTATATTCAAGGTGAGAAAATTCCCTAAGACAGATGAAAAATCCCCGTTGAAGAATATAAAAATAGCTGTTGATGCAGGACATGGCGGAAAAGAATCTGGTGCTATCGGCTGCTGTGGTGATAAAGAAAAAGATATAACGCTGGCTATATCAAAGTATTTACAGGAAGAATTACAAAAACGTGGTGCAAAAGTTATAATGACACGCAACGATGACAGTTATGTCGGTTTGAAAGAGCGAGTTGATATTGCAAATGAAAATGATGCAATGTTTTTGATAAGTATTCATGGAAACGCGCTCCCTGATAATGCAGATCCTAACAAACACCGCGGAACAAGCATTTATTTTTACTATAATCAGGCAAAGTCATTGGCGGCACATGTTTTAGTTTCAATGAATAAACAACTTGGAACCCAAAACGACAATATAAGGCAAGGTAGCCTTGCGCTGGTAAGAAACACAAATGCTTTGAGTATTTTAATTGAAGTGGCATATTTGATAAATCCTGAAGACAATGCCATGTTAATTGATCCAACATTCCAGAAAAAATGCGCAAAAGCTATTGCTGATGGGGTAGAAGATTTTTTGAAAAATTGATATATCTTTGAATTAGATAAAACCGCACATTATTTATAAATGTGCGGTTTTGTTTTTGTAAAAAGTTATCTTACAGATTTGTTTTTATGAATTTATTATATAGCTCAAAAGTGTTCTTACACCGGCACCGGTTGCCCCTTTTATAAATTCATTTTCAGGTTTTTCCAAAAATGCTGTTCCTGCAATATCAATGTGAGCCCATTTAACATCTTTTACAAATTCTTGTAAGAATATTCCGGCAATTGATGCGCCGCCTTGTCTTGAACCTGTATTTTTCATATCGGCTATGTCAGATTTAAGACTGTTGAAGTATTCTTTGAACATTGGTAATTGCCAATATTTTTCCCCGACATTTTCTGCTGTTTGCATAATTCGGTGAATCATATCTTCATCGTTGCCCATTATACCTGTTACAAAGCTTCCTAATGCAACAACACAGGCTCCTGTAAGTGTTGCTATATCGATTACTTCATCAACGCCGAGTTCACAAGCATAGCAAAGTGCATCTGCAAGAGTTAATCTGCCCTCAGCATCTGTATTATCAACTTCAATAGTTTTTCCGTTTTTAGCGGTTAAAATATCTCCTGGTTTATATGCGCTTCCGCTTGCCATGTTTTCACAAGCTGCGACAATTCCGTGAACTTCAACTTGTGGGTTAAATTCTTTTAACGCTTGCATTACGCCTAATACACAAGCTGCACCTGACATGTCATCACGCATTGTAAGCATTGATGATGGTGGTTTTAAATCCATACCGCCTGAGTCAAAGCAGATTCCCTTACCTATAATAGCAATTTTTTTCTTAGGGTTTGGACAAGAGTATTTCATGTGTATAAATTTTGGCGGTTGTACGCTTCCTTGACTAACAGCCAAAAATGCGCCCATTCCCATTTCCTCTGTTTCTTTTTTATCGTAAACCTTGGTTTCAAGACCTTCGATGTTTAAAGCAATTTCTGCAAGTTTAGAAGGTGTTGCGTAAGCTGCAGGTTCATTTGCCAAATCTCTCGTAAATTTCATTGCGTTGCCAAAAGCTTTTCCTGCTTTTACAGATTCTTCTGAAACATTGCCAAAAGTCAGTTCATTAACTCGTGTTGCTTTTTCAGATTTGTACTTGTCAAAAGCATAATCTGCAAGCATTGCACCGATTGTTCCGAATTTCCCCCAGTCAAAACCTACTTCAAAATCAAATGCTGCAGTTTTTGCAAACATTTGTTGCAGTTTTTTTACTGCTTTATAAACAACTGTTCTTACTTCATTTTCGCAAAATTCGTCACGTTTACCACATCCTACAACAAGAATTTTTTGTGCAGGTATTTGGCCATATGTTTGCAACAAGTAAGTTTGTCCTAATTTACCCTTAAAACCATCGCGATCTATGGCGTATGTGTTTGCCAAATCTTGGGATGTTTTTTCACCTTCAAACATGTTGATTACAAGTACATCAACTGCCAAGTTTTTAACATCGTTTGATACTTCGATTTCCATATTTGCTCTCCTTTTCGAAATCTATTATAGCACTATTAATATAAATGTATCAAATTTTAAATTACCTATATACAAAACATACATGTCATGCTAGAATATTTACAGATGTAGTAGGATAATATTTTTTGGAAATATATGCATTAAAATTCGGTTAAATATTAATAATCAGAAGCTCGATAGGATATATGTATCGAGCGATGCGTGTATTATATGAAAAATAGAAAAGGATAAGGTAAAAAACTTTATGGACTTTTTATTGGTTGCCGCGATTATTTTGGTAATAATCTTAATCGCTGTGCTGATAATTCAGCAAAATAAGGTCAAAAGTGTTTTGCAAAGTACACAGAAAGACCGTTTGGATTTAGAAGAAAAAGAAAAGCTTTTGTTAAAAGAAGCAAGAATTAAAGCAATTGAAGAGCTGCAAAACGATAGAGAAAAACTTAACGAAGAAGAAAGAGAACGCAGACAAGAACTCAACCGTCAAGAACAAAAATTAGCAAAACGCGAGGATATGCTTGAAGATAAAATTCAAGAATATACAGACAAAGATTTGCAATTACAAAGAAAGCTTGATGAGCTTTTGGAAAAAGAAGACTACTTGGCTGAAATTGTTCAAAAACAAACAACAGAACTTGAAAGAATTGCAGGTATGTCTGCTGAAGAAGCCAAGAATATGTTGTTAGAACAATTAAAACATGATTTAGCTCAAGAACAAATGCAGTTAATAAGAGAAAACGAAGCCAAAATCAGAGAAAATGCGTTGGAAAAATCAAAGGAAATTCTCTCTACAACTATGCAGCGTTGTATGATTGAGCAAGTTGTTGAGACAACAGTTTCTGTTGTTGCATTGCCGAGTGACGAAATGAAAGGACGTATAATCGGTAGGGAAGGTCGTAATATCAGAGCTTTGGAAACTTTGACCGGTGTTGATTTAATCATCGATGATACTCCGGAAGCTGTTGTTCTTTCAAGTTTTGATCCTGTAAGACGTGAAATTGCAAAGCTTGCATTGGAAAAACTTATTGTAGACGGACGTATTCACCCTGTAAGAATTGAAGAAATGGTTGAAAAAGCCAGAGAAGAAATAGAAAAGAAAATCTGGACAGAGGGTGAAAATGCGGCTTTTGAAATGGGTGTTATGGGCTTAAATAAAGAGCTTATTAAAACATTGGGTCGACTTTATTACAGAACAAGTTATGGTCAAAATGTTTTGAAACACTCTCTTGAAGTTGGTCATATTGCAGGAATGTTAGCGGCTGAGTTGGGCGCAAATGAGGCTGTTGCAAAACGTGCAGGACTTTTGCACGACATAGGAAAAGCGGTCGATCAAACTCAAGAAGGTACACATATTCAGCTTGGTGTTGAGCTTGCTGCAAGATACGGTGAAAAACCTGAAATTATTCACGCTATCGAAGCACACCATGATGATGTTGTAGCAAACACAGTTGAGGCAGTTCTTGTAAAAATAGCTGATGCTATTTCTGCCGGTAGACCCGGTGCAAGACGTGACACGTTGGAAATTTACATTAAACGTCTTCAAAAGATTGAAGAAATAGTCAATAGTTACGAAGGTATAAAACAGTCATTTGCAGTTCAAGCAGGCCGTGAGGTTAGAATTATTGTTCAAGCAGAAATGTTTGATGACTTGGCGTCACAAAAGCTTGCACGTGATGTGGCAAAACGTATTGAGGATGAAATTGATTATCCCGGACAGATACGTGTTACGGTGGTCAGAGAATTTAGAACAACTGAAATTGCTAAGTAAGATTTAAGAGTGAAGATTTTCTTCACTCTTAAAATTCATATATTTACCGGGTATATAAAAGTATGGGTGATGAGAAAACAATAAAGTTAATATTCTTCGGTGATATGGTCGGAAAACCCGGCAGGCATGTTGTACGGGATTTTTTGCTTAAAAATTCCGAAAAATATGATTTTGTTATTGCAAATGTTGAAAACGCATCCCATGGTTTTGGTTTAACTGAAAAAAATTACAAAGAGCTTATCTCGTATGGTGTTAATTGTATGACATCAGGTAATCATATTTGGGATAAGCGTGATATTTTTGCATTTATTGATAATGCGGATAAACTTATCCGCCCGATTAATTACCCTGCAGGAACAAAAGGTCTTGGCAGCCGTGTATTTGAATGCGGTGATTATAAAATTGCTGTTATGAACGTGCTTGGAAAAGTTTTTATTAATGTTGTTGATTTTCAGTGGGAGTTGTTAACTGAAGAAATAAAAAGATTAAAAGAGATTACCCCGATTGTAATTATTGATTTTCATGCAGAAGCAACGGCAGAAAAGATTTGTTTTGCGAAATATTGTTCTGAGCTTGGAGTTAGTGCGCTTTTTGGCACTCATACACATGTTCAAACAGCAGATGAAAGTATTATCAACGGAATGGGTTACTTAACGGATGCAGGATTTTGCGGCGCATCTGATGGTGTTATAGGTATGGAATATAAGACCTCTCTGGCACGTTTTTTGACGGGTATTCCGGAACGTTATGAAGTAGCAGACGGTAGAAGTGTTCAGTTGAACGCTGTTGAAGTTGAAATAGAACCTTTGACAGGTCATACTGTTGCTATAAAAAGAGTTTTTTGTAGTAGAGATAATGATAAAGAGGAAGACAATGAAGACTGATTTACACATCCATACTTATTATTCTGACGGTGTGTTTTCGCCTGAAAAAATCGTCGACACTGCACTTGACGTCGGACTTCAGGCTATTGCTATCACTGATCATGATAATGTCTTGGCATATGATGTTGCGCAAAAGTATATCAAGGAAAAGGAACTTGGTGATAAGTTAGAAGTTATTCGTGGTATAGAGGTCAATACTTTATACAAGAATAACGAAGTACATATACTCGGATATTTTATGAATCCCGAAAATAGTGACTTTCAATCAATGTTAAAGTCGCAGCAACAAGCCAGAATTAAGCAAACAAAGGAAATTCTTGCGCTTTTATCTAAAAAAGAAGGTATAAAAATAAAGTTTGAAGACGTAAAAAAACTTGTTGCAGAGGGTGGAAGTATCGGTCGTCCTCATATTGCCAAAGCAATAACTAATGCAGGTGGCACTACAAATGTTATGGATGCTTATGCAAAATATATCCACGAGGATTCTCCTGTTTACGTCCAAAGAAAGACGGTAACTCCCCAAGATGCGGTTGAGGTTATATACGATGCGGGAGGTATTCCTGTAATTGCGCATCCACATGATTTGGATATAGCAGAAACTTTGATAAAAGAGCTTATGAACTATGGTCTCAGAGGTATAGAGGCCTATCACAGAAAGCATTCTCCGGCTTGTGTTGAGTATTTTTCATCTATGGCTGAAGAATTGGGCTTGATTGTTACAGGCGGTTCTGATTTTCATACACCTAATATTATGAACGGGCAAATTATACTTGGTAAAAACTTTGTTCCGGATTGGGTTTATGACAAACTTGTTAAAGAAAAGAAAATAATTGATATGGCGTAATTATGGCGAAAAAAAACATATGGAAACTTGAATATTCTATTACATTATTTGTTTTGTTGGGACTTTTAATGTTATTTGTTCCTGTAAAAATAGAAAATTATTATCAAGCAAGTTTAATTTCAAAATGGAATGATGTATACAATAAAGTTTCTTATATGTTCACGGTAATAAATGCTCAAACAAACGATGAAATTTTGAAGAGTTTTGCGCTGGCCAAAACTCCTGAACAACGAGAAAAACTGTTGCTTCAGTTGGTTAAACCTTACTTGAGAATTCGCTATACGGATAAATTTCCAAGAAGATATAAACCTAAATATATGAATGGAGAAAGAGTTCGTAAAGGTGATTATTTTTACTTTAACGACTTGTATTTTGCGGATAAACAAATTGTAGGAATCAAAGATATAGTGAAACATCGTGATAATGACCCTTGGTTTATTATGATGTTTGACATAAATGGACTTATTCCACCAAACAGATGGGGTGAGGATATTTTTGGAATTTATATATTTGATGAAGGTAAGCTTCAACCATTTGGTTATAACAAAACTGAAGAACAGTTGCTGGAAGATTGTTCTCAAAATGGTAAAGGTGTAGGCTGTTCATATTATTACAGAATAGGTGGAAAATTTGATGATTAAGAAAATTTGTGTGTTTGCGTCATCTTCCAATTTTTTGGCGCCGGTGTATTATAAAGATGCAGCAGAATTGGGCAGATTGATTGCTGAAAATGGCTATGATATGGTATATGGAGGCAGTAATCTCGGGCTTATGTGGGCTTGTGCGGGTGCAGCAAAGGCTCATGGTGCAAAGTTAACAGGGGTAATGCCTGAAAAATTGCAGAGTATGGGTGTATTTACCGATGGTTGTGATGAGTTTTTTGTCACAGAAGGTATGAGAGAAAGAAAAGCTAAAATAGATGGCATTTCCGATGCTGTTGTGGCTTTGCCTGGCGGGTTTGGAACCTTGGAAGAATTGTCTGAAATGATTGTGCAAAAACAGTTAGGCTACAATAAAAAGCCTATAGTATTATTAAATACAAATGGTTTTTATGACAAATTGAATGACTTTTTTGAAGAAGTTATTGAACAAAAATATGCAAACAAAAATGTGAGAAGCTTATATCA
>CALVBY010000024.1 GCA_944325905.1 Candidatus Gastranaerophilales bacterium | reverse complement strand
CTAGGTGATTAATCATTTAACCATTAGCAATATTGCTGAAAAATATTAATAACCCTCTACCTCTGGGAGAGGGGTGAAGTTCTTAGCGAGCCTTTGCGAGCTTAGAAATTCGGGTGAGGGTCTTTTTTTGTAAACATCTGCAAATATATTGCATTATTTACCTATAAATGCTATATTGAAAGATACAGAGTATATTTGAGGAGGAAAAATTTATGAACATAATGCAAATGATGAAACAAGCTCAAACACTTCAAAAAAAATTAAAAGACACACAAGATGAGCTTGCAAAAACAGAAGTAACAGGCGAAGCAGCAGGCGGTGCGGTTGTTGTAACCTGCGACGGTCAAGGCAAATTCAAATCTATCAAGTTAAAAGCCGAAGCACTTGATCCTGATCATCCTGAATCTGTTGATCCGGAAGTTGTTGAAATGGTTGAAGATGTTGTTACAACTGCAATACTTCAAGCAAGCATGAAGGCAACAAAACTTATGGAAGACAAAATGAAATCAGTTACAGGCGGAATCAATATTCCGGGATTATTCTAATGATTTATCCAAAATCAATTGCAACTTTGATAGAGCATTTTCAAAAGTTCCCGTCAATCGGGCCGAAATCTGCTCAACGTATGGCATTTTATTTACTTAGAATGCCCAAAAGCGAAGTGCAAAAATTTGCACAAGCAATGATTGATGCAAAAGAAAACACAAAAACCTGTGAAATTTGCTTCAACATATCATCCGAGAGTCCTTGCGAAATATGCCAATCTTCAAAACGTGACCGCTCAACAATTTGCGTAGTGTCAGAAACCAAAGACCTTATAGCAATTGAAAAAACCAATGAATACAAGGGGCTATATCACGTTTTGCAAGGGCTTATATCACCTATGGATGGTATTGGCGCAGATGACATCCGAATAAAAGAATTACTAAACCGTCTGACAAACGATGAAGTTCAGGAAATCATTCTTGCACTTCCGCCGTCAGTCGAGGGTGAGGCTACGAGCTTGTATTTAACCAAGTTAATTAAACCATTCGGAATAAAAATTTCAAGAATTGCATTCGGACTACCTGTCGGAGCAGATTTGGAATACGCGGATGAAATCACTCTTGCAAAAGCAATCGAAGGACGTAGAGAGCTATAATTTCCACCTGTTTTCTAATTGTTTTTTAATAAAAAATGTTATATGCTTAACTTATGAATGAATCTATTTTTAAAATAGACAACTTATCTGTAGAATACAAAACTCAAAAGGGTATTTTGGGTCAAAAACAGACTATCCACGCAGTGAATAACTTGTCACTTGATATTCACCAAGGTGAAATTCTTGCAATAGCGGGCGAATCGGGCTGCGGCAAATCAACACTTGCAAAAGCACTTGTTTTGCTTGAACCTGCAGCCAAAGGCGAGATAATTTTTGAAGGAAAAAACATTTTACAAATGAACAAATCCGAATTGAAAGATTTCAGGAAAAAAGTTCAAATGATTTTCCAAAACCCTTACGCAAGCCTAAACCCCAAGATGAAAATTATAGACACCCTCAAAGAACCTTTGAAAATCAATACAGAATTATCTAATGAAGAAATCACTCAAAAAGTTATAGAAACAATACATAAAGTCGGGTTAGATGAAGAATGCCTTAACCTATACCCGCACGAATTTTCAGGCGGTCAAAGACAAAGGATAGCAATTGCACGCGCACTTATATTGAACCCTGAATTTATTATTGCAGATGAACCCGTAAGCGCGCTTGATGTAAGTATTCAGGCTCAAATAATCAATCTTTTAAAGGAATTAAAAGAATCCTATAATCTTACATTTATATTTATTTCACACGACTTGAGCGTTATAAAATACATATCCGATAGAGTTGCAATTATGTATCTTGGAGAAATTGTGGAACTCGGGAAAACCGAAGAAATTTTCTATACACCTGAGCACCCCTACACCAAGGCGCTTTTAAACTCCGTACCTCAAATAACCGGAAATTGCGAACAGAAAAATATTCTAAAAGGCGATCTTCCATCCCCCGCCAATCCGCCTTTGGGTTGCAAATTTCATACAAGATGTCCATATTGCATGCCAATTTGCAGAGAAAAAATGCCCGAAGAAACTAAAATTACCGACACCCACTATGTAAAATGTTTTCTCCAACAAGAAAATCCATGATATAATCATCTTATGGAAAGAAAAGTTATTACAACAAACAGAAAAGCCTTCCACGACTACACAATTTTTGAAAAGTACGTCGCGGGAATTGTTCTGTTTGGGACAGAAATAAAATCAATCCGTAACGGTGCAATTAACCTAAAAGACAGTTTTTGCAAAATTGAGGATAACGAAGTTTTCTTGTACAAATGCCACATTTCACCTTATGAACAAGGCAACAGATACAACAAAGAACCTGAACGTACAAGGAAACTATTATTAACTAAAAAAGAAATTCTAAAGCTTCAAAGCAAGGTAAAAAAAGAGAATTACACAATTGTTCCGCTGGAGGTATTTTTCCAAGGAAGTCTTGCAAAAGTAGAAATTGGACTTGCAAAAGGTAAAAAACTTCACGACAAACGTGACGACATAGCTAAAAAAGATCAAAAACGCGAAATTGAACGTGCATCTAAAATAAAATATTAGGGGTAGCTATTTTATGAAAATAGTAATTTTAGGCAAAGGCGAAATGCTTGCAAATCTTATTGAAGGCGTAGCTGATTCAGGATTTGAAATTGCGGGAGTTTTCAGAAACGAAAGAACTTCAATGTCAAAATTTAAGTTATTCCTGCAGGATTTTTTCAAAAGTTCACCCGAAGTTACGCTTATCAAAACCCGAAAAATTCATGAAATCAAATGTAAATCCGCAAATTCTGAAGAATTCAAGCGCGAAATACTAAAACTCAATGCAGACATAATTCTTGTAGGCACCTGGCGGGAAAAATTAAAAAAAGAAATAATAGATTTGCCAACCATTGCAACGATAAACGCACACCCATCACTTTTGCCAAAATACAGAGGCCCAAACCCATATATCCAAACCATTCTGCACGGTGAAACTCAATCAGGTATAACATTTCATCTTATGACAACCGAATTGGATAAAGGCCCGATTTTGGCACAACAAAAAGTTGACATTCAACCCTTTGATACCGCAAAAGAACTCAAAGAAAAGACTGTTTTTCAAGCAAGGTTACTCATATGTGAACTCTTAAAACGCCTAAATGCGGGAATAGTCGAACCAATAGAACAGGACGAAAGCAATTCCAGCTACTATGGAAATATTTCAGGCGATGAAAGAATACTTGATTTTAAAAATATGGCATCAACGGAAATTTTAAATACAATCCGTGCACTTCACCCGTATTTGCCGACATATATAACTTGTGGGAATTTCTTTTTGATAGTTAATCCTTACAAAGCAAGACTAACAAAAAAAACAGGAGCAGCCGGCAAAATAATTTCAAAATATGCAAAAACACGTTCCCTAACAATAGCATGCAAGGACGGAAAAGCAATAAAAATGAGCGGATTAAAACTTTACCGTTTTTCACCGCTCACAAGGCTTTTTATAAAATTATTAAAATTTTAAATCACGAACACCTGATTCAATCTTAACAAGGTTTTCTTCCACAATTTTCTTAATTTTAGCATCTTCAAGAGTTTTGACTTCTTTTTCCAAAAGCTTGTAACCAATTTCTTTTGTTTCAGGTGAAGCATAATCTTCAAGATACTCTTTTAAAGTCATAATAGCATTCGGATGACAGAAGTTATGTATTTGCTGTTGTTTGCATATTTCCATAAACCTGTCACCCGTTCTGCCGCTTCTATAGCATGCAGTACAGAAGCTTGGAACATAACCCATTTCCATAAGCCATTTGATAACATCATCCAACGGACGTCTGTCTGAAACATCAAATTGAGCAGAATTTTCATCTTCCGGCATAGGGTTAAAATATCCGCCGACACTTGTTTTAGAGCCACCGCTAATTTGTGACACCCCAAGGTGAAGAAGCCTTTTTCTGCAATCTTCAGTTTCACGTGTTGAAATAATCATGCCGGTATACGGAACCGCAATTCTGATACAAGCAACGATTTTTGCAAAAATATCATCATCAATTCCGTTATCAAAATCATCCGGATTAATATCATCAGCTTTTTTAATACGAGGAACACTTATAGCATGAGGTCCAACCCCGTGAACAGCCTCTAAGTGTTCTGCATGCATCAAAAGACCTGCAAATTCATACCTGTAAGATTCCAAGCCAAATAACACACCCAAACTTACATCATCAATTCCGCCTTCCATAGCTCTGTCCATAGCCTCAGTATGCCACTTGTAGTTATGTTTAGGGCCAGTCGGGTGAAGTGCTTCATAAGATTCTTTATTGTAAGTTTCTTGGAATAATATATAAGTTCCGATACCAACGTCGTGAAGTTTTTTGTAATTTTCAACGGTAGTTGCCGCGATATTTACGTTAACTCGTCTAATGGAACCGTTTTTGTGTTTTACGCTATAAATAGTTTTGATAGATTCCAAAACATACTCAATCGGGTTGTTAACAGGGTCTTCGCCTGTTTCAATAGCAATACGCTTATGCCCCATATCTTGAAGTGCAATAACCTCGTTTCTAATTTCTTCCTGCGTAAGCTTTTTACGAGGTATGTGTTTATTTTTAAAGTGATATGGACAGTAAACACAACCGTTTACGCAATAGTTTGATAAATACAATGGTGCAAACAAAACGATTCTGTTACCATAGAAATCTTTTTTAATCTGTTCTGCAAGCTTATAAATCTTTTGATTTTTGTCTTCCAAATCACAAGCAAGAAGAACAGACGCTTCTCTGTGATTAAGACCTTTTTTTTGTCTTGCTTTTTCTAAAATACTATCTATAAGTTCTGCATTATGCTTATTTTTTTCCGCATAGTCAAGAGTTTCTAAGATTTCATCATGCGAAATAAACTCTTCGGCTTGCATTGACTTCGGGTTATACATATTTCCTTCTCCTCTTAAAAGTCATGATACACCCGAGAAAAATATTTTACAAGTTACAAGACAATTCCGCCGCCAATCAAATGGCCGTCATTCAAATCATACATAACACCTGCTTGACCGGATGTCACAGAGCTTACAGGCTCATAAAATTCTATTTCAACCAAATCATCAACCACCTTGCATTTTGCTTTTTTAGCCTGCATGTTATACCTGATTTTTACCATAGCGTCGAATTCATTTGACAAAACAGGGTATGCAAAATTCAAATTTGAAATAGCAAGCCTGGATTTATAATTATCTTCATTTTTCCCTAAATAAACGATATTTTTATCCGCGTCGATATCCACAACATACAAAGGATACGGGGCAGAAATTCCAACACCTTTGCGCTGTCCTATTGTGTACAAGTAACTTCCTTCGTGCTCCCCGAGCTTTTTGCCTGTCGGAACTTCTACAAAATCGCCTTTTTTTACGCCAAACTTTTCAATCAAGTATTTTTTTGTTGTAAGAGGCTTTGTTATAAAACAAATATCCTGACTTTCTTTGGAATCTTTTGGAGGAAGGTCAAAAGCATATGCCATTTGACGAACTGCCGATTTTTCGTACTCAAAGAGAGGAAAAATCGTTTTAGAAAGCTGCTTTTGTCCAAGTTGATACAAAAAATAAAGCTGATCTTTGTGTTCATCTTTTGCAGGGAACAACTTATAGACACAGTCAACATACCTAATATCCGCATAATGCCCTGTTGCAAAAACATCAGCACAAAGAACATCTGTTGCATAATCAAATAACTTGCCCCATTTTATGAATTTATTGCACATAATACAAGGGTTTGGGGTTTTGCCTTGTTTATATGAATTTTCAAAATAATCAATAATTTGTGTCTGAAATTCTTTCGTAACATCCAAAATATGATGTTCAATACCCAATTTTTCTGCGACAACTTTTGCATTTTGGCAAACAACATCTGCCGCCTGAGTATTAACCATTTTTCCGGTCAAACCGGCAACTTTATATCCACTTTCCAATAAAAGTTTTGCCGCAACGGAACTATCAACACCGCCACTTAACGCAACTACAGCTTTCTTAGGTTTCATAAAATAATTTTAGCACAAATAACAAAAAATTTTTTCAGGCGTTTTAACAGAAACATGGTCAATAGAGTTTCTGCAAAAAATAGGTACTGCTATATTCCAAAGTGCAAGGCAATTTGCTGTGCAAGCGCACCTATACCTGAAAAATTATACAACGAATTTAAATCAAAAGAAGTTAGAAAAACAATTGTCCCGTTTAGTGCCCCAATGAATAATCATTACTGCAAAGATGCCATAGTTACAATTACATCACACAAGGCACTTCGCTATGCAGGCAAATCCTCCATCGGCAAAAATAAATGGGTAGTAAACTTATACGCTGACGATAACTATTGTGCCTTCTTAAATAAAAATTACAAATGCAATATCTACAATAACAGACCTCCAATATGCAGGGATTTTGGAACAATAAAAGGCCTGCCTTGCCCGCATCAAATAAGTAAAAGTAAACTAATTCTATACAAAAGCGGCGATTTTATCAAAAGGGCAATCAATAGAGTTGCAATGCTTTTTTTCTAGAGATTATATTTGACAATAATGTTTTGAAATTGTAATATTGTGCAAAAGGAGAGTACTTTTATGGAATTAAAATCAATAATCCTTGCCGCAGGCAAAGGAACAAGAATGAAATCCGAAACGCCAAAAGTTCTGCACAAAATTATGGACAAAACTTTGTTAGGATATGTTTTGGATAACGTCAAAAACATCGTAACTGAATCTTTTGTTATAGTAGGACATCATGCAGAGGAAGTTGAAAAATTTGTCAAAGAAAATTACGCATCTGCAAAAACCGTTCTTCAAAGTCCTCAATTGGGGACAGGACACGCTGTATCTATGGTTTGTCCTCAATTAGAAAACTATGCGGGGCAGGTAATAATTTTATGCGGAGATACTCCTTTAATAAAAGAAGAAACTTTGAAAAAATTTGTAGAATATCATAATTCTGTAAATTCAGATATAACTGTTATGAGTACGATATTTGAAAATCCTACAAATTACGGCAGAATTATAAGAGAAAAAGATAATAGCCTCAAATGTATTGTTGAAGAAAAAGATGCAACAACAGAACAAAAGGCCGTAAAAGAGGTTAATGCAGGGATTTATTGCCTTAACTGGGATAAGATAAAATTAGCATTTTCACAACTAAAAAGCAACAATGCACAAGGTGAATACTATTTGACAGATATTATAGAATGGGGCAAAACACAAAATTTAAACGTAAATGCTTATATTTTAGAAGACAACGCGGAAATATACGGAATAAATTCACGTATTAATTTAGCCCATGCGACCAAAATGATGAACGAAAGAAAACTTCAAGCACTTATGGAAAACGGCGTCACAATTGTAGATCCTTCTTGCACTTGGATTTCTGATGACACCGAAATAGGGCAGGATACTATAATTTACCCATCAAC
Organism: Candidatus Gastranaerophilales bacterium; assembly: GCA_944325905.1. GTDB lineage: Bacteria > Cyanobacteriota > Vampirovibrionia > Gastranaerophilales > Gastranaerophilaceae > SIG32. Next base: position 13,062 of record CALVBY010000024.1, on the reverse strand, counting down.
CTATCTTGAAGGTAAAAATAAAATCGGCAAAAATTGTAAAATCGGGCCTTTTGCACATTTTAGAGGCAGCGTTGAGGTCGCTGATAACGTAAAAATCGGAAACTTTGTAGAAGTTAAGAAATCAAAAATCGATTCAAATACAAACGCAGGACACCTCTCTTACATAGGTGACAGCGAACTTGGCTCACACGTCAATATAGGCGCGGGAACTATCACAGCGAACTTTAACCCGCTTACGAATACAAAAAGCAAAACCGTTCTTAAAGATAACGTAAAAATTGGCTCAAACAGCGTACTTGTTGCACCTGTAACCGTAGAAGAAGGGGCAAATGTTGCAGCCGGAACGGTCATAACAAAAGATGTTCAGCCCTGGACACTTGCAATCACAAGAGCCCCCTTGAAGGTTATTGAAGGTTGGGTTAAAAGATTTATTAAGTAAATAAAAAAGCTCCCAAAAGGAGCTTTTTTATTACTAATCATCTTCTAACTTTTCAAGCCGTTTATTCATCGCTTCAATCTGTTCTTTTAGAAGTTTATTTTCTTTTTCCAGTTGTTGAACACGATTGTCTAATCCTGTAATTTTTTCAAGAACAATTTTAATTTCGTTTATAATTCCATGAACTAATGTATCCAGCTGTTTTATACTATTTAACATTGCATAGAACATTTCATCTTTACGAATCATAAGATAGCCATTGTCATCTTTTTTTACAGATTCTGGAAAAACTTTTTGCAAATCTTGAGCAATTACGCCAACATGTGGCTCTTTATTTTTATCATTTTTAAATGTAAAATTGTATACCTTAATATTTTTTAACTCATCAATACCATAATCACTCTCTTTTTTAATGTTTTTAAGACGTTTGTCCGAATAGTCATAAAAAACGCTAGCAGAATCCCAATCAACATCAGGAATACAAGCATCAGGATACCAGTCGGGACATGTTCTTTTACTTCTTACTACAGCAACATTCTCTAGATCACCAAGTCCAGAGGATCCACCCTTCCAAGTAAGTCTACCAATTTCGAAACGCTTATCGTTATTAGTTGGCCTTGCGTGAAACCAAATATTTCCCATAACCATAAGATCACCGGGTATGATAACCTTTGTTTTTTTATCTCCCAACATGACCATGGGTGTCATATTATTTTCGAGAAAGAAAGGATCGTCATCCCTAAAACCAATCTCTGAAAGCTTCGAACCAATAAAAGTCTTATAAAATGCTTGTATATTTTTATTCATGTCATTTGTAATAATAATATTAGAAACACCTTCTGTAGTGATATTATTACCAATTGCAATACTACCAATATTATCACCACTAGTCCACTTACCTATATTAGCATTATTACCTATAACAACACTTCCTGGGCTACGCACCGCCACACTATTACCAATTGCAATATTGTCACTAGAACCAGTATTCTTAAGTGCGCCAGTACCGATTGCAATATTATTTGAACCTGAAGATGAAGCCAGTGCATTAAGACCTAATGCCAAATTCGACGAACCTGTAGCACCTATCATTGCCTGATAGCCCAATGCAGTATTCTGTTTTACATCAGTACCTGAATCACTTAACGCATATGCACCTATAGCAGTATTTGTATTCCCCATTGAAAGTTTATTCAATGCATCAGCACCAAATGCAGTATTTGCACGGGCAATTGATATACTTTTTAGTGCCCCGAGTCCAAATGCAGTATTATACCCATCAGAAGACACACTGGTATATGGGCCTCCCATCCTTATGGTTCCACCGGCATCCAAAGAATCAATTGCAATATTAGCAGCAATACCACCACCATTATCTTTAAAAGTTATATATGACTGACCGTCATCTAACTTTTTAATCAGAAAACGTGTATCCGGGTCAGAATCAGCTTTGGCATTTTGACCAATCATTGCAGTTTGCGTATTACTCAACCCGTAATACGCGTCGCTGTTATTTGCAGCGTAACGCCAAGGACTTGTTAAGTCTACAGTTTTCCTTTTCGTCATCAAAGGTGCAAATGCAGCCATAACAATTGTTAAAATCAACATTACAACAAGCATTTCTGCAAGTGTAAAGCCCAAAAATTCATTATCTTTTTTCATAAATAAACTTCCCCCCGTATAGAAACTATTATACCCAAATTTACGACATAATGCAACAAAAATTTAACTTACTTTAACGTAATTTAACCTACTTTACTATTTTTTCAAGCAATAATATAATAAAGAAGTATGTCAACTACAAAAGAAATAAAATGGATAATGTTTATAGTAACGGCTGTCGGGAATTTTATCGGCATGCTGGATTCTTCGACTGTAAATTTGGCATTATACCCGATGTCCAAGGATTTGGGCGTTACATTATCTCAAATCCAGTGGGTTATGGTTGGCTATATGCTGGTTTTGACAGTATTTTTACCATTTTTCGGGAAACTTGGTGATATATTTCCTAAAAATAAACTTTATGCGACAGGGTTTACAATCTTCGGACTTGGCGCGTTTTCGAGCTTTTTATCACAAAATTACGGCATGCTAATTGCTTCCAGGTGTTTTGAAGCTCTTGGAGCATCAATAATGCTTTCTAACGCACAGGCAATTATAGCGACAATATTCAAAAATGCCCGAAGAGGGAAAGCATTAGGGCTTAACGGTTGTTTAGTTGCTATAGGGGGAATGCTGGGGCCTGCAATTGGCGGTCTTTTGATAAACAGATTCGGCTGGCATTCTGTTTTTATACCTTGCATTCCGGTTGCATTTATCGGTGCATTTTACGCATACAGAATACTACCCTCTCATACAAATCCGGTCAAATCCTTCAAATTTGACTACAAAGGGTTTATTTATTTTACAATAAGTCTGTTAGCACTTTTGTTAGCGATATCAGAAGGCTATCAATGGGGATGGACTTCAATCAAAATAATAACCCTTGGGATAATAACATTACTTTTTGGAAGTTTATTCTACATAAGAGATCATCGTATAAACTACCCGCTGATAAATTTTTCTATATTTCATATAAAACCCTTTACATTCGGCAATTTAGCCGTAATGTTTTCATATATGGCTATGTTTACAAATAGCATTCTGTTGCCATTTTATTTGATGGAAATTTTAAAACTCGACGCATTTACATCGGGACTTTTGATTTTGCCATATTCTGTAACTCTTTCTGTAACTGCACCGATAAGCGGAAACATGGCAGGGAAATACGGCTCAAGATACCTAACGATTACCGGTCCGATAGTTTACATTATAGCGTTGATATTCTTTACCACCTTTGACAAATCGACTCAAATGTGGCAAATCATTGCGGCATCCGGCATTATGGGTATAGGAAACGGTCTTTTCCAATCACCTTCCAATAACGCAATTATGACAAGTGTTCAGAAAAAGGATTTGGGTATAGCAAGCGGCATTTTGGCCCTGTCAAGAAATATGGGAAACATTTTGGGCGTCGCTGTTACAATAACCTTGTTTGAAGAATTTCGTGAACTGTTTTTGGCACATTCTCAAATTTATGAAAAAGCATTTTTGAATGCATTCCATACTACAATGTGCTTTGGAATACTATTTGGAATAATTTGCCTGACATTTGCATATATAGCTTACAAACCTCGTAAAAATTAATACCATTTTTACATTAATCTGTTGAAAAATTTTTATCAGCGATTTATTATAAAAGTGTACAATATACACTAAAGGGATTGTAAATTATGACAACAAACGAAAATATAAGAAACATAGCGATTATAGCTCACGTTGACCACGGCAAAACGACTTTGGTTGATTGCCTGTTAAAGCAAGCCGGAGTTTTCAGAGAAAATCAACACGTGGAAGAAAGAGTACTGGACAGCAACGATTTGGAACGTGAAAGAGGCATTACAATTCTTTCAAAAAATATTTCAATCAACTACAAGGGAACAAAAATCAACGTTGTAGACACCCCGGGACACGCAGATTTCGGTGGTGAAGTTGAACGTGTGTTGGGTATGGTTGACGGTGCTTTGTTAATCGTTGACGCAGCTGAAGGCCCTATGCCTCAGACCCGTTTTGTGCTTTCCAAAGCGCTTGAATTAGGCTTGAAAATCATTGTTGTCATAAACAAAATTGACAAACCTGCTGCAGAACCTTTGACAGCTTTGGATAAAGTTTTTGATTTATTTACAGAATTAACAGACCGAGAAGATTTGATTGATTTTCCTTTCATATTCGCAAGCAGCTTAAACGGTTTTGCAATAAAAGATTTGGACGATGAACGAAAAGATATGGTGCCTCTATTAGATTGCATTTTAGAAAACATTCAAGCTCCGGAAGGTGATGAAAATTTGCCGTTCCAATTCAGAGCAACATCGCTTGATTATAACGAATACGTCGGAAGAATCGTTATTGGGCGTATTGCAAACGGAAAAATCAAATCTCAAGAACAAGTTTGCGTAGTTCACGCAGACGGATCTCAAGAACGCGGGAAAATAACAAAATTATTCGGGTTTAAGGATTTAGGCAGGGTAGAAATTGAAGAAGCCTCAGCAGGCGATATAGTTGGTATTGCAGGATTTTCTGATATTCAAATAGGTGAAAGTATTTGTGATTTAAACAATCCTAATCCTTTACCGCTAATCCATGTCGACGAACCTACATTACAGATGAATTTTTCTGTAAATGACAGCCCATTTGCCGGAACTGAAGGAAAATTTGTTACATCAAGACAATTAAGAAAAAGATTATACAATGAATTAGAAAAAAATGTTAGCTTGCGAGTTGAAGATACCGACTCAACTGATGTATTCAGGGTATCAGGCAGAGGCGAGTTGCATTTGGGAATTCTAATTGAAACAATGCGTAGAGAAGGCTATGAATTTGCGGTATCAAAACCGGAGGTTATCTATAAAACTATCAATGGTGAACACTGTGAACCTTATGAGAATCTGATTGTCGATGTACCTGAAGCATACGCAGGAAGCTGCATTGAAAGATTATCCGGAAGAAAAGGTGAAATGAAGGATATGCAAAATGCAAAAGGCCGAACCACGATGACTTTCCACATTCCTGCAAGAGGTTTGATAGGATTTAGAAGTGAATTTATAAGAATGACACGCGGCGAAGGCATCATGTACCATACATTCTTGCATTATAGACCTTACGCAGGCGATATTCCAAGACAACGCAACGGTTCAATAATTGCACACGAACAAGGTGAAGCAATTCCGTACGCATTGGCTCAATACGAAGATCGCGGAGTATTCTTCATCACACCTAAAACAAAAGTCTACAGAGGTATGATTATCGGTGAATGCAACAAACCGCAAGATATTGTCGTTAATATTTGCAAAACTAAAAAGCTGACCAATATGAGAAGCGCAACTGCTGATGTTATGGTTACGCTACAAGCACACAAACAAATGGCGTTGGAAGAATGCTTAGAATACATCGGAGATGACGAACTTGTAGAAATCACTCCGGAAAATGTACGTATAAGAAAAGCCGATTTAAACAGAAAAATATATAACTAGTATTCTTTTTGCAGAACCTTCTTTTTCATGGACAAATGCTTTGCAAATGACTGTAAAAATACTGAGGCAAGTATCAAAAACATTCCGATATAAAAAGCCGGATTTAACTCCTTTGCCTCACCTAAAAATATCATGGCAATTCCAATCCCGTAGATTGGTTCAAGATTTCCGCACAAAGACACTGTGAAAGGTGAAATTGTCTTTAATACTTGAATATGCAATATGTAAAGTCCTATTGTGCAGAAAAATGCCAGAATTATTAAATAATAAAAATCTGATAAGCAAGGCAAAAGAGTTTTCACAGGATAATGAAACAAATAAAAAGGCATAATAAGTGTTACAAATAATGCACCGCCGCCTAACTCATAAAAAAGCATACTTTTAGAAGGTTTATCAATAATCTTGTTATAAATGGTATAAAGCGCAAAAACAAACGCTGAAAGCACTCCTAATATTATCCCGAATCTGTTTTGAGTATCAAAATTAAAAATCAAACCAATCCCCAAAACCGCAACCAAGCTGTAACACAAGTCGGTCCAAGAAAATTTACACTTTTCAATCAACGGCTCTAAAATCACCGTAAAAAAGCCCACCAAAGAATAACAAACCACCCCGACAGAGACGTTTGCATACTTTATACTTCCGTAAAAAAGCAAAAAATGTAACGCCAAAAGCCCGCCGACACCCATTAACTTTACTACATCCGCAAAGGATTCTTTGGGAATTTTTTTAACGATAAAAAATAACACTGAAAGAATTAAAAACGCAAACCATAGCCTATAGAAAACCAAAAGCCCTTCATTCAAACTTATCAGCTTCCCAAAAATTCCCGTAAATCCTGCCAATAAAACCGATATGTGCAACTTCAGGTAATTATTCATACCGACATTTTATACACATATAAAAATTTTATCCAACAAGTTCGCGATAAATTTCCAAATATTTTTTAGCACTTTTATTCCAAGAAAAATCAGACTTCATCGCAGATTTTCTCATCGCATCCAAAGTAGGCTTTTCACTGTAAACATGTCTTGCGCAATTAATAGCCTGAACCATATCCCAACCGTCATATCGCCAGAATTTAAAACCTGTAGAATCATTCAAAGGATAACCTACAACAGTGTCCTCAAGGCCGCCTGTAGCTCTTACGATAGGCAAAGATCCGTAATGCATTGCAATAAGCTGACTCAATCCGCAAGGTTCAAATCTTGAAGGCATTAGGAAAAAGTCACTGCCTGCATAAATCAAGTTAGCTAAATCTGCCTTATAACCAATATAAGCGCGGATGTTAGAAGTATTATTAGAAAGCCAGATCAAAAGATTTTCGTAATCCCCATTTCCGCTTCCCAAAAATACAAAATCAGCATCCATATTCTTTAAATCATTTTCAGCGTGCCTGATTAAGTCAATCCCCTTTTGTTCAACAAGTCTTGAAATCAAAGCTATCAAAGGCCTTTGCGGATTATATTTTAAACCGAAATATTCACAGACAGCCTTTTTATTAATCTCTTTTTTATCAAGGCTTTTGTATGTATAATTAGCCTTTAAGCACTTGTCCGTTTTAGGATTAAAAACGGTATAGTCAATTCCGTTAACAATACCGACAAGCTTGCCTTGGTTCATACGCAATGTATAATCCATTCCTTCACCATATTCACCGGTCAAAATTTCTCTTGCATAGTTAGGAGATACAGCAATAATTTTATCGGAATAATTAATTGCACCCTTCATCCAGTTAACTTTTCCGTAATGCTCTACACCCCATTCGTTATAGACAATATCTTTACGCATATTGGCAAAATCAAGCACATCCTCAAACCAAACACCTTGATAAGCAAGGTTATGGATTTCAAAAACAGTTTTGGTATTTTGCCAAAAATCATCATACCTGTAGTTGCTGCGCAAATATACAGGAATCATAGCCGTATGCCAATCATTTGCATGGATTACATCAGCCTTAAAGTTTAGCGCCTTTGCATATTCCAATACCGCAAGTGAAAATGCAATATATCTTTCATGTTCATATCTTGTGTCCAGCCATTTTGGGTAAACTTCTTTAAAACAAGTAAAATACCAATCATTATGTACAAAAAATACATTTATATTTGTATCAGGTAATTTGCACATAAATAACCTGAATTTATGTCCCTGATTTCCAAAAGTAAGCCACATCTCGGAATTTTCGAGCTCTTTTATACCATATTTATCAACATCAATAAGCCCATGCAACGGAGTAAAAATAGCGATTTCAGCATCATCTTCAATACATTTTGGCAAACTTCCGACCACATCTGCTAACCCGCCTGCTTTAGAAAAAGGTGCAACCTCCGCTGCTGCAAATAAAACCTTCATTATTCCTCTCTTTCCGAAATATCTGCTGTCTCTTCGTTGCTGTCTGATACTTCAGCCTCTGATTCTTCAACCGGCTGACTGTTTCTGGACAATAAATAATGCTCAGGGACTACATCAAATTCAAATTTTAAATTGTATTTTTGAGTTATGTAATATGCCTGGTTGAGGCAAATCTGAGCCTTATCAACATAACCCATAAACATCATAACCTTGAACATATTATATTTGAAAAGCAAAATTATAAAATCACTTGCCTTACCATATCTTTCTAGCTGAATGATGGAGTTATTCAACATACCGTATGCCACATCAAATTTTTTCTGTCTTATATTCATCTCACTCAAGAAATACCAACCTAAATGCTGAAGCAAGTACATTCCTTGATTTTTAACCGATTTAATAATTTTATAGATAATTGACGAAGCTTTCTTGAATGAATTCAAATTAACATATGTATAACCGATTAACAAATCACAGAAAATCTCAATTTGCGACAGATTACTTGATTTAGCATGTAACTTAGCCAGATATACTTCTTCAGCAAATTGTTCAGGCATATCTTTAAACTCAACAAAAGCCTTAGCCACGTGGAAGATAACTTTAGAAAACTTATCATCACCGACCATATCCTCCGACAAGAATACTTCACGTCCAGCAATAAGTTCTTGTAACTGAATCATAATATCATATGACTTAGGAACAAAACTCAATGAACTATATGCAATATTCAAAAATTCTCCAACATTACCTTTTAACTGGATAACGTTTGCCAAAGCAATATATCCTACACAACTCTTTACTAAATCTTTAAACTGAATCTCTGTCATATGTTCAGGCACAAGTTTATCTATATTTTCGTCACTTATAACATTTAGAACCTTGTAGCCGACAGCCAAACAATCTTCCATAGCACCTATATTAAATAGAATTTCAACATGTACCAGCGACATTAAAAGGAAGTACAAATTAAAATTCGGAGCCTCCGGATCAATAGAAGCATTTGGTATTAATGACAAAACTTTATGAGTTAAACACAAAGCGTGAGTATATTTTGCAGAAGCCAGAGCACCGTGAATCATCTTTGAACAAAGTAAAATGATTTTATCAATATCCGTTGTTTTTTCAAGATTTTTCAGCGTTAATTCAGCAATATCCTGCGTTTTTTCAGGAACATATTCATACAAATTATCAGATATATTTTCATAAAGTTTTAGCTTATAAGTTTCAACATCTTCATCTGACTCTGCGGTAACCTTCTTTTTTTCCAATAGGTTTAATATTTCAGTAGAACAATTCAAATATGCACTGAAATCCCCTAAGGACAAATTGACTTTTGCAAGCTTTTCCCACTCTAAAAATGCATTTGCTTCATCCAAAAGCAATGAATACAAATAGGATTTAACGGGACTTGGCATATTTTCAACAAAAACTTTAGAGAACAATTCACTGGCAATTTTTTGTAAATCAATTTTGTTCATTACCTCAAGCAAATTACTTCTCAATAAATTGTAGTTCGGGAAATACATACAATTATTATAGAAATATACATACCCCATATCAGAAAGCTTGTTTATAATTTCTTCAGCATTTTCATAACCCAATGAATCGATTGTTGCAACGTCAATTCTTGTACCCAAAAGCAACACTGATGCCAAAAATCTCATAGTCTGAGGATCATCTTTCAAAAGATTTAACCTTCTTCTGAATAATCTGTCTAAATTAGAAGGAATAATAATTGTTTTTGGGTTAACCATCTCAACGGAATCTTCGTTGTACTGGTAAACTCCTGATTCAATCAAATATTGAATAGCAATATCCAAAAACAAAATACTGCCGCAAGAATACTTTGCAATACGGTGGAAATAAAAATCATTCATGATATTGCGATAGAAATTTTTATTATCCGCAATAATTTTCTCAAACGGCGTAGGTTTAAGGGTAATTTCCGTATAATAAGGTCTTGCGAGCAAGAAATGAGACTGTTTATGCAAAGAAAAGTCTTTGTCATACGAAATAAGGTAGCTAATCTGAAGCTCATCAAAAGCTTCAAATAAATATTTCATAACATCATAAGAGCTTGAATCAACTTTATCAAAGTTTTCAATAAATATCAAAGTATTAGGAATGACTTTTAAAAGTGTTAAGAAAATATCAAAATACTGATTTCGAGTGTCAATAGTGTCCTTTATTTCACGCTCATTTAGCGTAATCAAATCTCTTATCATATTTTCAGGATCAATATTTGAAAATGCTGAAAAATCATTTTGAGCAAACAATTTTTGCGAAACCGTATATTCAAAAATAGCCGAAACCAAATCTCTGAAAAATGCATAAGGAGTATATTTCATCTCGTCATAACAAGTTATGGAAATAATATTGTGATAAATTCCCAATTCTTCAATCTCATTGATAATTTTTAACGAGTATGGAACATACATAGGTGCAGCTTTAATAGCTAAAATTCCTCTTGGAACCGATTGCAGTTTGTTTACAATATGATAAAAAACATCAATATTCTCAGTTCTTATAAAATCACAGTTAATTTCATTAAAATTAATCGTTTCAATATCATAAATAGCGTCAGGATCTTGCGGCGTCTCAGCCTTGATAAGAGCCTCACCGTCGACTTTGTCCTGTTCTATAAGCATATTTTGAACAAAGTTAGGAACCTGAACTTCATTTTCTTCTTCATCTTGGAATAGTGTAGGATCAATAACAATTAAATCCTTCACATCCAGCTCGTAGAACATTTTCATTTCACCGTCAATTAAAACAGAGTTAAGCGGCGAAAGCTTATAATTTTTTTCCAAAGCCTCAAAAAGCGGCGTATCCGTTATTATTTGAAAAGAATTTAAGACACGTTGTTCATCTTTTGCTTTTTGATAAATCATGCTTATATTAAATCCGGAATTATAGTCATTCGGATCATCTTCAACTGATCTTTTCAACAAAAACATATTACATCTTACCGATGCATTTTTTCTCTTTGTTAGTTTACAATTCAGTCTGGTAATAAGATTAAGAATCTCGACCGCAGAGTTAACAGCCGTATTAACCGAACCGTTAAAGGTATAGTCCTTGTCAAACCTAATCACATAAGTTTTATCAATAATTTGACGTCGTAAACGAATGGATTTTGTATAATCGAGAATAACTTTGTCTAAATTAACCTTGAATTTATTATATAACTTTACGGATCCCAGCAAATCCTTCATTTCAGAAAGGTTAGGGAAATCGATAGTCAACATGACAAAGTCATCAGTGTTAGATTCATTTAATATAACACTTTTTTCAAGCGGAAACTTACACTTGGTACATTTTTTGTTAGCAGTAGGATTAATTTTACCGCAATTATGACACTTAGTAACAATAACGTAACCGCACTTTTTACAAGTATTACTATCATTAATAGTCTTACAAATCGGACAAACGAGCTTAAGCACCTTTTTACAATTAGGGCAGACTATCGCTTTATCATCAATTTCTAAACCACACTTTGGACATTCCATAGCAAAATTATATCATACTTAATATTAATAAACAATAACAAAAATACAGCTTTACAAACTTTTCCGCGCCATAAATTTGTGCTAATATTTTATAGAAGGGGAATTTATGAGCATAATCGCTGACGATAACGATTTTAAAAGAGAAAAAACCGAGCGAAATCCTGTTATTAAGGCAGAGAAGATAGAATTTGATAAAAATTTTGAAAATTGCATAAGGCCTAAAAGCTTTGATAGCTATATAGGTCAAACCGCCTTAAAAGAGACCTTGAAAATCGCAATCGAAGCAGCAAAAAAACGAGAACTTCCGCTTGATCACCTGCTTTTTTATGGCCCGCCCGGGCTTGGCAAAACCACGTTAGCAGGGGTAATAGCCGAGCAAATGGGAGTAGATATAAAGATTACCTCAGCGCCTGCGCTTGAACGCCCAAGAGATATTATCGGGATATTGATGTCATTAAAGGGCGGAGAAATTCTTTTCATAGATGAAATTCACAGACTAAATAAAGTCGCCGAAGAAATTCTCTACCCTGCAATGGAGGACTTCATTCTCGATATGACAACAGGCAAAAGCCAAACGGTTAAAACAATGCGCATTCCTCTTCCGAAATTCACACTAATTGGCGCAACAACAAAAGCCGGAGAGCTTTCAGGACCATTGAGAGACAGATTCGGGATAATCCACCGACTTGAATTTTACACGGAAGAAGAACTCTCAAAAGTTGTAAAACGCACGGCAGGAATTTTGAATATTGATATAGATGAAAAAGGTGCAAGAGCTATTGCAAAAAGATCAAGAGGCACACCGCGTATTGCAAACCGGCTTGTAAAAAGGGTGAGCGACTTTGCGCTTGTAAAATATGACGGCAAAATAACTGAAGGTATTGCAAACGAGTCTTTGGATATATTAAAAATAGACGAATTTGGCCTTGATACAACTGATAGAACGCTGTTGAAACTTATTATAGAAAAATTTGACGGCGGCCCTGTCGGAATAGAGACAATTGCTGCGGCTATCGGGGAGGATGTTAGAACAATAGAGGATGTGTGTGAACCGTTTTTACTGCAAGCGGGACTATTACAAAGAACCCCGCGAGGACGAAAAGTTTCACCCGAAACCTACAGGCACCTTGGGTACAAGTCACCGATCATAACCGAGCAACAGAATTTGTTTTAAATTCAACACCTAAATATAAACAACATAAATGTTATCTAAAGCACTCGTCATACATTTGCTGAAACGACAAACCACCTGCTTCAGTAGCATATGATTGAGTATTTATTTTTTGAAACCCATTTTGTGCATTGCCATACAATCCAAACGAAAATATATCATATCCCCACTTATTAGGCCCCCTAAAGCCATTTATATCAACCGTAAATATAGGTGCAGCATTAGACATATTACCGTACTTAATGATATAAACCCCATCCGACAATACAACGACAGGATAATTATTTTTTACATTGCTGTCAGAAAAAATCATGTTAGTATTTATTTCAATATCTGGATTTTGTTCAGATTTAACAATATCAGCACCTCGAAAATCCTTTGGCAAACATCCTTGACCGTATGCATTATTTTCACATATTTTTGTTGTCTTAAGAGTGTTAAAAAATAATTCTTCTGAAAGTGCTCTACAATCGCTAAATGCGCCATTAAAATCTGACGGAACACGTTCACCAGTTTCTTCACAAA
>CALVBY010000023.1 GCA_944325905.1 Candidatus Gastranaerophilales bacterium | reverse complement strand
CTGACGGGATGTGGCGCAGCTTGGTAGCGCACCTCGCTTGGGACGAGGGGGTCGCACGTTCAAATCGTGTCATCCCGACCATTTATCAAAAGACCGTCCTAAAAAACGGTCTTTTTAAATATTTAGACAAAGAAGAGGATTAGGGACATTGGATTTTACAACGTTAACGATAGAATTATTAGGGAAACTCGCTTCAGTAGTAGGTAATTACGGATGGGCGATAATTGTTCTTACAATAATCGTAAGATTATGCTTGTGGCCTTTAAACGTATCACAACAACGCTCAATGCGTATGATGCAAACGCTTCAACCGAAATTAAAAGCGATCCAAGACCGCTACAAAAGCAACCCGCAAGTTATGCAGCAAAAGCTTATGGAATTTTACAAAGAACACAAATTCAACCCTATGGGTGGCTGCATGCCTTTATTAATTCAAATGCCTATTTTCATACTTTTGTATTCGGCATTAATGAGTCCTTTATTCATACAAACAGCAGGAAATGCACCATTTTTATTTGTAAACCGTCTTGATACGACTTTGAGAGCATCCGCCGGAATTTCAAACGACGGCGAGATGGGCGTTTCAAAATACGATAAATTCATTGTCGGCAAAACCGCAACGGTTTACTTGGCTGATGAAACTTTAGAGGGCGTAAAAATCTCAAAACCTAATCAAGCATTGGAAATTCAGGGTGAATTAACCCCCGGCGAACCAATTGATTTTAAGATAAGCCTTGACAATTTGAACCTCAAGTTCAGCCAGCTTCAAGGAATTCAAAAAGCCGACGTCGTAATCACTGATTTAAATACAAAAGAAACTGAAAAAATAACCTTTACAAGACAGGGTGAAATCTTAGCGGCATCAGTTCCGTCAATCGAGGTAAAACAGGCATTCCACTATGACGTTTTACTTTTGATAATACTTTTTGGTTTAACAATGTTTATCTCACAAAAAGTAATGATGGCAACAGCAAACAACACCGCAGCACAAGATCCGACACAGGCAGCTATACAAAAATCAATGGGCACATTTATGCCGATAATGATTATAGCAACTTTTGTCATAATCCCAATCCCTGCAGGTGTTTTGTTATACCTTGTAACAAGCAATCTTATCCAAATCGTGCAAACAGTAATTGTTAATAAGCAAATGGATTTGGAAGACGCTGCAAAAAAACAACACGTTGACGACATTGACTTAAAAAATGCCAAAAAGATAGATTCAAAGGAGTAATTCCGTTGTTAGTGTCAGAGTTTGACTATGAATTACCCGAAGAGTTAATTGCGCAGATGCCCGCCGACAAGCGTGAAAACTCCCGTATGCTAGTGCTTAACCGTGAAAATCAAACTATTGAGCACAAGCATTTTTACGACATAGTTGATTTATTGGATGAAAATACACTTTTGGTTTTGAATAATACAAAAGTGCTTCCGGCAAGGCTTTATGGGACAAAAGAAACGGGCGCCAAAATTGAAGTTTTTCTTTTGGAGTGCAAATCCGGCAAGGAGTGGTCTTGTCTTATCAAGCCGTCAAAAAGGGTTAAGCCTGATACAATCATCAAAATAAGCGACGAGCTTCAGGTAAGGGCGATTAAACGACTTGAAGAAGACGGAGAATGGCTTGTGGAAATGATTTACGAGGGGGATTTGTTTGAAATTCTCCACAAAGTCGGCAACATCCCGCTCCCGCCGTATATTGAAAGAAAAATCCAAAATGAAGAGTTAAAAAACTTTGATATGGAGCGCTACCAGACGGTTTACGCAAAAGATGAAGGCTCTGTTGCGGCTCCGACTGCGGGGTTACATTTTACGAAAGAAATTTTGGAAAAGCTAAAAGCCAAAGGCGTCGAAATCGCATACGTAACCTTAAACGTGGGACTTGGAACATTTCGACCCGTAAAATGCGAAAATATTACGGATCACAAAATGCACTCCGAAACTTTTGAAATAACACAAGAAACCGCTGACATAATAAACCGTGCAAAAGCAAGCGGCAAAAAGATTACAGCCGTAGGGACAACAACCGTCAGAACGCTTGAGACAGCATTTCAAAAATACGGCAAAATTCAAGCCTGCCACGATCATTCAGAATTATTTATCTATCCGCCTTATGAATTCAAGGTTATAGACAGGCTCCTCACGAACTTTCACCTGCCAAAATCAACCCTTTTGATGCTCGTAAGCGCCCTTGCAGGAAAAGATTTTATCTTTAAGGCATACAAAGAAGCCGTCCAAAACCGCTACAGGTTCTTTTCTTACGGCGATTGCATGTTTATAGAATAACAATTCCGAAACTCTTTCTGCATCATTGACATTGGCTCAAAAATCCTTAATTTATATGATACCAAACTTCAATAAACTGTGTAGAATAGAATTGAGGGTAGGATTATGTTTTCAGAAATGATACAAAGAATGCTTAACAGCGGCGGACAGGCAGCAGCAATGCAGCGTGCCATGCAGATGAATAAGTATTTAGATAATTTTTATAATAAAGGCGTAAATAACTTAAACAACGTAAACAGCATATTACCGCCTACAAATCCTAATGTTCAATCTTTTGAAAAAGTGCTTTCATCAGCGCAAAAGGTAAACTTTGGCAGCCTGCTTTTGAACCCTGAAACAATGAATGTAAAAGCTGAGCTTGCGAAAACAAACCCGACAGAAACACTTAACAACGCGCTTGTACAAGCTGCAGCATCAAACAACATAGGTAATATAAATAACCCATCAAAGAGCCAGATAATGAACATGGTTGAACAAATCGCCCAAAAACACGGGGTAGATGACAAACTTGTAAAAGCGCTTATCAAGCAAGAATCAGGCTTTAACCCAAATGCAAAATCAAAAGCAGGTGCGATGGGCTTGATGCAGTTAATGCCTGCCACAGCAAAGGGGCTTGGGGTAACTGATGCATATAATCCTGTTCAAAACGTAGATGGCGGCGTAAGATATTTAAAATCAATGCTTCAAAAATATAACGGAAACGTCATTTTGGCCTTGGCAGCATATAACGCAGGCCCGGGGGCTGTGGATAAATACGACGGGGTTCCGCCATATAAAGAAACCCAAAACTACGTAAAAAACATTCTTGCAAATTACCTGTAGGATAAAATACTACATATTCCGCTATAGTTATATCGGAATCTTTTATATTTTGCATTTATAATATTTTTTGTTACAATAACAGTGTAGGAAATATAACGAGGGATTAAATGAAGTTCTCATCATCATTCAAAGTAGGTCTTTTAACGCTAATTGCACTTGTTTTACTATTTGGCGTTATTTTAAAAGTAAAGGGCAGAGCATTTTCAAACGCCGACAGAATAGAAATACAATTTAAAGATGTAAACGGAATGAGACCGGGAGCAGGCGTGCAAATGATGGGGCTTCGAGTGGGTCAAGTTGAAGGAATAACACCTGTAGTAGAGGGTGAAAACAATTACGTAAAAGTAAAATTTGTAATTACAGACCCTGACATAAAAATTCCGAAAGGCTCTGTTTTCACAATCCAACAATCAGGCTTAATCGGTGAATTATTCTTGGAAATTACCCCTCCAAAAACAAGAACCCTATATATACCTATGAAAACAAAAGATCTTTTATATAAAGATGACCCTGTAGAAATGCGCTTGGATGACCAATATTACGATGTAGGGCAGGTAAAATCCATTGAGGTAATCTCACGTGATGCCGTTCCATACAACCTCAGAGATTCTATTGAGACAAAATACGCTTACAAAATTGACTACATAGTTGATTTGCCGGGGCTAATTTTACCTGAATTTATGAAAGGAAAACCCGTTTACAAATCAGGTGCCAAAAAACTCAGAATTTCAACGCTGGACGATACGATTTTGCCGTATCCTGAGCAAAAATCACCTTACACAATAATTGAGCCGATGAGAATTGCAGACTTTATGGAATGGCAATACAGAGCGGCAGAATCTTTGACAGAAACCAACAAAAAGATAAACGATTTGTTGTCTGATGAGGTTATTGCCGAATTACAAACCTCTGTTGCTAATATTAATTCCCTAACTTCGCAATCTGCAGCGACAATAGCAAAATTCGACCAGCTAATCGACGCTTCTCAAGGCGATTTGAAAGAATTGATAGCACTTTTGGACAGAACAAGCAACGATTTTTCAAAACTTTCAACAAACATAAACAACCTAATCGGCGACAAAGAATTCAAGACAAAACTATATACAACAGCCGATTCGCTTGATTTATTGTCCAAAAACCTCAACAAAATCATGGATGACGGCAACGCAGAGGCAATCGCAGCTGATTTAAGAGTAATCACTCACAACGTAAACGAAATCAGCACCTACATAAATTCCATGACAAAAGATGATAACTTGAAAAAGGATTTGACAAGAACGATAAACAGTGTAAACAAAGCGATGAGCGATATTTCAACAACCCTTGCCGCTGTTAATCAGCTGACACCTGAAAATAAGACTGAATTGGAATCAATCATTGACGATGCCTCTGTTACGACTTGTAATTTAAGAAAATTCTCAGAAAAATTAAACAAAAGATTTTTACTGTTCAGATTGATGTTCTAAAACTATGAATATAAAGACAAAAATAACAAAATTACATTATGACCGAGATGCAAAAGGCTTGTTTGTGACAATTCTTGAGGGCGCCTCATATTTTTACGGACTCGGAAGCGGCTTCAAAAACTGGCTTTATGATAAAAAAATCTTGCGCCCCAAAAAAGTTCCGGCATTCGTAATTTCAGTCGGTAATATGACAACGGGAGGCGTCGGAAAAACGCCGGTAGTTTTAGAAATTGCAAGATACCTTCACAAAAAAGGTGAAAAAGTTGCAATAATCTCCCGCGGATACGGCGGCAAACTTTCAAACAAAAAGGTCAACGTAATCTCAGACGGTCAATATGTAAAATATACCGCAGCAATGGCAGGAGATGAGCCGTTTTGGCTTGCACAAAAAGCCGAAGGTGTATGCGTTTTGACTTGCAAAAACCGCTATAAGGCCGCAAAATATGCTATAGATAATTTTGGTGTGACATATATAATTCTTGACGACGGATTTCAACATCGAAAACTGCACCGCGATATCGATATAGTACTTATGGATAGCAAAATGGGCTTGGGCAACGAAAAACTGCTTCCTGCAGGACCTTTGAGAGAAGGCGCAGAAGCCCTCGACAGGATTGACAAACTTTTAATCGTAAGCAAAAATACAGACCACACAAACGCTGAAAAGTTTGCCCAAATAATGGAGCAAAACCTCAAACTCGATACCCAATTGTGCTACACTGAGCCTGACTATATTTATAATATAAAAACAGGCGAACATTTGGAAGAAGGCACCGCAATCACTGCAATGTGTGCAATAGGTCAGCCGCAGCAGTTTTTTGATTTTCTAAACGGATACTATGTCAAGAAAAAAATCGCTCTTGACGATCATCACCAATATTCACCAATCGACCTTGTGGATATTGACGGAAACATTGTTACAACCGAAAAAGACGCCGTTAAGCTTTTGAGATTTGATAAAGACAATATCTATGCTCTTAAATTAAAAACAACGGTAAACGTTGAAAGGCTTTTGAATGTCAAAAAAGGTTGATATTGATAAAATAGTCGAAACTTTGAAAAAAGCAGACCAGCCGCAAAGCGATTTTGTAAAGCTTATGGATAGCTTTAATGACCCCTATCTCGTTTTGATAGCCTGTATTTTGAGCCTGAGAACCAACGATAGAACGACTTATCCCGCAACATTGAGGATGCTCGAGCTCGGCAAAACCCCGGCTGATTTTGCAAAACTTGATGTCAAAACCCTCGAAAAAGCAATTTATCCCGTGGGATTTTATGCAAATAAAGCAAAACAGATTGTGGAACTTTCAAAAGAATTAGTCGAAAAATACGACTCCAAAGTTCCTGATGAGATAGATGATCTGGTAAAATTCAACGGAGTAGGACGAAAAACAGCCAATTTAGTACTATCAGAAGGCTTTAAAAAACCTGCAATCTGTGTCGACGTCCATGTTCACAGAATTTCAAATCGATTGGGCTATGTAAAAACTAAAACTCCTGAGGAAACAGAATTTGAACTAAGGAAAAAACTTCCTAAAAAATATTGGATAGACATAAATTCCCTTCTTGTAACCCACGGACAAAACGTCTGCAAACCTATTAACCCCAAATGCGACATATGCCCGATTCGTGAATTTTGTAACAAAATATTATAATAGTACAACACACACCAATAGTTTAAATAGATGATAATTGTAGCTATACAGGCAAGAACTGCTTGCGTTAAAAAGAGAAATGTGCAATAATATGCTTGTAGTTAAGGAAGAAATGGTCACTCAAAGATACCAAAGAGGAGTTAATTAATGAGTATAGGCAATTCCCGCAAGATTAGCACAAAAAAGCTGGATGAAATCTTGGAATCATACGAGTACAAAAAATCCAACCTGATAGCAATCTTGCAAAAAGTACAGGAGGAATACCGATACCTGCCTGAGGACGCAATTATTTATATCGGAACAAAAATTGAGGGATTATCCCCTGCAACAGTTTTTGGCGTAGCGACATTTTACGCACAATTTTCATTAGAACCGAAAGGCAAATTTGAAATAAAAGTATGCGACGGAACAGCTTGCCACGTACGCGGTTCAATGCCTGTTTTGAACGCAATAAGAAACAAATTAGACCTCAAAGAGGGGCAGTTAACAAGTGATAACGGACTATTTTCACTTGAGACCGTAAGTTGTTTGGGTGCATGCGGTCTGGCACCTGTTGTCGTAATAAACGGAAAAGTTTACCCGCAAATGACTTCAGATGCCATAAGTATTGTGCTGGATACCCTTTTAAAAGAGGAAGAAGAATAATATGGAAAAAGTAAAATTAAACATCGATATAAAAGAAGAACAAAAACGCGCGCAAGAAGCCATCAAAAATCAAGGCCTGAGAGTTCTTGTATGTGCCGGAACAGGCTGTGTCGCAAACGGCTCCTTGGGAGTTATTGAAAGATTCAAAGAGCTTGGCGCAGATGTATCAGTCTTGACGGATTACGACAAAATGACAATCGTTCCGACAGGCTGCCACGGATTTTGCGAACAAGGTGTCTTGGTAATCATACCTGACAAAAATATCACCTACGTAAAAGTAAGATACAAAGACGTAGAAGAAATCTACGAAAGCCACGTAAGAAATAACAAACCCGTAGAAAGACTTCTCTACACAGATCCAAAATCAGGTGAACACGTTCACAAAAACGAAGACATAAATTTCTATACAAAACAAACAAGAACCGCACTTCAAAACTGCGGAAACATAAACGCGGAATGTATAGACGAAGCAATAGCCGTCAGAGGATATGAAGCGCTATACAATGTTTTGAGCGAAAACAATCCAGACGGAGTAATTGAAACAATAGAAAAATCAGGCCTTCGAGGCAGAGGCGGCGGCGGATTCCCGACCGGCAGAAAATGGCGTTTCACGGCAGCCAATAAAGGCGGTAAATCATACGTAGTCTGCAACGGTGACGAGGGCGACCCGGGCGCATTTATGGACAGAAGTATTATGGAAGGCGACCCTCATAAACTTCTTGAAGGTATGGCAATTGCAGCCTTTGCAATCGGTGCTGATGAAGGATATATCTACGTAAGAGCAGAATATCCGCTTGCGATTCAAAGACTTAGAAAAGCTATAAAAGACGCTGAAGAAAGAAACTTCTTGGGCAAAAATATTATGGGAAGCGATTTTTCATTCACCTTACACATCAAAGAAGGCGCCGGAGCATTTGTTTGCGGAGAAGAAACAGCTTTGATTGCCTCAATCGAAGGTGAACGAGGTATGCCGAGACCAAAACCGCCATTTCCTGCAAACAAAGGGCTTTTCGGACGTCCGACACTTATTAACAACGTCGAAACACTTGCAAACGTGCCTTTGATTATCCTAAACGGCGCAGACTGGTTTGCATCAATGGGTACGGAAACTTCAAAAGGTACAAAAACATTTGCACTTACAGGTGAAGTTAATAACACAGGCCTAATCGAAGTACCTATGGGAACAACGCTTAGAGAAATCATTTTCGACATAGGCGGCGGAATAAGAGGCGGAAAGAAATTCAAAGCAGTCCAAATCGGCGGACCTTCAGGCGGATGTCTGACTGAAGAGCACCTTGATCTTCCTATGGATTACGACAGCTTGATAAAAGCAGGTGCAATGGTAGGCTCAGGCGGTCTTGTTGTAATGGCGGAAGACACCTGTATGGTCGAAGTTGCAAGGTTCTTTATGAACTTTACCAAAAACGAAAGCTGCGGAAAATGCGTTCCTTGCCGTGAAGGTACAAAGAATATGTTGAAAATTCTTGAAAAAATTGTAGCAGGCAAAGGCGAGCTTTCAGACTTAGATTTGCTGGAAGAATTAGCGCATACCGTAAAAGAAGGTTCATTGTGCGGCTTGGGCAAAACTGCTCCAAACCCTGTACTTTCAACCCTTAAATATTTCAGAGATGAATATATAGCTCATATTGTAGACAAAAAATGCCCTGCAGGCGTTTGTACGGCAATGAAAACAATCGTTATAAACGAAGAAAAATGCAAAGGCTGTACAAAATGTGCAAGAACCTGCCCTGTAGGTGCAATTGAGGGAACAGTTAAACAACCTCACCACATTGATCAGGAAAAATGTATAAAATGTGAGGCTTGCTTAAAGAGCTGTCCATTCAAAGCAATAGAGTTAAAATAATTTATAAGGAATAAAAAAATGGCAAAAACATTATTTATAGACGGTAAAGAAGTTGAATTTACAAACGAACCGAACCTTTTAGAGGTAATAAGAAAGGCAGGGATGAACGTTCCGACATTTTGCTACCGCCCTGATTTATCAAGTTTCGGCGCCTGCAGAATGTGTGTTGTGGAAGTTGAGGGTAGAGGAATTCAATCCTCCTGCACAATGCCTCCTGAAGAGGGTTTAAAAATTCATCTTAATACAGAAAAAACAAGAAGAATAAGAAAAACCGTATTGGAGCTTTTGCTTGCAAATCACGACAGAAACTGCTTAACCTGCGACAAATCAGGCGATTGTGAATTGCAAAAATACGCAGAAGAATACGGAATAAAAGAAATTCGCTACGCAGAAAAAGAGGATTACCTGCCGATAGATGACAGCTCACCTTCAATCGTAAGAGATCCGAACAAATGTATTCTCTGCGGAGCATGTGTCAGAGCTTGCACGGAATTTCAAGGTCATTCAGTTTTAGGATTTGCAAACCGCGGCTCCAAAACTTTAGTAGAACCTATGAACGGACGTCCTTTGGGACAAGTTGATTGTATAAACTGCGGACAATGCGTTGCAGTTTGCCCAACAGGTGCCTTAACAATAAAATCACAAATTGACGATGTTTGGGCAAGGATTACAAATCCTTCCAAAAAAGTTGTTGCACATATTGCACCGTCAGTAAGGGTTGCGTTGGGCGAAATGTTTGGCTTGGAACCCGGTGAAAACACTATCGGCAAAATCAATGCCGCCTTGAGAAGAGTCGGGTTTGATATGGTATTCGACACCAACTTCGGCGCAGATTTGACTATTATGGAAGAAGCAACAGAGTTTTTGGAACGGGTAAAAACAGGCCAAAACCTTCCGCTATTTACCTCTTGCTGTCCTGCTTGGATTAAGTATATGGAGACAATGCACCCTGATATGTTGAATCATCTTTCAAGCTGCAAATCTCCTATGTCAATGCAGTCACCGATTTTAGTAGATTTGGTACCAAAGATTTTGGGAATTGAAAGAAAAGATTTAACTGTTGTTGCAATAATGCCTTGTACTGCAAAGAAATTTGAGGCACTTCGTCCTGAAATGTCACAAAATGGCGTTGCTGATACGGATTTTGTATTAACAACAAAAGAATTAGGCAGAATGATAAAGAGCGCAGGAATAGATTTCAACGCACTGGAACCTGAACAAGCCGATTCACCGTTTGGCGAATACACAGGTGCCGGAACGATATTTGGCGCATCAGGCGGTGTTGCAGAGGCTGCTGTAAGAACCGCCTATGAATTTGCAACAGGTGAGATTTTGCAAGACGTTGATATAAAACAAATCCGAGGCACTTCTGAAAGATGTAAAGAAGTTGAATTGGATTTAAAAGGCACAAAACTTACTGTTAGAGTTGTTTCTACAATAAGAGAGGCTGAAAAATCCATCAAAGAAATAAAAGACGGAACAGCAAAATTCCAGATGCTTGAAGTAATGGCGTGCCCCGGTGGTTGTATAAACGGCGGAGGTCAACCTTCAAGCGTTAACTGTTCTAAAATAAAAGAAGAACGCGCTCAAGGCTTGTACAAAGAAGACCGCGAACTTCCGCAAAGAAAATCTCACATGAACCCTTCTATTCAAAAGCTTTATAATGAATTTTTGGAATATCCGAATTCGCATAAAGCTCACGAATTGCTGCATACAGTATATGTAGACAGGTTCAAGGATTCTTACAGAGATATCAAATAATCAAAAAAAAGGCTCCCATTGGGGAGCCTTTTTTATAGCAATCTTTATATAAAATTATTTTCGAAATTTTTCCAAGCATTTACCAATAAAATCAAAAAACTTTGAAATAACATTTATACCTTTTGAATCCATACCCAAAGACACATATGGCGACAAAGGGTTATCCGGAATGTACTTTGGCGTACTTTTAACAGGGCGTCTGTAATTGGAAAAACTAAACGGAGAAACTTTTATCATCTTTTACCTACTTTACCAATTTAATAACTTCATCTGTTATATCTGTTGAACCATAGAGCACAATACCTTTTGCGATAACCATATCATACCCGAGCTCTTTTGCTTTTTGTTCAATAACCTTGGAAATGCTATCTTCAATAGCTTTTAATTTTTTGGAATAATCTTCATCCATTTTATTTTTTTTATCTAAAAGCTGCTTGTTGTATTTCGCTTCAAGCTCCTGCTTCTTTTGGGTATCTTCAACTTTT
The DNA here is from genome assembly GCA_944325905.1 of Candidatus Gastranaerophilales bacterium. Classification (GTDB taxonomy): domain Bacteria; phylum Cyanobacteriota; class Vampirovibrionia; order Gastranaerophilales; family Gastranaerophilaceae; genus SIG32. The sequence goes on along the minus strand of CALVBY010000023.1, from coordinate 10,125 downwards.
GCGACATCTTTTCTTGCCTTGTCAATAAATGCCAAAAGCTCCTTAGCCTTAGCTTGATTTTCTTTCTTAAGCGCTTTTACCTGAGCAGATGAACTGACAACTTTTGGAATATCAACATAAGCAACCTGTGAAGCGTTAGCTGAATTCAAGCACAAACCGCAAATTACAGCTGATAAAACAATTAATAATTTAACCTTATTTTTCATAACTCCAATCCTTTACTACACTATATATACGATTTTTGTATTTTTGCTAACATAAATAGATTAATTTTTCGTCATAAAGTTTACAACGACGCAATAATACACTATAATAATAGCAGGCTAGTGGCTATTTTTGTCTAAATAATAAATTTTTGTTACCAAATTGTAATAAAAGTATAAAAAAACTTTATGTTCGGCCATTATAGTAAGAGAATAGTTGTAGCCGGACTAAAAAAATCAGAAGGTAGTAAATAAGATATGAAAAAGGTGATCACAAAAAAAGTTTTTCTGAGTGCAGTGCTTGCACTTTCAACGTTTTGCTGCATTTCAACAGATGCCTTTGCAGCTCCTGATATTCCAGCAGGTGTAATGGATATGATCCGTGATGTCGGCGGAAATGTTAAACACGACATTGATACAATGAAGTTTGAACAAGAACGCAAAAATGTTCAAAGCGACTACGAGCGCTACCAAGAGCAACGTGAGCAACTCCAAGGCGGTACGCAAGGAAGTACTGTAATTCAAGGAGCACCTGAAGGCAGCGGAGATGTCATAAAGGCAAAGGTTGAAGAACTTGAAACTAAAGGCGTTTATGTAAACACAATCGAAGTTGCACCTTCTGAAATTTTAACAAGAGAAGAAATCGAACCTATCATATCTAAATACGCCGGCAAAAACCTTTTCATAACCGATATTCAAGCTATGATTGATGAAATCAATACGCTATACGCAAAAAAAGGATTTGTAACGGCAAAAGCGTATCTTCCGGAACAACAGGTTGAAAACGGCGCAATATACGTTGACTTGATAGAAAGCCGTATCGGTAAAGTTACGATTGACGGAAACAGATGGACAAAATCAAATTACATACTGGATAGAATTCCGGACAAAGAACACGAACTGTTTGATATAGTCAAATTAGAAAAAGATGTACTTGATTTCAACAGATATAACGAAGGGGTAAAACTTTCAGCGAACCTAAAAGCCGGTGAAAAGGCCGGAACAACTGATATTGAACTTTCAGCGGAAGAAAAATTTCCATTCCATATAATGGGTGTAATGGATAACGCCGGAAGGTATCAAACAGGTAAATTAAGAGGCGGTCCGATGATAGTTGCAGACAGCTTGTTCGGATATCGCGACAGAATGAGTGCAGGTGCTTACTTCAGCGGCGGTGCAACAAGCCCGTTCTTTGATTATAATATCCCTGTTAACAAATACGATGGACGTGTAGGTTTCGGTTTTTCATCAACATTTGCCAAAGTTAAATGGGGTCAATATGCTCCTTTAGGCTTAAGAACAAGATCTTACGTGTATTCATTGTATTATACACAACCAATAAAGAGATCACCCGGATTTGAACTTAAAGGATACGGTTCATTGAACTACAAACGTGTATTCACAGGTATGGATGCACTGAAAGAATTTATCGGAAGTTCTCAACTTGGATTGGATGAAGTTACAAGTGCCGATATCGGCTTTAACATAAGAAAAGATACTCCAAAGGGTATTTGGTACTTTAACCAAGATGCGGCAATGGCATTTCCTATATTTGACAGCAGATCAAGCTACTTCAAGTATTCAGGCGGAATGTTGAGATTGCACGATTTTTCACACGGTGTTTATGCACAAGTCAGAGCTAATTATCAAATCATTCCTAATAACAAGGATATTCCATACATCGACCAATTCCAAGCAGCCGGTTTGGTTACGGTAAGAGGTTACTCTGAAGGTATATTGATAGGTAAAAATGGTTACTTCACAAGTGCTGATTTAATCTTCCCAATTTCACCGAGAGAAATAACCAGTCCCAGAACAGGCGAGAAAATACCGTTCTTGGGTAAATACGTACAAGGAGTTGTATTTGCAGACCACGCGGGAGTATTTCCTGATGCAAGACACGATTACTATGACGGAAGCTACTTCTTGGCATCAGTTGGTATGGGTTTAAGAGTTCAGCTTCCGGGCGATTTAAGCGCCAGACTATACTGGGGCTATCCGTTAATTAACAACAGATATGAAACAGACAGACAATACGGGCGTTTCCACTTTGAATTGACTTTGGAACCAAGCATTGATAAATTGTTAAAGAACAGATCAGTTGCTGCAAAAGTAGTTCCGCAAGTTCAAAAAGAAGTTGAGGCCGAATATATAAACAACTACAACGACGTAAGGCACTACGATTATTTCCTTGACGGAAACGGCGCTTTATAGAAAAAAAGATTATGCGATAACCCAAAAGGTTATCGCATATTTATAAGGAGAGAAAATGACAAAAGGGATATTTATTACCGCAACGGGAACAGATGCGGGGAAAACTTATGTTTCAGGACTTTTGGTAAAAAAGCTTCGCGATAGCGGAATAAACTGCGGGTATTACAAACCGGCCCTGAGCGGAATGGAAGAACGAGGCGGAAAACTTATTCCGGGTGATGTCGATTTTGTGCTAAAAACAGCCGGAATAAATGATGAGCCGCAAAAATATGTATCATACAGCTTCAAACCTGCTGTATCGCCGCATTTGGCAGCACAAATTGAAAATAATCCGATTAAATTATCAAAAATCAAGGCGGATTTTGACAATATAAAACAAAACTTTGACTACATCGTGGTTGAGGGCGCAGGCGGAATTATTTGCCCTTTTAACCTTACGGAAGAAAAAATTCTCTTGCCTGACGTGATTAAGGAATTAAAAACAGATATTATAATCGTTGCCCCCGCAAGCCTCGGGACAATAAATTCAACCTTTTTGACCGTTGAATATGCCAAAAGCCAAAATATAAACGTCAAAGGCATAATCTTAAACAACTACACCGATGGTGATATAATGCAAGAAGATAACAAAAAAGTTATCGAGGATTTGACAGGCGTAAAAGTTATTGCAACGGTTAAAGCCAACGAAAAAGACTTACAGATTGACACAGAAGACTTGCTAAGGGTTTTCAAGGAGGTATAGATGAACGAATGGGCTAAAAAAGATTTGAAATATATATGGCACCCCTGCTCTCAAATGAAAGATTACGAAGAACTGCCTCCGATAGTTGTTGAAAGAGGCGAGGGGATGTATTTGTATGATATTGAAGGCAACAGATACGTCGATGTCGTAAGCTCTTGGTGGTGCAATCTTCTCGGCCACTGCAATCCAAGGATTAATAATGCTATAAAAAAACAGCTTGATACACTTGAACACGTGATTTTTGCAAATTTTACCCACAAAACGGCAATAACCTTGTGCGAAAAACTTGCAAAAGTATTGCCGGAAGGGCTTTGCAAATTTAATTTCACCGACAACGGCTCATCCGCAATTGAAGCTGCGATGAAGGTAAGTTTTCAATACCACTATCAAACTGGAAACCCTCAAAAAAAGAGATTTATGGCACTTTCTGACGCATATCATGGCGAAACAATCGGCGCACTTTCAGTTGGAGGTGTGGATTTGTATTCAGAAATCTACAAACCGATTTTGCTCGATATAGTAAGAATCGACGGCCCTGACTGCTTCAGATGTCCTTATGGCAAATGCAGAGACAATTGCAGCTGCGAATGTTTTGAAAAAGCCGAAAAAACTTTTGAAAAATACGGCAATGAAACCGCCGCTATTCTTGTAGAACCGCTATTACAAGGCTCTGCCGGTATGAAGGTTTATCCGCCGCTATACTTGAAAAAACTTCGCAAACTATGCGACGAATATAACGTTCATTTTATAGCTGATGAAATTGCAACAGGCTACGGCAGAACAGGCAAGATGTTTGCCGTAAACCATGCAGGCATTTCACCTGACATAATGTGCCTTTCCAAAGGTCTTACAGGCGGTTATATGCCTATGGCGCTTTTTGTCACCACACAAAAAATATACGACGCATTTTATGCAGACTACAACGAAGGAAAAGCCTTCATGCACAGCCACACATATAGCGGAAACCCGCTTGCTGCCTCTGCTGCGGTGGAAGTGTTGAATATCCTTGAGGATGAAAATATTATCCAAAAAGCCAACGAAAAAGCCGGTTATTTCACCAAATTAATCAAGGATAAATTCCTTCCGCTTGAAAACGTCGGCGAAGTCCGCACAATCGGTTTAATCAATGCTATTGAGCTCGTCAAAGATAAAAATACAAAAGAACCTTTTGAAAGCGAGCTTAGAATAGGTTATCAGATTTATAAAAAAGCACTCAAAAAAGGCGTGCTTCTCCGTCCGTTAGGCAACGTAATCTACTTCAATCCGCCTTTGATAATTTCAAAAGAGGATATGAACTTTGTCACAGACGTTGCGCTCGAATGCACTAAAGAAGTTTTGCACAGCAAAGCTACCGCCTAAATTATTAAGCGTACAATAAACACTTTTACCACTCTAAACTCCCTTATTCGGCGCCGGAACAACGTCGGCATTTCTACGTCTTAAATTGTAGAAGTTTTATCCTTCAGTGGTTAACTCTTCCCAGATGCTCGGTACTACGATTAACGCAGTGTAAACGATAAAACCGAATAAAATTAAATTAATAGCTTCCATGACACTCTCCTTTGGTCACATGTATATTATTCCCATGATATTAAAATATTTAACATATATTTGAAAAAAAATTAAAAAATAATCAGAAATTTTGGTATAATTTTAAGAGGATATGATGGAAAAGAATTTAAAAGTATTATTTGAGAATTTATGTTGTTCGGTATGCAAAACAGGATTTGACGAAAACAGCATTAGTATAAAACGCTCCGAAAACGGGCTTTTAGTTGTACAGCTTGTCTGTTCAAATTGCGGAAAAAGCTTTGGCGTAGCATTTGTAGGCTTTTCCGGAATTGAAGTCAAAGAGCCTTTAGAAGTTGTTGAGGGCCCTGATCCGATAAATTACGACGACGTAATAGATGCTCACAGGTTTATACAAAGCCTTGACGAGCATTGGCAGGATCATTTACCCAAGAATTTGACTTAAAATAAAATTCCCGCAATTGCAGCTGACATATAGCAGGTTAATGTTCCGCAAATAAGAGCACGAACCCCAAGTCTTGCGAGGTTTTTCCTTTGGTTTGGAGCCAATTCTCCGATACCGCCCAATTGAATTGCGATAGAGCCGAAATTACCAAAACTGCAAAGAGCAAAGCTTGCTATCAAAAAGCTTTTTTCGGAAAGTGCCTGCGGAAGATGAGTCAAATCAACATACGCAACCATCTCATTAAGCACCAATTTCGTTCCCATAAGGCTTCCGACAGTGGTAGCCTCGCTCAACGGAACCCCCATCAAAAATGCAAATATAGCAAAGATTTCGCCCAAAATCATTTTCAATGAAAGATTTGCAAAATCAAGCCCCAAAAAGCTATTAACGTGCAAATACTTGACAATAAGCATCCCGACACCGCCAAGAACCCAATCAATCATAGCAACAAGGGCAATCAATGCCAAAATCATGGCAGTAACGTTAATTGCAACCTTCATCCCCTCTGACGCCCCTGCTGATATCGCATCAAAAACGTTAGCATGAGTGCGCTTTCTTTTGCTGAATGTAACTTTGAAATTTTCGCTTGTCTCAGGCGTGTTAACCTCTGGGTAAACAATTTTTGAAATAACAAGCGCACCCGGCGCTGCCATTATTGACGATGCCAAAATATATGGTGCAGGAATTCCCATCCCGATATACAAAGGCATTGTCGCCCCTGAAATACATGCCATACTGCCTGCCATAGATGCCAAAAGCTCTGATCTTGTAAGCTTTGGCAAATAAGGTTTAATCATAATTTGTGCAACAATTTGTCCGACAAAAGCGCTTGCAACGTTTGACAAAGCTTCAGCCCCCGATACGGACATCAATTTATTCATACCCTTACCCAAAACAGCAACAACCCTTTGCATTATGCCGTAATAGTAAAGCATATTAACTAAAATCATCATAAAGATTATAGAGCTTATCAACTGCAAAGCAAATATCTGACCGCCATTTGCAAGCTCCCACTTGCCATCCATAAGACCGCCGAAGACAAACTGGCCGCCCTCTTTTGCAAATTCAAGAATTTTTTGGATAAATAGTCCGATTGCCAAAAACAATTTTCTTCCAAAAGGCACCTTAAAAACAAACACCGCAAGCAATATCTGTAAAACAAACCCCGTCACAACGGTCTTATAATTAATAGCCTTGCGGTTATTTGACATTAAATATGCGATTGCAAAAATAAATATTATCCCAAAAATTCCAAAAAATCTGTCCATCTTAACCCTTAATAAACTACTTCACAAAGATATTATACGAAAAACAAGGCGCATAATACACGCCTTGTTTTTTAAATGTGATAAAAGTTAATCTTTTACACCTGAATAGATTATGAACCTTGCGCAATGTCATCAAACATTTCCCTATCAAAACCGAGTTTATCTGTATACTCAAAAATAGGTCCCTGTCTGTCGGGTTGTGCCCAGCTGAAGTCGATTTCCAAATCATTTTGTACCATTTTCTTATAATCTTCAGGTCTGTCATAGTACATATTGAGTGCGTCAACAAGCTTGTTGTAGAAAGATTCTTCCGAAATATAAGGGGCAACAAAACCTGTAACACCATCTATTACTGTATCGTGGAAACCGCCTGTATCAGTAACTATTACCGGAGTACCTTTTGCAAAGCATTCACCCTGAGTCAATCCGCAAGGTTCATAAGTAGAAGGTGCACAGAAGAATGTGCTTGCAGACATTATTGCAGGGTTCGGCATACTGCCTTTCAACGCAATTACATGATCTAATCTTGCTTTATTTGAACCGTAATCAGGATTTTTCAAATCATCCAAATGCTGCAATTCTTCTGCGCTCTCGGAAGGTCCGCCTACCAAGAAATACGGCATTGGTTTTCCGGGGAATAAAGTTTCCCAATTATCAAATAATCTGAATATTGCGCCCTTCAGGATGCTCAAACCTTTTTGAGAAGTTAATCTGTGAGCAAAAGATATCAAAGGTGCATTCATAAAATCTTCTTCAGATATATTCATATTGCCTACGCCCGGTCTGACAATTTCCGGAGCATTGTTGTAATTTTTATCTATCAAGACAGGTTTTATATATGTTTCGTAGAATTTTCTCTTATTCTCTTTACGCAATTGAATAATTTTATCGATGTTTGTATTCTTGTCATATTTTTCCAATACTAAACCGTTTACATAGTTTTTTGGAGAAACAGCTTTCATATCAACTTTATCTTTGTCCAAACCGTTAATAATACCGGAGATAGTACCCGTATGCTGTCTTCTTTGCAATAGAGGATAAAGTATTCCTGATTTTGCAGGATCATTAATTACCTCATTCGCATAGTTTTTAGAAACAGGTACAAACCAATCTGAAAGCGCAACACCGTTGAACAGGTGGTTGAAGTGCTTGTCTGCGGTTTTACGTTTCATAAGAACTGTGTTGCACATATCATCATTCATAATGCCGCTGTTTGCATTTTCTGCTATAGCGATTGCATAGCTGTCATAAAGTGTATTGATTATGTTTTCAGTAACTCTGTTTTTACTCAAAATACTGCCTGATCCGTCGTTTGACTTGCCTTGACAGCCCAAGTTGTGGCCTATCATAAGCAAAGGCATGTCTTTCAGTGCATTATAAGTATTTGCAGGAATTTCTTTGTAATTGTATTCCATAGGCGCCCTATAACGTAACAAACCTGCCATAGAGCCTGCGTGCCAATCGTTCAAAATCATTGAATTTGGAGCTTTTAAACCATCAAAAGCAGCTTGGTCATATATTTCCATATCAGAAACACCACTCATTTTATCGTCGCCAATATTCAGAGCCTGATTTACCTTCAATTTTGCGAGTTTATAAACCGCTTTGGAGAATAATGCAAATCTTTCTGTTTCTTCTGCATTGGTTGTTGAATCATATATATTTTCGTTAAAGTAGTTTTCACTCTTAACAAATATCAATTTTTTAGTTGCCCCATTTGCACCTTCAACCGGTTCTGAATACATGTAGTATTCTATTTTTTCAGGTTTTGTTTGACCGTTTCTGAATACATGGGTTGTAGTTGATGCAAGTTTCGTCAATTCAAATTTTTTGCCGTTAGACTTGTATAAATATTTATGGTTAGGAAGCTTTCTGAATTCTGATTGATTTTTCTTCAAATACATCGGAATAAACGTTGGCATATCAATTCCGAGTTTAGTAAAGTTGTTTTGTAAATCTACAGGAACAATTCCCAAGCCGCCTGTTTTAATCGGGTCATATTCCGCTGTCAATGACCAGGTAGAGGTCAATTGAGGGTACATTTCCTTATAATTTTTAATATCATTAACCGTATTGACAGCTGATCTGTCAAGACGTTTGACGGCTGCATTTCTGACAGAAGAAAGAACCTCATCAGTTCTGGTCAAGTCAATTTTCTTAGCATAATTAAGGACTTGAAGCAAGTTCAAATCATAATGTCTAACCGTGTACATCTGCATAATAGGGTTCAGACCCATTTCAGTAGCCTTGAGGGCTTGATCTGCTCTGTGATAAGCTTCATTCACTCTACTATCCATAGAATTTGCTGTATTTCTGGCATCGTTTGCAATTCGTTCAGCAGAATCCGCTTTTGAATTTACACCGGCTGCCATTCTATATGCGTCTTCCGCCCTTTTGCTTGCATTATTGCCTGATTCCAAAATATTTGATGCAGTATTTCCGGCATCTGTAATTTCGTCGTCAGTGTAGCCTTGTGCCTTCAATTTATCACGATTATTTTTTATAAATTCACCAATACCTACGCCGGTACCTATACCGAGCAAAATAGTTGTCAGGTTACTTTTTTTGGAAAGCAGGTCTTCGGTAGGCTTTTTAGTTGTCTTCAAAGCCGCCTCAACAGCTTTAGAAATCTTTTCATCAATATTCAGTTTTCCGGCCATATCAGAAACTGCATCTCGTACACTGTTGATAGCCTTAGCATTTGCCTTGTGAGCGGCAAAGTATGCTGTCGGAATACCCAAAATCGAAACCGCAAGCGCCGTCACACCGGCATAATCTTTCATGAATGATTTTTTCAAAACACCCTCTTTTTGGAACGTATCTTGAACTGGCTGGCTTTCTTTCAATTGCGGGACGTCTGCTTTTTTTGTATCCTGAGTGTTATTCAAAAGCTCCGGAGTTTGTACTGCGGGGGTCTCAACTTTTGGCGGATTTAAGTATGATTTCAAAAGATTGGAATTCTCCGCCTTAAAACTGATTTTTTGTACTGATTGCATGATTTCTCCTTCAACTATAGCCGATATTAATAGAAGTGATGTAAAAATATTTTTTGTCAGTAAAAAACAAACAAATAAACAATTTGTTACAAAACACTAAAAGCAACCAATTAATAGCACAAAAAAACAGGGCATGTCAATTAGCCCGGATGAACTATTTTAAAATTAAAATAGCAGGGCAAATTTTTCTTAATTACAACTTGTGAAATACAAGGCAAATCAACGTCCGATTGATGTCGGGACATAGTTTCCGCGCGGGTTAAAGCCGTAGTGAATTTTGCTGTTGCCTATTGCTCTTGGAACATATTGTCCGCGGGCATTGTAGCCGTAATCTATTCTATTTTCGCCGACAGAGGTCGGGACATATCTTCCTTGTGCATTGTAGCCATAATTTACTTTATTTTCACCGACTGCGGTCGGAACATATTCTCCCCGAGCGTTATAGCCGTAATTTACACGATTGCCTCCGATTGACGTCGGAACATATTCGCCTCGGGCATTATAGCCGTAATTTACTCTCTGACCGTCTATTGATACGGGAACATACTCTCCCCTTGCATTATATCCATACTGAATATTTCCGGCATGTGCCGGCAAAATTAAGAATACAAAAAGCGCAAATATCAAAAATATTGGTTTCATAATTATCTCCATAACTTGCAAACCGTACACATAAATTATAATACTTTTATTGAAAAGACAAATCAAGCCCCAAAAAACTTTTGGT
>CALVBY010000022.1 GCA_944325905.1 Candidatus Gastranaerophilales bacterium | reverse complement strand
TCCAATTTTCTTTCAAAAACGTTAGCAGCAGTATCCCAAGCTCGTTGTTTGTAATTAGAAACAAGGGTTGGAATAGTTAAAGCGGCAACAACACCAATGATAGCAAGTGTTATAAGCACTTCAGCAAGGGTAAAACCCTTATCATATCTACTTAGAGGAGTTGCCCCCCCCCCTTCGTCTTAGTTTGTACTTCATTGTTTCCATACTATACTCCTCTAAAACAATACTTGTATCTCTGATATTTATAACTATACCCTGTTTTTCAAATTTTATCTAAATATTGCAAAATTGTAACAAATAATTATTTAAAAATAAGTTTTGTAAAATCTTCATCACAAGATATAAATAAATTAATACATGCCCAGCAAATCTTTTGCCTTAACTTATACCCGCTTGTATGCCGCATCATTCCAAGATAACTATTTATACGTTGTATAAATTTCCTGCGTTCTTTTTCACAATACCAATATTTATCCGATTTATACTCTTGTATAATCTTAAAAATGCGCTTTATAGTTTTTTGACGTAGAATTTTTCTGTATGGTTTTTCGCTAAATCCTACAAAATCAATGCCACGCTCAATTTTATTTATTGATTTTTTATTCCGGTGAAGATTCAGCTTAAGACGTTCTTTTAAAAATCGTGTAAGATCTTTGTGAATTTCGTTCAGCTTGTGAGGATCTTTATCTAATATTATAAAATCATCTACATATCGACAGTAATATTTACACCTCCATTGATGTTTTATATATTGATCCAACACATTCAGGTATACATTACTGAAAAACTGACTCGTTAAATTTCCTATTGGAAGCCCTTGATTGTCAGGTGCGAACCACAGACTCTTTTTCCTTGGCAGTTTCTTAAATCCAACTTTTGAAACCTTTAATATAACTCTTTTACGGCAATCATGATATATAATCCGGTGAATAAGACTTAATACCCAATCCTGATTAACTAATTTTACAATCTCTGCATATAAAATGTCTTTATTTATACTTACAAAAAAATTCTCTATATCAGCTTTTAAATAATATGCAGGCACACTATAATTGTTTGTAATGCTTCTTGCATAAGACCCAAGCTGTTTGGATGCATTTAAGGTACCACGTTCAGGTATGCAGCTAAATGTATCTTTTATAAAACGATTATAAACTTCTCGCAGATTTCGTTGTATACAAGGTGATGCACAATTCTGTCCCGAAAATCAGCTGCCCATATCTCCCTGATTTTCGGATAATATACTAAAAAACATATACCTTTTTTTATATTATACTCACCCTTTGTTAATTGGTCATATAATACAAATATTTCTGATTCTAGACAAAACTCAAATTTTAACGCATTAAAAGTATTACGCTTCCTTCTGCGACAATCTAAGTACGCTTTTAATAATTTTTGAAATGTTAATGACTCTAACAAATACCTTCACGGAGTCTTACAATTGCAGCGCCCCATGTCATGCCGGCACCAAAACCGCAAAGGATTGCTGTTTTGTCTCTGCCGAGTTTTACAGTACCTTTTTCCACACCTTCTGCTAATGCAATAGGAACTGATGCAGCAGATGTGTTACCGTAATATTTAATATTTGTTATTACTTTTTCATCAGCATATTGAAGTCTTTCTTGAACAGCTTGGATAATTCTTAGGTTAGCTTGGTGAGGGATTAGATAATCAATATCCTCAGCTTTTAATCCTGACTTTTCAATAATTTCTTCAATATATGGAGGAAGAATTCTTACTACAAATTTGTATACTTCCTTACCATTCATATGGATAAATCCATCTTTTTCAGTACAAGGTGCAACAAGCGGACAATTCTTACCAACATTGTCTTTGTAAATCAATTCACCGATAGAACCTTTAGCCTTAATATCGATTGACAAAATGTCATCCAAACCGTCATCAGATGCTGTCATAACCATAGCACCTGCGCCATCACCGAAAAGAATTGATGTACCTCTATCTGACCAATCCAAATATCTTGAATTGTTATCGGTAGCTACAATCAAAACATTTTTATAAATACCTGAATTGATAAAGCCTTTTGCAACTTGCATACCATAAATTAGCCCTGAGCATGCCGCTGTAATATCAAACGCAGGAATATCCGTTTCAATTCCTAATCTTGATTGAATATGGCAAGCAATAGCAGGATAAAGTTGTGGCGGAGCAGATGATGCGGCAATAATTAAATCAAGCTCTTCAGGCTTAATCCCAGATTTATCGAGAGCTTTTTTCGCAGCATCAAAGCCCAAATCAATAGCATCCTCATCACCGGAAACCAAACGTCTTTCCTTAATACCGGTTCTTGTATAAATCCACTCATCAGAAGTTTCATATAACTTTGTCAAATCATCGTTTGTAACTACAGCTTCCGGCAAGCTATATCCTACACCCGCAATCTTTACAGGTATGTAACTATTTGTCATGTTATTATTCCTCATAAAACTTTGCAATTTTTTCATTAACACCGGTTTCTACGGCATCTTTAGCAACTCTTACTGCATTTTTAATTGCATAAGCCTTGCTTCTACCGTGAGAAATTACCGTTATTCCTTTAACACCCAAAAGAAGAGCCCCACCAAATTCTTCATAATTGATTTTGGTATAAATTCTCTTCATAAAAGGTTTAGCCAACAAGCCAATAATCTTACCGAGCAAATCAGCTTTAAACTCTTGTTTCAACATTCTAAACAACATTTGAGAAGTACCTTCAGTAACCTTTAATGCAACGTTACCTACAAATCCGTCACAAACAACAACATCACAAACGCTCAAGAAAATTTCTTTGCCTTCAATATTTCCGACAAAATTAATTCTTTCTTGATGTTCTTCAAGCAATTTATAAGTATGTTGTGCTAATTCATTGCCCTTGCCTGCCTCTTCACCAATATTTAAAACACCAACTCTAGGATGCTCAATTCCAAGAACGTTTTTAGAAAAAGTTGTACCCATAACCGCAAATTGATAAAGCATTTCAGGAGAGCAATTGCTATTAGCTCCGGCATCTATAACAACTATAGGACCTTTAATGGTAGGCAAAGTAACAGCAATAGCAGGTCTGTCAATTCCAGGAATTCTACCCAAGCCAAACAAGCTTGAGGCCATAGCAGCTCCTGTTGAACCAGCTGCCACAACAGCATCAGAGCTTCCTGTAGCTACTGCATCAACCGCCAAAACAATTGATGACTTTTTCTTTTTTCTTATAGCTTGCCCCGGAGCTTCGCCCATTTCAATAATTTCAGAAGCATGGGTAATTTTTATATCTAACTTAGAAGTATCAATCTTTATACGACGTTGTTTGCCGGCTTTACCACAATCTGAATAAAAACCTTCATGAGAAATTCTGTCTAATTCTTGTTCAATACGGTCTTGTTTACCAACCAACTCTAAAGCCACACCATACTCTTGTGCCGCCCATACAGCACCTGCCACTATTTCTTGTGGAGCATGATCACCGCCCATTGCATCAATTGCTATTCTTGTCATTTTCCCTCTCCTAAGTCAACTATTCCCTTTCGTCTCCCCGCAATTTCTTGCGGGGAATCCCATTTTACGACGTCTGGGTTAAAGCCTATTCAGCTTCTTTTTCTTCGATTACTTTTTCTTCATCTACAACTTCAGCTTTTGCTTCTTCAGCTTCTAAAGTTTTTTCTTCTTTAACTTCTTCAACCTTTTCTTCAACTTTTTCAGCTTTTTTAGCTTTTGCAGCTGATTTCTTAGCAGGTTTTTGCTTTTCAGCAGAAGTTTCAACATAATCAGGTGACTTGATACTTACTGCTTTACCTTTGTAATAACCACATGCTGTGCATACTGTATGTGCTAATTTTGTTTCACCGCAATTTGGGCAAGTAGTCGTTTCAGGTTTTGTTGCCTTCCAATTACTTCTTCTGTGTCCTTGTGCGGAATGTCCTGTTCTTTTCTTTGGTACTGCCATTTTTCTTTCCTTTTTATTTCTACTACTTATATTTCTACTTTTCTATTTTGATGTTTTTGAAAACATCCATTCTCGGATCGGACATTTCTTCTTCTTTCAAAAATTTATCCTCTCCATTACAATTTATACCACAAACTTTCTTATTTGGTAAATTTAATATTACAGATTGATACAATAAGTCATAAATATCTATCTCATCCGAACCATTCAAATCCGTAACAAATTGACCGTCTTTTATTTCGAACTCTTGTCCTGATTCCTCGGGATCCTCTATTAGTGAGCGTTTTGCATAAAGTTCATCAATATCAAAATCTAATTTGTGCTCAAATTCTTTCAAGCATAAGTCACACTCGAGCTTAACAATTCCCTTAACATTTCCTCTAACTTCAATAAAATCACCCAATGATGTAAAGATTAAATCAGCCAAAATTGGACCAACAGCATTAATGCCGTCAATATTTTCTTCTATCTTACAAGCCAGAGTTTTGTTTTTTGCATTTTCGATATCTTCAATTGATACAGCTTTGTGCATTAAACGTATTGCTCCTCTTGCATTGCAATTGCAGCTATTTGATTTGACATCACACAAACTTTTTTCAACGGTCCTGAAGTTTCTTTTTCTATGAATGTTGCAGTTGATGACTTCATTGCTTGAGTCAATTCATTATACAAATCTTGAGGATTTTCAACATACAAAACTAAAGGTGCAGTTGAACCTTTAATAAAAACCAAAACTGATGTTCTTGTTTTTACGTTTTGTGGATTAAATTGTTGTGCCATTTTTCTCTCCTTTTTCGTATATCTAATTATAGAAGAAAAAACTCATTTATGCAATATTATAAATTTATTTGAAAACTGTATTGAAAAAATATGTCGTGAATTTTTGTCAACTCTTTCACAAATTAATTATAATGCGTATAATACTTAATTAAAACATTCATTATACATTTGTTCAAAGGTCTTACCGCCTTTTTCGGTAGCATATGTTTGAGTTTTTAGCTTTTGAATACCGTTATTAGCACTACCTCTCAATGTAAATGAAAATATATCATATCCCCACTTGTTGGGACCTTTGAAACCATTTATATCAACAGTGAATATCGGGTTACCGCCAGTCATACTGAAATACTTAATAATGTACGTTCCATCAAACAAAACTATAACCGGATAAACATTTTTTATATTACTATCCGAAAAAAGAGCATTTGGATCATATTCTTGATCAGGGCTCTGCTCTGACTTAGCAACATCAGCACCTCGAAAATCTTTGGGAAGACAACCCTGTTCGTAAGCATTATTTTCACATATTTTTGAAGTTTTTAGGGTTTTTAAAAATAATTCTTCATAAAACTCACTACACTCACTATATGCTCCGTTAAAATCCGAAGGAGTAGGTTCTCCGGTTTCTTCACAAATATACCCACCTATACATGTACCATATTCATTTTTTAATGAACAAACAGGAGTACACTTTCCATCATATGGACTGATATCCCAATAATAACATTTTACAGGTCTGCCATTTTTTGCTTGTATAGCAGATATAGCTTGAGTAAATGTACTATAAAACTTCTTGAATTGGTTCTTTAATACAGCATGCTGTATGTTCTTTGATACCGTAGGTATTGTCAAAGCCGCTACTATTCCTACTATTGCCAAAGTTATCAACACTTCAGCAAGTGTAAAACCTTTTCTTAATCTATAATTCTTCATATTAGAATTATAGTTTCTGTCTACTATAGTGTCAAGATCTTCATTATTACTACTTAAAGGAGTTGCCCCCCCCCGTTGTGCTTTACATATATGAACATATTCAGCCTCCTTCTTTTAAGTAGTATAACAAATTACCTAAAAATTTGCAACAAAAAAGAGCCTAATAATAGGCTCTTTTTTGTTTTTATAAAAAATTAAACAGCTACTTTCATTGTATTAGCGATAATTTCATTAAAGCTGTCAGCTTTCAAGGAAGCACCGCCAACTAAAGCACCATCAATGTCAGATTGTGCCATTTGTTCTTCAATAGTTGAAGGTTTAACAGAACCACCGTAAAGAATTCTGATAGAATCAGCAGCAGATTCACCTGCAACTTCTTTAACTACGTTTCTGATCATAGCAATTACTCTGTTAGCTTCTACAGAATCACAGGTTTTGCCTGTACCGATTGCCCAAATAGGTTCGTATGCAATAACTGATTTTGCAACATCTTCTGATGAAATACCTGACAATGCAGCTCTGATTTGAGAAGCTATGTGTTCATCAGTTATACCTGCTTCACGTTGTTCAAGAGTTTCACCACAGCAGATAATAGGAATTAAGCCGCCTGCAAGAATTGCTTTTGCTTTTTTGTTAATCATTTCATCAGTTTCAGAAAAATATTGTCTTCTCTCTGAGTGACCGATAATAATATAATCACAGCCTGCATCTTTTGCCATAGCAACTGAAATTTCACCTGTGTATGCACCGGAATTTTCCCAGTGACAGTTTTGAGCAGCAACAGAAATTTTATTGCCACCACATCCACAGTTGCATTTTACAGAATCAACTGCACACAAAGATGTGAATGTAGGTGCAATAATAACTGTTGGTAATTGAGATGCTGTATAATCGTTTACAAATGATTTAATACCTTCAAAAAGTTCTTTTGCTTCTGATTGAAGTAAATTCATTTTCCAGTTTCCTGCAATAATTGGTTTTCTTGACATAATATCTCTCCTTTTTTTCGTAACATTTACAAAAAAATATTACTTTAAACATGAAAAATATTCAATTTTATCGGATTATCAGAAATTTATGTTACAATGAAAATATGTTTACAGGTATAGTAGAAGAAACAGGGATATTAAAAAACATTGAAGGCTCTATAATCACTATTCAATGTGAAAAAGTCTTAGAAGGCACAAAACTTGGCGATAGTATTGCGATTAATGGCTGCTGTCAAACAGTTACTTCAATCGGACAAAATCGTTTTTCTGCAAATGTGAGTGAAGAAACTTTTAAGATTACAAATTTCAACTCTATGAAATCAGGCGACATTGTTAATCTTGAAAGAGCTCTGACACCCTCAACAAGAATGGGAGGACACATTGTTCAAGGACACATTGATATGACAGCAAAATACCTTGGAGATATGTCATTTGAGGTCCCTGACAGCAAGTATATAGTTTACAAGGGTTCTATTACTGTAAATGGGGTAAGCCTAACTGTTTCAAAACTTGAAGGAAACATCTTTTCCGTTGCCATTATCCCGCATACTCTTGAAAATACTAATTTGAAATATTTAAGAATAGGTGATCTTGTTAACATTGAAACTGATATTTTGGGACGTTATGTTGAAAAATTTTTATTAACAGAGCATAATGAAAGCAGAATAAATGAAAACTTTTTGTTAGAAAATGGGTTTATGTGATATGGAAGATTTTAAATTTGATAATATAGAAGATGCAATAAAGGACTTTAAGGCCGGCAAAATGCTGATTGTAGCCGACGATGAAGACCGTGAAAACGAAGGTGATTTAATATGCTCTGGTCAAATGGTAACACCTGAGGTTATCAATTTTATGGCAAATGAAGCAAAAGGTTTGATTTGCCTTGCAATATCACCTGAAATCGCAGAAAAATTAGATTTGCCACAGATGGTTGAGCAAAACAATGAAGGGATGAAAACGGCCTTTACTGTAAGTATTGATGCTGCCGAAAAATATGGTGTTACAACAGGAATCTCAGCTTATGATAGATCAAAAACAATTGAAGTTGCACTTGCACCGGATGCAGTACCTTCAGACTTAAGACGCCCTGGGCACCTTTTTCCATGTGTTGCAAGACCCGGCGGAGTTTTACAAAGAACAGGACATACCGAAGCTGTAGTTGATTTGGCAAGACTTTGCGGACACACCTTAGCAGGCCCTATGTGCGAAATAATGAACTCTGACGGGCACATGATGCGTCGTGATGATTTGAGAAAATTTGCCGATAAACACGGAATAAAATTTATTTCTGTCGCTGAACTTATTGCATATAGATTAAAAACAGAAAGAATTGTGACCCGTGAAGCCGAAGCATTTTTGCCAACACAATACGGTGAATTTATGATATACGGTTACAGAAATAATTTAACAGGTATGGAATACGCAGCACTTGTTAAAGATGACGACAGCGATAAAATTCCGGCAATTAGAGTTCATAGTGAATGCTTGACCGGAGATATCTTCCATAGTTTAAAATGTGATTGTAATTCACAATTACATAGTGCAATGAGCTATATCAACGATTACGGTAAGGGGGCCGTCATATATATGAGAGGCCACGAAGGCAGAGGTATAGGTTTGGTTAATAAAATAAAAGCCTATAAACTTCAAGAATGCGGTCAAGATACAGTTGAGGCAAATCATTCTCTCGGCTTTAAATCCGATTTAAGAAACTATGGTGATGGAGCACAAATCATACTTGATTTAGGCTTTAATACTTTTAATCTTATAACAAATAATCCGAAGAAAATTATAGCTCTCAAAGGCTATGGACTTAATGTTAATGAGATAATAAAATTGACACCTGAGATTAACAAGTATAATAAAAGATATATGGAAACCAAAAAAGATAAAATGCATCATATGCTTTAAAGGGAAAATTATGACAGAGTTTGTAGCAAAACTTTTATCAGAAGAAGATTATAAAGGATTCGAACCTGTATATGAAGACTTTAGAACCCGTGCAACAACGGATTATAATTTTGAACTGGAACCTTTAACTTTTGACGATTTTATTGATTCAGTAAAAAAAGAACTGATAAAATGCGTTGTTTTATTAGAAGATACTATCCCTACAGCATTTTTAGTTTATACAACAATGATTTCAGAAGCAGTTGAATTGAATATAATTCATTCGCTTAATATGGAAAATTTTTTAATAAGAAGCAAATATTTAATTGAAGAATTTTTAAAAGAAACTCAAAAGGAACGCAAAGACAAGGTCGTATGCTACCCAATGTTAGGCGCACAAAAGACATTGATAGGCGAAATTGCGCGTTTTGGATTTAAATTTGTCGGAATTGCTGTCTTACGCTTTTTGATGAATGGCACAAATTCCAGAGAGATTTTAAAAATGACACAACTAAGAAATCTGCCAAGTTGCTATAGTGTAATTCAATGGGATGAAAAATATTTTGATGAAGCAATTCATATAGTGCAAGAAGCTTTTGAAACAAGTGCTGATGCACTTTTTGACCCAAGATTTCAGACATTGGACGGAACATATGACATTTTAAACAAAATTACAAAAGATATATATGCTGAATTTTTACCTGAAGCTTCAAGTATTTTAATGTGCGATAATAATCCTGTTGGTTTTTGCTTTATGAATCTAACCGGCGGACAAATTGTTAACATTCCTATTGTCGCCATAAAAAAAGAACATCAAGGACGTGGCCTTTCTAAAATGATGCTTAAATATTCTATGGATAAAATAATCGACTGGGTAGAAAATTCCGAACGCCCTATAACAGAAATTAATACTTGCACTGAGACTAATAATTTTCAAGCATTAAAAATGTATCGAAATTTAGGATTTAAAGAAGATTACAGTTATCCACAATCATATCTGCCTATTAAAAAATAATATCATGTTAAAAAATGTAAATATAGCTACAAACCAATTATAATAATGTTATAGTCCTATTATCTGCTAATGGTCAAGCAATTCTTACATTGCAAATGTTTTTACTATTTTATGAGCAATGTGTGCTGAGAGTATAAACAAAAAGGAGAATACTTATGTCAAATGTCGAAAATGTCAATTTGGGCAGTAATGTGAAGTATACTGCTACGACGGATCAGGCCAATCAAACAAAAAAGGTAAATCCTAACACTATTTTTAAAGAGGATGGCAACTTAAACCGAGCTGAAAAAAAAGCTTTAAGATCAACTGATGATATCAATTTATCCAGAGCTGAGATTAGAAGATATTCAAAAATGGAAGGCGGAGAGGCGTTTTTAGACAAATACACAAATATTAAAGGTGAAGATGTTAAAACCGCAAGAAAATCTCTTGCTTTAGATTTCTTCGTTGGTAAGGAACCATATGATGACATTGCCAATGAAATCAAAGCAGATTTAAGCAGATTTGGGGTAACTGATGATGAATTACAGGCTTATTTAACATTAAATAGATTAAACTACAATAGACCACTAGGTGTTATTCACCCAGATATTGAAGGTGGTCAAACTGCAGCACAAACTTTAAGAATGTGTCAGGCAAAAGATATAGATGGTAATTTAACAGGTATTATCCTTTATGAAGGCAAAGAAGGCCTTGATAGTGAAGATGCACAACCTACAAGATTTTTACAACCCGAAGGCGAATATTTTGTTGACGGAAAAGGAAAATATTATAAATATAATGCACAACAAAATGTTTTATCTGACTACACGACAAAAGCATTAAAAGAATTAGGAATTCAACAAGCTGCTGAACCTGATAAAGTTGAAGTTGTTCAGAAACAAGCTGCTGAACCTGATAAAGTTAAAGTTGTTCAGAAACAACCTGAAAATACTCCTGAAGTTGAGGTTCCCAAATTTAGCGACATATTTGCAAAAAATAAAAAGGTTAACGTGGATGAAACCGGTTCAAACCAA
The DNA here is from genome assembly GCA_944325905.1 of Candidatus Gastranaerophilales bacterium. Classification (GTDB taxonomy): domain Bacteria; phylum Cyanobacteriota; class Vampirovibrionia; order Gastranaerophilales; family Gastranaerophilaceae; genus SIG32. Next base: position 11,455 of record CALVBY010000022.1, on the reverse strand, counting down.
CGTATCACGTCACAAAACCAATGGGAAACAAATCTTGTAGTACCTAAGAGTGCAAAATACAATGAAAATGGAGTACCAACAAAATTAGCAATTGAACTGCCTAATGATTATGGTTCTAAAAATGCAGACGGCTTTTATCAAAAGCGTTATCAAACATTAAGCTTGGTTGATGCTGAAAATAATATTTACAGTGACAAAGCAGGTGTAAGACAATTCAAATTAGCATTTGACGAAAACGGAATATCATTAGTTCAACAAAACATTGATGATAAAAAAGTCAAAGACTTTTTGGATCAAAATACGCTTGCCGTTCAAGAAAAAGTTAAAGATGAAGGCTTGAATGACAAACAAAACAAAATGGAAATTGCTGCTCAAGAAGAAGCACAAGATATAATGACAAAACTTTCTGACAGAAACAATTCTTGGGAAACTTATACCCAAATAGGTACAGATATTGGGCATATAACAGGAGCACACGGCTTATTGGAAAAACTTGTAGACGAACAAGATATAACCGGTATCAAAACATTTAATGATCTAAAACCGGCAATTGACGGCTTAATGGCACGAGTTCCTGAATCTGTTATGGATACTCCTGAGTATCAAGCTGTACAAGAAGCAATCAAAACATTAGCTGCGACTCCGGAAGCAGATATCAAACACAACTGGTTAAGTCAAGTTGGAGGCGATACAGATATAAGAAAACTTGACAGAGCATTGATGAATTTAGCTAAAACACACTTAGCCGGAAGAATTCAAGGCACCAACCACGCAAATAATGCTTTCTTGGTTGGCGGCAATGGTTCAGTTGTAATCAGTCCTGACCGAGAAAAAGGTGTATTTGATACAGATGCCAAATTCGGAATTAACGGAAACAACTATTACTTATATCAAGAACGTGCCTTTATTGATAGAACAGTGGATTTCCAAGATGTTATCGAACACCAAGATGACGGACATCGTGACAAATTATCATTAATAAGAAATGATATAACAGGCAACAATCGCTACGGAGAAATCAAATTTAATGCGAACCGTGCTGCGGAAAACGGACCATTCTACTTCAAAAATGATGCAACAGGTGAAAGATTCAATATACTTGTAGAAGACGGCAAAGCCTATATTGCAGGAAAAGATGAATCTAAAATCCTTCTTGAAGATATTCTTAACGGTAGAGTACCAATGCCGGATCAAACAGTTTAAAAAAAGCCCCCTTAAAAGGGGGCTTTTTTATTGGACTTTTTGTAAAAAATCATTTAAAATAGCTATATGAATAACTTTGATTTAGGACGTATGCTAATGAAGTTTACAAACACACAAATGTTTGTAAATCGTCAGGTAACTTCTAATCAGAATGTTGCAGCAGAAAGTTTTACCCAAAACATACAACAAAATATAATTTCGCAAACAACTACAAATACAACAAATCTTCAAATGAATACTTTGCAAAGTATGGATATGGCAGTTTATGCAAAAGAAGTAATGCAATTGCCTAAAAATTTGAATGAATTTATATTTATGCTGCAAAAAGGATTAACTCAAGTTCAATTTAATCAAATGTTTGCACAGCAACTTGCTGCTCAAAAAAATGCCCTATCACAAATGCAAGCGCAAATTTTAGCTCAATTGCAAGGGCTAACAACAACTTCTCAAATACAAAATATTATTCAATCACAATTAGCCTCACAAATGCAATCTTCAATAAAAAATCTTGTATTATCACCTAATGGTATGCTTGATTTATCACAAATTGCTCAACTTATTCAAGCAAACGGTAAGGAAGCTTTGACAAAATTAATTACCGCCATGACTGCAGCATCCAAACAAGGCATTAATGACTTAAGTCAAATTAAGGAAATGGCACGATTAATCAACAATAGTATGGCCGCCGCTGCCCAAAACGATTCCACACAAACACTCAAAACTCTATTACTATTATATCTCCCTTGGCTTCCACTTGAAGATGGTGTAGGATTTGATTTGGATATAGAAACAGATGACAGCAAAGAAGAAAGTGACAGCATCTTAACAATTACAATTTCAACTGTAAATTACGGAACTGTTGTTGCGACTCTTGTTTTGGAAACATCAAATTCAGTTCATGTATCAATTGAATGTTCAAAAGAATTTCCAAAAGAAGAATTATTAATACGTATCCAAGGTGAAGAAAAAAATTATTCAATGAATTCTGTCATAACTTTTTCTGACCGTGAAGCGAAATCGGAAGAAGCAGTTGCAAAAGCTAAAATTAATATGTCCCAAACTACTGAAATCAACCCTTTCATGCTATTGATGGCACACACTGTAATTCGTCATACTATAGAAATTGACAATAATAAATCAATAGGCGTGACAAGCCACATTGACAAAGCGGATTAAACTTCATTGTAAGTTTTAAAATGAGTTTTACAAACTTCTTTTAATCTTTCTTTGCCATATTGTTGAATAAATTCTTTAGCCGCATCTTTAACCTGTTGAGCACATCCTTTAGGGAACTTAATACCGTATGATTGTTGCATTTCAGCCATTTTTCGAACATATGTAGCTCTTGCTAAAACTGATGCGGCTGCAACGGCAATATCACTTTCCGCTCTTACCATTTGCCTCAATTCTATATTTCTGCCATTTTTCATCAACGCAGATTTTATAAGACTTTCATCGCCAAATTTGTCGGACAATGCATAATCACATTCGTTATTTTCGCAAATATTTTCAATAACCCTTGCATGCCCCCATGCCAGAAGTTTGTTTAAGTTCTTGATATTTGCGTACAATTCATTGTACCTTCCATTTGAAATAGCAACAACAGAATGAATCGCATTCGCACGAATTGATTTTTCAAGTTCAAGAATTTTTTTATCGGAAATTTTTTTGCTGTCTTTTATCCCCAAATCAGTAAAAAGTTTTTCGGTTTTTTCATCAACAAGAACACCCGCTATACAAAGCGGTCCGAAAAAATCACCTTTTCCTGATTCATCAACACCAATATGTCTTGTCATTAATGTAAACTCTCCGGAATAGCCATTGGTATAGGCGAAGGTGCTGTCGTTTTTGGTAGTTGTTGCACAGGTTGTTTTTGTGAAACTGGTTGTGAAATCTGACTTGGAACACTCTGCGAAGGTGATGCAACATTCTGATTAATACTTGACTTCACACTATTAATAACATCTTGTGGATTAATTTCAGTTTTAGATACATTAGCCTCATTCGCATTTTCTTCAGGTTTTTCTTGTTCTTCTTCATCACCAATAATCTGAATATTTGCAGTGTTAAGTTTAAATGGCTCTAACACAACTTCCGGATAATTGAATTCAAGTTTTCCATATGGCTCAGTTGCAACCTTCATAACATCTTTCCAAATAATTGCCGGAACAGTACCGCCTTGAATACTTTTATTCATAACTGTGTTATCATCACTACCAACCCAAACACCTGTAACAATATTTGGAGTATATCCAACGAAATATGCGTCTTTGTTGTCGTCAGTTGTTCCTGTTTTGCCTGCCGCAGGTTTACCGATATTTGCAGCGGCACCGGTACCGTTTGTAATTACAGTTCTTAGCATTGCAGTCATTTCTGCAGCCGTTTTAAGACTCAACTGATGTGTTATTTTTGTTTTAGAGGCCTTGTAAACAACTTTTCCTCTGGAGGTTTCAACTCTTTCTATTCCGTATGGCTGAACGACGTACCCGCCGTTTGCAAAAGCCCCATAAGCTCTTGTAAATTCAAACAGCTTTACTCCATTTGAACCCAAAGCAATAGTGTAATCGTATTCTAGCGGTGTTTCAATACCTAATACTCTTGCAATTTGTATAACTGATCTTACACCAACTTCTTGTATAACTCTTGCGGCACATACGTTTGAAGACACCATAAGTGCACTATAAACAGGGATTTTTCCTCTGTATTTATTTCCGTAGTTATGTGGAGACCAGCCACCAATAGTTATAGGTAAGTCTTCAATAAAGTCATTTGGGCTTATTCCTTTTTCTAAAGCCGCAGCATAAACAAACGGTTTAAAGGCAGATCCGGGAGGTCTAACAGCTTGTGTTACTCTATCATACTGACTTTTAGTATAATCTTTTCCACCTACATATACAAGGATTCTACCATTTGTAGGGTCAAATGAAAATACTGCAGCTTGTTTTGCATCCCCTGTCAATCCCCAATTTCTCAAGTCACGAACAACCGCTTCATTCGCTGCTATTTGTGCTTTTGAATCAAGCGTTGTGATAACTTTATAACCACCGTGAATTATTTCATTTTCATCAAATCCTAACTTTTGCAATTCTTGCATTATATAATCACAAAAATATGGTGCTTTATTTGTTGTATAGAATTGAGGCATATCATTTAACACCACTTTTGCTTCTTTTGCCTTCTCGTACTCATCTTTTGTGATATAACGCATTTTATACATACGTGTTAAAACTTGGTTACGTCTTTTGACAGCTAAATCAAGGTTATTGTATGGTGAATAAACTGACGGAGCTTGAGGCAAACCTGCAATAAGTGCTAATTCAGGCAAAGTACAATCTTTTATGTGTTTGTTGAAATATATTCTTGCAGCACCTTCAACACCGTAGGCACCTGAACCAAGATAAACGTTGTTCAAATACATTTCTAAAATTTGGTCTTTAGAAATCGTTTTTTCAATTCTTGCCGCAATTACAAGTTCTTTAATCTTTCTTGTGAACGTTTTTTCATTCGATAAGAAAAGGATTCTGGCTAATTGTTGAGTTATAGTACTTGCACCTTGAACAACATGGCCTGCCAAAACGTTTTGGATTGTTGATCTTGCAAGGCCAAAAATATCATAACCTCCGTGTCTGTAAAAGTTTTTGTCTTCAGTTGCAATTATGGCTTCTTTTAGTTCTTCAGGAACATCCTTTAATTCTACCTTAGAAAATGTGTAGGCAGTAAAAGTCTTTATGACTTCGCCATCGTGTGAATAAAATTTTGTAACAATATTAGGCTTAAATTGCTCCAAATTTTTGATAGGCGGTTGCGATGACAAATATAATTGCATTGAAGCAACACCCGCAAGCACAAATGCAGCACCTACAATGCACAAGAACTTGAGATTGGATATAAAATCACTATCCATTTTCTTCTTTTTTATATTACGTTTTGCTATTTCCTTATCAGACACACGTTTTTTATATTTTCTAGCCATAATTCCCTCTTTTGCAATTATTATTATAACATGTTAAAATGTATAGACAATATATGAACAAATTAATTGATTTTATACAAGTTATAATAAACGAATTTTTATCAAACTTTGTCCCTGAACGCGTAAGTTATGAAATAACAGGCGAATGCAAAAAATGCGGCAAATGCTGCAATCATATGTATAGCGTTGATACATATACTGAAAAAGAATTCGAGATTATGCAATTCCTTTTTCCGACATATAGAAGATTTTACATAAAAGGAAAAGATGAAGATGGCAATTTTATCTTCGCATGTAAACTAGTGACACCTGATGGACTTTGTTCTGATTACAAACATCGCCCACGCATGTGTCGTAAATATCCTGCCAAAAGAATTTTTTACCCCGGCAAACTCCACGAAGGCTGCGGGTATAAGGTTAATATCAAAACTTTTGATGATTATATAAAATAACAAATTTATAACAAAAAAAAGCCGTCTTTAATAAGAACGGCTACCAGACTTGGGGAGGAGGTATGAAAAACCGAAGTCTTTCATATCATATTTCCTTTATCGGTAACCGTTTTTATAAACTTTTATATTATTTTCTAATATCATACATTTGGTGTATAAACCAAATTTATGACACTTGAATATCTTTTTCAAATCCGAATAAAGAACTTACAGATTCGTCATCATGGATTCTTGAAATAGCTTGTCCCAGCAACGGTGCTACTGAAAGTTGCTTAATATTCGGAGGCATTTTTGACATATCAAGAGGAATTGTATTGGTTACAATACATTCTTTGATTGGTGCATTAGCAAGTCTTTCTACCGCTGGACCGGAAAATACCGGATGCGCTGCACATACATAAACTTCTTTTGCACCTTCTTTTACCAAAAGTTTTGATGCTTCGCAAATAGTTCCTGCCGTATCAATCATGTCGTCAAACATAACACAAACTTTACCTTTTACATCACCAATAACATGTGATGCAATAGCTTCGTTATGTTTGTCACGACGTTTATCAATAATTGCCAAAGAACAACCAATTGCTTTTGCAAAATGTCTTGTCCTTTGAACACCACCTGTGTCCGGGCTTACAGCTACCATATCATCAGGATTTATATTCAAACTTTTTATATAATTTACCAAAATAGGAGTTGCAAAAATATGATCAACCAAGATATTAAAGAAACCTTGGATTTGGCCTGTATGCAAATCCATTGCCAAAACTCTGTTTGCGCCTGCCGTTGTCAATAAATCAGCAACAAGCTTTGCCGTAATAGCTTCACGGCCTGATGTTTTTCTGTCTTGTCTTGCATAACCATAATATGGAATTACCGCTGTAATAGTCTTTGCGCTTGCTCTTTTAAAAGCATCTATTATAATCAACAATTCCATCAAATTCTCATTAACAGGGTTGCATAAAGGTTGAATAATGAAAACATCATCACCGCGAACGCTTTCTTTAACTTGAACGTAAATTTCACCATCGGCAAAATTCTTTATTACCATAGGTCCAATTGTTGTACCTAAATAGTCTGCAATTTCCTGCGCCAATTTTGAATTAGAACGTCCTGCAAAAAGTTTGATATCGTGTGTTGGGTTAATCGCACGTTCTAACTGCGGAAATGTCATTTCTAAAACCATTATTCTTAATCCTTTCTGTTTTGTCGAGCATGATTATTATAAATCTTTGAGAATACATCTACAAGTTAATTTTAAGTAATATTACTAAAACAAATCAAAATAATTTTTGCTACTGTTCTGTCCATTCAGCACGAATAATACATAATTCTTCACCTGTTACAGCGTTTTTAACAACGTGGTTTGTTATGTTATCTAACAATTCTATTTGAGAAAGCACTTTGCACCCGTATTTGATTTCTTTTTTGAAAACCATATCAAGGATTTTTAGCCTGTGTTTATTTAAAAATTCAAACCCTAAAGGCTCAAACGCCCAAATGATATAGTTTGAATTGTTGGCATGCCCGTTAACATCAATGTCATCAAATCTAACTTCAAAAATTTTTTCAGTATCAACTTTTGAAAGCGGCTTTATTTTTTCAAAATCCAAATCCTCACAATCCTTCATATACGGAGGCATATTAGGGTTATTATCAAGAGAAGCACCAACTGATATGATATTTTTGCTGTCAATATCGACCAATGCCCAAGAGCTTGAAACTCTACCAAGTAATTTTTCCCCATTCAAAATTTTGAAATTACGGAAAGCAAACAATTTATTATACCCACGCGGTTCAGTTTCAATCTGAATATTGTCAATTTTTGATGGATAATCCTCAAATTCCATTCTGTATTTAAGTAAAAACCATGCCAGATTTTTCTTGATTATGTATGAATAACCGAACCCCAATTGTTCTGCATTATCACTCGCCAAATCCTGCAAAAATTGCAACAAAACAGCAGGTTTCAAGACCAAATTGCAATCCATTTCGGAATATTTTATACTAAAAGATTCTTTTAAAGCTCTTTTTTCCATATGCAAATTCTAGCACGAAAATTCCATAATATAATCATCCATTACAAATCCACTGCCAATGTCACTCACAACAGAATCAATAGTCTTAAATCCCCATTTATCATAGGCTTTGATTGTGTTCTTATTATATTTATTAACTGTTAATTGAATACTTTTGTAATTATCTTGAACAGCAATTTCTTTAATTTTTTCAAACGCTTTTGTGCCAATACCTGAATGTCTGTAATCTTTTTTTATATAAAGCTTTGACAAAAACAAATAATCTTTCTTGAAAGAAACTCCAAAATACCCAGCATTAATTCCCTCTACAGTGATAAAATAGTACCTGTAATTTTCATTCTTAACTTGATTTTGAATAGCTGAACTTGATTGAAACTTTTCAACCATATAATCAATCTGTTCCGGAGATAAAATATCCACCCAATATTCATGCCAAATCCCACTTGCCAAATCCGCAAGCACATCAATATTTTGTTCTCTTACTTCTTTAAAAGCTAGCATGTTCATCTATATATATTTTAGTATAAAATAATTCGTTTATTGAAAATTTTTGTTTTTGCTATATATTAATATTAATACTATTAATATTGATATGAATTAAATACAAATTTAAAAGAGGTAGACATGGAATTTATCGAAAAAATTAATCAACTTAAAGAACGATGCACGACAATGAAAGACTGTTTACAAACTGAAGAAGCGACAAAAAATGCTTTAATCATGCCTCTTATAAACATTTTAGGATATGACGTCTTTAACCCAACCGAAGTTGTACCTGAATACATTGCGGACGTGGGAGTTAAAAAGGGAGAAAAAGTTGATTATGCAATACTCAAAGACAACAAACCTATTATACTAATTGAATGCAAAAAAGTTGACAATAAATCATTAGATATTAAAAAACACGCAACTCAATTGATCAGATATTTTAGTGTAACAGATGCAAAATTTATTATTCTTACAAACGGAATTGTATACAAGTTTTTCTCAGATATTGAAACTGCTGGTAAATTAGACAATGAACCATTTTTTATATTTAATTTGCTTGATTTTAAAGAAAATCAAATCGAAACTTTGCAAGAATTTTGTAAAGAAAATTTTGACATTGAAAAAGCCTTTTCTAACGCTGGTGACTTAAAGTACATCAAACAATTTGAAGAGGTTATTGCAAATGAATACAGACAGCCAAGCGATGATTTTATCAGATACTTAATAAATAAATCCGGAGTTTGTGAAGGTCGCATTACAGACAGAATCATTGAAAAACATAAAACTACAACCATTGAAGCATTTAATCTCTTCATGTCAAAAGTTATGAAAACCTCACTTGATTTCAATTTGAATTCAAAACAAGACGTGAAAGAAATAAAAAACCAAGTTATAACAACTCTTGAAGAATTAGAAGGTTATGCAATAGTAAAAAGCCTTTTAAATGGAATTATTGACACAAAAAGAATAACCTACAAAGATAATGCGAGTTATTTTAATATTATATTAGATGGTAGTATCAGAAAAACCATATGTAGATTATATTTCAATCGTTCACAAAAATACATAGCGTTTATCAAAGATAAAAAAGAAGAAAAAATAGCTATAGAAACAGTAGACGATTTATTCAATTTTGCAAACGATATAAAAAACAAGATTAATCAAATTCTTACAAATCACCAATCATAATATATTGTAAAATTATTTACATAGGTTTAATGGTTTAACATTAAAATTAGAACGATACTCAGTTTCGTTCCAAAAAACATTTTCCGCCACTAAACATTCCGGATTTAATTTTACACCATCCAGTATTATTTCTCTAAATTTTTTATATCCCGCTCTATCAATTAAATGACCACCGTGTAAATATTCAGGTTTGTTATCCATAACGTAAGCAGAGAATTTTTGCCAATTTTTTAGTGTATTTAATATGACATCTTCACTAGCCCAATTTAAAAACATTTTACCTGCCCTAGGGGTTTGTCTTCCTGTTCTTCCTCCAATAATCACGCGATAAAAAGGTGTTTCTCTTCTTGTCCATGCGCTCGTTGGGCAGGCTCTTACGCATTCCCCGCATCCGACACAACAACAGGCATCTTTTTCTATTCTTCCTAAATTCTCATTTAAACTTAAAACTCGAGTTGCCCCCTTTTCACAAGCCTTAACACAAGCTCCACAAGCTTTACAACGTTCAGAATGGTATTCCATTCTTGAAACTCCAATTATTCCAAAATCACACATGTGCGCTTTATTACAATCATTGGACAGCCTGAAATGTTGATTTTTATGTGATAATGGCTTGGAAAAATTATTGATTCAATTTTTCTTGCGAGTTCAAAAGTATTGATATTTCCACAAATACAATGGTAATTTCCTATGCAGGCTGTTATATTTCTTGCTCCAATTGTGGGATAGCCACTTTGTGGTTCACAGTATGTTTCTTCTCCTGCTATGGTATTCATATTCACGTCACAAAGGCAGGTCTCGACTTCCTTGATATATTTTTCCAAATACTTATTAACTTCTGAAATATTTCATAAGGAATTCCTGTAATATTGAAGGTTTGTCTTGTCCCAAAATGGAAATTTTCATCCCCAAAAGTTTGAGCAATATGTTGGACTATACTCAAATATTTCGCATCAATGAAGCCACCGGGAACTCTTTCAGGAAATCCGGTTGCTGTTACTGCCGGATTGGAAACTTTGAAAATCCTTATTGAAGATAAAGAAATTTATTCTGAAATTGATAAAAAAACTTCAATTTTAGAAAATGCCTATAAACAAGTTGGTTTACAAACAAAAAGAGTAGGCTCTCTTCTTTCTGTATTTTTCACAGATACTGAAATTTCTAATTACAAAGATGTTTCAACTTGTGATGTAAATAAATTTGCAAATTATTTCAGTTACATGTTGAATAATGGAATTTATGTAGCACCATCTCAATTTGAAGCAATGTTTGTTTCATTTGCTCATTCCGATAAAATAATAGAGCAAACAGTTGATACTATATCAAAATATAAAAAATAATTATCTAATAATACAATTCAGTACCTTAAAATTGTATTTTTTAGTGAAATTATACTTTTGCGATATGATTACCAATAATTTAAAATATGATATATTGTATTTAAAATAAGGACTAAATTATGAAAAAAGTTAAAATAACAGTAATGGAATGCACATTTAACCAAGAATTAGCGAATAAATATGCAGGAGAAGGCTTAACTGCATGTACATATAACACAAAAGGACAAGTATTTTACACAAACGGATGGCAAAAACCAGAAGGATTATGCGATAATGCTTGGAAATCAATGATGGAATATGTAATGACGCTTGCACATGGCGGTGAGAATTTTTATAAAGGTTGGATGAAAGATAAAAAATCAGCAATAGTTGCTTGTAATGATGGATTTAGACCTGTAATCTTTCTTTTGGAAGCAACTGATGAAGATGCTGAAATTTTTGAAGATTGAATATAAATCAAATTTAAAGAAACTTCTATTTAAAGATTAAATAGACAAAAATATGAGCTTAATTAAATAATTTTGAACATTCTTTTTGAATATCTAATGCGATATCTTTTGCGAAATTTTCTTTTAGTCCTATATTTTTTGCAACAACTAGAATATCATCTAAAGTCGGATTTTTACCCTCGCCATTAATTGTTGTTGCGTGTTCTCCATTAAATGAAAAACTGTACGTCAAATCGTACGCAGGAGATAAGTGCCATTCTTTTTTTGTATCATCAAAAAGAAAAGAAAAATTCTTTGAATGGTCATCTCGATTGTGTGCAAATACATT
>CALVBY010000021.1 GCA_944325905.1 Candidatus Gastranaerophilales bacterium | reverse complement strand
GCCAATCGCCCAAAATATTCAATTGTAAATGTTGAGAGTGCGCTACCCCTCTCACAAACGATACTCAATCGTTTGTTCGGCAGAGTGCCAATCGCCCAAAATATTCAATTGTAAACGTGGAGAGTTCGCTACCCCTCTCACAAACAATTCTATTCTATATAGAACTAATATACAAGTCAATATCTTCATCAGATATCATTTCTGTTGCAGCTACAAGCACTTTATTCCCATCAAGTTTTATGCCGCCAAGTATATTGTTTTCTTTTAGTTTACTCAAAAATTTATCTGAATCAGGAACTTCGATAACAAATTCATTAAAGAAGTTATTATTTAAAGTTTTTATGCCCTTTTGCTTTAATTTTTCAGATAGCTTGTGGGCTTGTTTTGTTGAAAGATATCCGGCTTGCTTAAAGCCCTTTTCGCCCATTACGCTCAAATATACAGTTGAGCAAAGTCCAATGAGAGCCTGATTTGAACAAATGTTACTGGTTGCTTTTTCACGTTTAATATGTTGTTCCCTGGTTTGGATTGTTAATGTAAAGGCCTGATTACCCTCCGCGTCAACAGTTCTTCCAGCAAGACGTCCCGGAAGTTGGCGCATATATTTTTCTTTACAAGCCATAAATCCAGCTGTTGGACCGCCAAAACTTACCGGAATACCTAATGTCTGAACATCTCCCACCATTATGTCGCACTCTATTGGTTTCAAAATAGATAAAGTTGAAACATCAGTACAAATTACCAAAAGAGTGTTCGTAGGTTTGACCTCAACTATTTCACCGTAAAAATTCGGTGTTTGAATTAGTACACAAGAGTATTCGCTAGTATTTGCAGGTATTTCATCAAACCATTCAACTTTTATTGAGTTTGCATCAGTGTAAGTTTTGATTACATTTTTATACTCAGGATTCAAATCATTTGATACGAGAACTTTATCAATTTTTTTAATTCTGACAGCCATCAATATCGCTTCAGCGCAAGCTGTTGCAGCATCATATACAGTCGCATTTGCTACATCCATACCTGTCAAGCGGCACATCATTGTTTGAAATTCATACATAACCTGTAATGTACCTTGTGAAATTTCCGGTTGATATGGCGTATAGGCAGTGTTAAATTCAAATCTTTGTGCAACTTGTGAAATACAAGCAGGAACAAATTTGTTATAATACCCGCCGCCTAGAAAGCTGATAAAATCAGTTTTATTTTTCTTTGCAAGTGATTTGATTTTTCTTTGAACCTCCATTTCGCTTACTGCTTCAGGAAGGTCAAGGGATTGCATCTGAGCCTTAGTAGGTATTTGTTTAAACAAATACTCAACTTTCTCAACACCTATCTCGGCGCACATTTCTCTTATAACGTCATCATTATGTACTAAAAAATTTTTCATTATTCTAATTCTTCTTTGTAATCTTCATATTCCAACAAATCTGCCAATTCAGACTCATCGCCTGTTCTCTCGATTTTTACAAGCCATCCTTGTTCGTAGCAATCTTCGTTCAAAGTTTCCGGTGCGTCAGCTATTGCTTCGTTAACTTCAATAACCTTGCCGCTTACAGGCATATAAATTTCTGATGCAGCTTTTACAGATTCGATAGTTGCAAATGTTTCACCCTTGGAGTATTCACTCCCTACTTCAGGTAATTCTACAAATACAATGTCTCCAAGTTGTTCGACAGCATAATCTGTCAGACCTATTACGTAATGTCCATCCTCTTCTAACAGATATTCATGAGATTTTGAACATAGAATTTTTTCTGTAATACTCATTTTTATCTCCTTACTACTTTATTCCTTTTTTGTACAAATGGTCTTTTTACAACTTCTGCATCATGAAGTTTTTCTCTTATCATAACCTGAACAATTGTTCCTGCGCAAATTTCTTTAATATTTTTTACATATGCCATTGCAATGTTACAATTCAACATTGGGGATACTCCGCCGCTTGTTACAACTCCGACTTTTTCATTGTTGTAATAGACTTCATACTCATGTCTAGCAATTGATTTATCAAGCATTTTAATGCCGATAAGTTTTTTGGGAGCTCCATTTTCTCTTTGCTCTGTTATGTATTTTTTACCATTATAATCTTGAACCTTATCTTTTGGAATTGACCAAGATAAACCTGCCTCTATTGGTGTTGTATCTTCATCCAAATCATTTCCGTATAGCGGAAGTGCAGCCTCCAGCCTCAAAGTATCACGTGCACCTAAGCCTATTGGCATTATTCCAAATTCTTTTCCTTCTTCTAACAACTTGTCCCACAGATGTTCTACGTATTCATTTATTACTAAAAGCTCAAATCCATCTTCTCCTGTATATCCTGTCCTTGAGATATACATAGGGATGTTAAGTAATTTGCCTTCTACTATTGTAAAGGAATCTTGGTCATCTTTGTAGCCTAATTTATGCATCAAATCTATGGTCTTTGGCCCTTGAACTGCAAGTAAAGATAAATTGTGTGACTGATTATCAATATTTACGTTGTATCCCTTTTGGTTAAGTGCCATCCAATTAATATCTTCATCTACTCTGGAAGCATTGCAGATGATTAAATAAGTATTTGTTTTTAGTTTATATATAATTAAGTCGTCTATAATTCCACCATTAAGATTTGGTAATTGACAATATACCGCTTTACCATCTGTTAATTGAGATATATTTTGAGGAACAATTTTGTTTAAAAATTCTTCGGCATCTTCTCCCACAACGAAAACTTCACCCATATGTGATACATCAAACAAACCAATATTATTGCGAACATTCTTGTGTTCTTCAATTATTGATGTATATTGCACAGGCATATACCAGCCTGCAAAATCAACCATTTTGGCTCCGAGTTCAACATGTTTTTCTGCTAAGTAAGTTTTCTTGACCATAAAAATTCTCCCCTCTCAATCATTTTCTGATTTTCGGGGAGAATTGTCAAGAGTTTATTGTAATTCTTGAAGCTTTTTATACAATTCGATTTGTTTATCGTTTAGTGTTTTTGGAATTATAATCTTTATTCTTGCATTCAAATTGCCGTAACCGCCGGCTTTTTTAGGCAATCCAAGCCCTTTTAGACGTAACATTTGGCCGGTAGAGGTTTTAGGTGGAATTTTTATACCTATTTTGCCGTGAAGAGTTTCAATATCTTTTTTTACACCTAAAACAGCTTCAGGAGGTGTGATTTCTATATCTTTTGTCAAATCACAGCCTTCAATTTCATAATTGCTGTCTTTCATGTGTATAATAAGGTAAAGGTCGCCTTTTTGACCGTAGTTGTCTGTTTTTCCTTCACCTTTTACACGAACTTTTTGACCTTCTTTTATATCAGCAGGCAATTTTACCTTTATAGATTTTTGTTCGGATCTTATACCTGTACCGCCGCATGCAGCACAAAATCCCCCGCCGGGTGGGCATTGATGACATTTTTCCATTTGATTAAATCTAACGGTTATAGGTTTTTGATCAAACAAGTCTTTTGCAGTTACATTCAAATTCATTGTAGTATCAAGATTTTCAGTCTTTGCTTGGCGTCTTGAACGTGTACTTTGTTGTTGCGCGGCACCGCCGAAGTCAAAGCCACCAAAATCCATTCGGCTGCTCCTTGTGGATTGTCCTGCTCCCATCATATCGCCAAACAATGAACTGAAAAAGTCGGAAAATCCGCCTAAATCTTGGCCTCCAAAGTTAAATGTTTGATAACCGCCTTGTCCGCCGCCAAAGTTAAATTGTTCAAATCCAGGTGGCGGTGTGTATTCAGCGCCGCCTTGCCAATTTGAACCTAAGCTATCGTATCTTTGGCGTTTTTGTTTATCGCCCAAAACTTCATAGGCTTCATTTATATCTTTAAATTTTGCTTCAGCTTCTTTTGTTTTATTAACATCCGGGTGATATTTACGTGCAAGTTTTCGGTAGGCTGATTTTATTTCAGCTTCTGTTGCTTCACGCTTTACTCCCAATATTTCATAATAATCTTTGTATTGCATATTTGTCTCCTGCTATCATGATAATATAAAATCTTTCTGTTATGTTAATAATTAACTTTTTTTTAATAAAAAAAGTACTTCTTTCGGAAGTACTTTTTTTAAACAAAATTACCTAATTTAAATTAGAACATTAAACCGGCTTCACGGGCTGCATCGGCTAATGCTGCTACACGACCGTGATATAAGAATCCGCCGCGGTCAAATACAACACATTCAACGCCTTTTGCTTTAGCTTTTTTAGCTATTGTTTCGCCAACAACCTTTGCTGCTTCGATGTTGCCACCGTGAGCAAGTTTTTCTTTAAGGTCTTTATCAACTGATGATGCAGAGCAAATTGTTACATGATTTTCATCATCAATTAATTGAGCATAAATGTGTTTTGTGCTTCTATATACAGCCAATCTTGGGAATTCAGATGTTCCTGAAATTTTTGTTCTGATTGATCTGTGTCTTTTTTGTACTTGTGGTTTTCTTGTTTTTTGTTTAATCATTTTTATTTCCTTTCTAACCCAAACCTTCTTAAAATAACCAATTCTAAGGGTTTATGCGGGCTTATTTGTTATTAGTTCTGTTTTTGTTTTGTTTATGTATTGTTGCAGGATATTAGGATCTATATGTTCCAACAGCTTACCTATTATGTAGGGGTTGTCACTAGGTGTTATTATTCTGATACCTTTGTCGGCAAGTTTTTCATTTGATTTTTGTACCGAAAATTTATCCTTTATTTCCACATTGAAAAAATCTGAACCAAGTTTTGGATAATTTTTTGCAGTATAATCTTTTATAACTTTATACTTTTTATTTATTTCGGAATCGGTTGTTCCATATGGAAATCTTATATCGTATATACCAGAAAAACTAACACGCATATTTTAATCCTATTTCTTACCTGCTTTACCGGCTTTACGTCTAATATATTCACCTTCGTATCTGATACCTTTTCCTTTGTATACTTCAGGTGGACGTTTTCCTCTGATTTCTGCAGCTACATCACCAACTGTTTGTTTATTTGAACCTTTAACAGTGATTTTTGTGTTTGCTTCAACAGAGATTGTAATTCCTTTTGGAGGAACAATGTCAACAGGGTGAGAGTAACCTAATTGCATATTCAAAGTAGTACCTTGCATTTGTGCACGGTAACCAACACCTTGAATTTCCAGTTTCTTTTCAAAACCTTCTTTAACGCCGTGAACAGCATTTGCAACCAAAGTTCTGAATAAACCGAACAAAGCATCAGTTTCTCTTGATTCACCAACTTTTGACAAGATAATATGGTTATCTTCAATTTTTACTGCAATTTCAGGACGAACTTCTACTGTTTCTTCGCCCAAAGGTCCTTTTGCAGTAACTGTTTGACCTTCTATTTTAACCTCAACTCCTTGTGGAATTTCGATTGGTTTTTTACCTATACGTGACATTTTATTTTCTCCTTTTGGTATATTTAGTACATCTGATAAACTTTTCTACCAATTATGTTTATCATTGGATTAACAATCCATTAGTAAATGTAGCAAAGAACTTCGCCACCGATGTTTTCTTTGCGAGCTTTTCTGTCAGTTAACAAGCCTTTGCTTGTTGATACGATTGCTACACCCATACCACCTAATACTTGTGGTAAGTTTTTAGCTTTTGAATAGCTTCTCAAACCAGGTTTTGAAACTCTTTCAAGTTTTGTGATTACAGGTTTGTGTTTTTCATCGTATTTTAAAGTTATTGAAAGAACTTTGAATTTGCCGTCCTCTTTAACTTCATAATCAGTGATGAAACCTTCTGATTTTAACAATTTAGCCAATTCTACTTTCAATTTTGATGAAGGCATAGAAACAGTTTCGTGAGAAACTTGGCTAGCGTTTCTGATTCTTGTTAGCATATCTGCTATAGGATCTGTATTCATTTTTTCTCCTTTAAATCCAGACTTACCCACAGTTCATAGGCAGTATCTGTTATCTATTACACCGCTTACCGAGCTAATTGTTGCCGTATATCTTTATGGTTGAGAGTCTTAAGTTTCCTTGTCCCTCTCGTTTCCTTCGGCGCCCCTCGGCAGTTCGGAACTGTATGATAAATCTATCATAAAAATCTTTGTATTTCAAGTAATTATTCAGAGTTTTGACCAAATATTAAAAAATGTAAATGTGATCTATTTGCTGTAAATATTAGACCTGGACAAGTCTTTCTGGTTAAGCAAAAAAAAGAGGGCAATTTATATTTTTTAATGTTTTATTACATATGAAGTTGTTTTAGTAGGAGGTTCAATAATGAATTACACGTCAAATTTATCTTTTAAAGGCACATATGCTTTGCCATTAAATCAATTTCCAGAAGAAAAAAGGCTTGAAAGTAAACAAAAAATTTACAATTTAGGGAAAGCTACAGCGACTTGTCTTGATTTGTCAAAACAAAATGGTGTAAAAGATAATGAATTAATTCTTAATGTCAAACCTGAAAAAGAAGCTGAGTTTGAAAATATCGTTGCAAATTATGGTTTGAATATTAAAAAATTATAATATATCAATCTTTGTCAATACAACAACAAAAAACAGACCTTGATCAAGGTCTGTTTTTTGTTGTTGTATTGCTTATAGTACAAGTCTACCAGCTTGCTTTTGTAACACCAGGTAACAAACCTTGGTGTGCCATTTTTCTTAAACAAATTCTGCATAAGCCGAAATCTCTGTGGAATCCATGAGGTCTTCCGCATATGCTGCATCTGTTATGAAGTCTTACTGTTGGGTATTTACCCTTTGCAGCAAGCATTCTTCTTTTTTCTTCTTTGTTTATCATCGCTTTTTTAGCCATGAATTTCTCCTTTATGTTCTTTGTAATTATATTCTATGTCAGTTGTTTTGTTTTTCTAATTATTTTTTGAACGGCATACCGAGTAATCTTAATAATTCTCTTGCTTCATCATCAGTTTCAGCAGTTGTGATTACTGATACGTTCATACCTTTTACCAAATCAACTTCTTCATAAGTGATTTCCGGGAAAAGGGCTTGTTCTTTTAAACCTAGAGTATAGTTCCCTCTGCCATCGAAACTCTTAGGGCTTACACCTCTAAAGTCACGAATTCTTGGAAGAACTACACAAATAAGTTTTTGTAAAAAGTCATACATTCTTTCGCCACGCAATGTTACCATAGCACCAACTGGCATTCCTTCTCTTAATTTGTATGACGCAATAGATTTTTTAGCTTTTGTAACAACAGCTTTTTGTCCAGCTATTTTTGTTAATTGAGCTTCGATAGATTCAGCGATTTTTGAGTTGTGAGAAGCTTCACCAACACCCATGTTTAACACAATTTTGTTAAGTCTTGGTATTTGATGATCATTTTTGTAACCAAACTTTTCTTTCAAAGCTGATTTTACTTCTTCATCGTATTTTTTCTTTAAACTTTCTGTCTTTGTCATTTTTCTTTTCCTTATATTAAGATGATTGGCGCAAAACCACTAGGTTTTCGTTACACATCTAACTGTTCACCACATTTTTTACAAACACGTACTTTTTTACCGTCGACAACGCTGTGTTTGATTCTGGTTGGTTTTTCGCAAGCAGGGCATACAACCATAACTTTTGATGCATCCATTGGAGCTTCAAGTTTTACTAAACCGCCTTGAATTCCTGCTGCCGGCATAGGTTTTTGTGCTTTAGTAACCATATTTGCGCCTTCTACAGAAACTTTACCCTCTGCAACATACGCTTTTTTTACGTTACCGATTTTTCCTTTGTCTTTGCCTGCTATAACGATGACTCTGTCACCGGTTTTTACATGCAAGCTTTTTTTATTTTTGTCTGTCATTTCTTTTCTCCTGATTTCATGGACTGACCTTAAGGTCTATTACATGTTATATAACTTCCGGTGCCAATGAAACGATTTTCATATAACCTTTGTCTCTTAATTCACGAGCAACTGGTCCGAAAACACGTGTTCCTCTTGGGTTACCGTCTTTATTGATAATTACTGCTGCGTTTTCATCAAATCTGATAACAGATCCGTCGTTACGTTTGATATCAGCTTTTGTTCTTACTACAACAGCTCTTACAACTTCTGATTTTTTAACAGCCATGTTAGGTGTTGCATCTTTTACTGTAGCAACAATTTCATCACCTACAGCTGCAAATTTTTTGTTTGAGCTGCCCATAACACGAATACATAATAATTCCTTTGCACCTGTGTTATCTGCTACTTCTAGTCTTGTTTCTTGTTGTATCATTTTTCGTTTCCTTTATTTTTAAGTTTACTTCTAGACCTCTCATTACTCCTTGGTAATGCTGTCTAATTACACATATTAACGTGCTTTTTCAACTACTTCTGCTACAACCCAGCGTTTGTCGCCTGATAGTGGTTTTGATTCAACTATTCTAACAATATCGCCTTCGTTGCATACATTTTCAGCATCATGTGCTTTGTAGTTTTTGTTAGATTCTATAATCTTTTTGTATTTTGGATGTGGTTCATAATCAGCCACTTTTACCACAACGGTTTTATCCATTTTATTGCTGATTACCATTCCTTGTTTTTCTTTTTTAGGCATTTTCTTTTTCCTTTATAATTGTTTTTGCTTGAGCTATCAATGTTTTTGTTTTAGAAATCAACGCTGTGTTTTCTAATTTGTGTGTTGAAAGTTGCAATCTGTAATTAAACAAATCTTTTTTCCAATCAACTATTTGTTGTTGTAACTCATCAACTGTTTTTTCACGCATTTCACTTAATTTCATTTTATTGTTTCCTTATGCTTCGATTTTAGCTTTTTCTACAACTTTAACTTTGATAGGAAGTTTTTGTGCAGCTAATTCTAAAGCATGAACTGCAACGTTTCTATCAAAATAATCAAGTTCAAATAGTATTCTATTCGGTTTTACAACCGCTACCCAGTATTCCAAGTTACCTTTACCTGATCCCATACGAGTTTCAGCAGGTTTCGCTGTAATTGGTTTGTCCGGGAATATTTTAATCCAAACGTTACCGCCACGTTTGATTTCACGAGTCATAGCACGACGTGCTGCTTCGATTTGTCTGCTGGTTATCCAGCCAGGTTCTAAGGCTTGAAGTGCATAGCCACCGAATTCAAGTTTTGTACCTCTTGTTTCGGTACCTTTCATTCTGCCTTTCATCATTTTGCGGTATTTTGTTTTTTTAGGCTGTAACATTATTATTGCTCCTATTAGTTATCTTTCTTTAACCTGAATTCTTATTCAGTTTCTACTGCTTTGCGTCTTGGGCGTCTAAGTCCTTTTTCTTCACCCTTGCCGCTTTTTGCTTTGATGTTTTGGTCTGCTTTTTCACCAGGCATTAAGTTGCCTTTGAAAATCCATACTTTAACACCAATTTTACCCATTATAGTATCTGCTTCTGTAAAACCGTAGTCAACATCAGCTCTTAGGGTTTGAAGAGGTATTCTGCCTTCTTTTGCCCATTCTGAACGAGCAATTTCAGCACCACCTAAACGACCTGATACCATAACTTTGATACCTTGAACGCCTGCACGCATTGTTCTTTGCATTGCTTGTTTCATTGCACGTCTGAAAGCTACACGTTTTTCAAGTTGTTGTGCAATTGCTTCTGCAACTAACTGTGCATCTGCGTCAATTCTTGCTACTTCAACTACGTTGATAATTACCGGTTTTCCAAGATATTTTGTTACTTCTTGTTTTAATTCTTCAATACCTTGTCCGCCTCTACCAACTACTATACCAGGCTTTGCTGTTACAACTGTTATTGTTGTGTTTTGGGCTTTTCTAGCAATTAATATCTTTGAGATACCTGCTGCGTATAGTTTTTTCTTTATAAATTTTCTTATTTTAGCATCTTCTGCTATGAATTCACCGTAATCTTTAACCTTTGCAAACCATGTGCTTAGCCAAGGTTGAATAATTCCTACTCTAAATCCGGTTGGATGTGTTTTTTGTCCCATGTTTTATTCCTTTTACTTAATTACTTATTATCACTAACTTTTAAGGTAAGGTGTGATGTACGTTTTAGTCTTTTGTAGATACGACCTTGCGCTCTTGGTTTACCTCTTTTGTATGTTACGCTTTCGTCTGCATAAATTTCAGAAATTTTTAATGCATCAGCGCCTACACCATACTGTTCTTGTGCGTTTGCAACAGCAGCCTTCAAGTTCTTTTCTACCACTCTTGCTGCAAAGTAAGGCATAAAACGTAACATATCTTGAGCATCTTTAACAGCCTTTCCTCTAACTTCGTTGATTACTCTGCGAAGTTTTCTTGCTGTCATTTTTATGTCTGTTTGTCTTGATTTTGCTTCCATTTTTATTTTCCTTCTATTTTATGAGCATTTACTTTCTTTTTGCGGTTTTATCAGAACCTGCGTGTCCTCTATACATTCTTGTTGGTGCAAACTCACCTAATTTGTGTCCAATCATTTGTTCTGTTACGTAAACAGGTACGTGAGTCTTCCCGTTGTGAACAGCAATTGTATGTCCTAACATGTCAGGTACAATCATTGATGCTCTTGACCATGTTTTTATAACTTTATGTTCAGAGTTTGCATTCATTTTTTCTATTTTTGATTGTAGAGCTTGTTCTACATATGGACCTTTTTTTAATGAACGTGCCATTAATTTCTCCTTTTAGTTTTTTCTATTGTTATGGCTTGTGGCCTATTTCTTTCTTCTTCTTACAATTAATTTGTCAGAAGCTTTTCCTACTTTTCTTGTTTTATATCCAAGAGCTGGTTTACCCCAAGGTGTTTTCGGGTGTCCACCAGGACCTGTTTTACCTTCACCACCACCGTGAGGGTGATCGCATGGGTTCATTGTTACACCACGTACTGTAGGTCTTACACCTAAGTAACGTTTTCTGCCGGCTTTACCAATTGATAGGTTTTTGAATTCTGAGTTGCCTAATGTTCCAATTGTTGCCATGCATTCTTTTCTTACCATTCTCATTTCTGATGATGGAAGTTTAATTGTAACGTAGTTACCTTCTTTTGCCATAACTTGAGCTGCATTACCTGCTGATCTTACCATAACGCCGCCACGTCCTGGTGTTAACTCAATGTTGTGAACAATTGTACCTAGAGGAATCAATTCCAATGGAATTGCGTTACCTACTTGTACAGGTGCTTCCGGTCCTGATACTACTACATCACCTACGTTTAAACCTTCCGGTGTTAATATGTATCTTTTTTCACCATCTGCGTAGTATAATAATGAAATTCTTACGTTTCTGTTTGGATCGTATTCAATAGTTTTAACTGTTGCCGGTACTCCAAACTTGTCACGTTTAAAATCTATTACACGGTAGGCTCTTTTTACACCGCCGCCTTTGTGACGACATGTAATTCTACCTGTATTATTTCTTCCTGCTGTTTTTTTCAATGATTTTAACAATGATTTTTCAGGAGTTGTTGAAGTGATTTCTTGATAATCACTCTTTGTCATACCTCTTTGTCCCGGAGATGTCGGATTAATTTTTCTGATTGCCATTTTTATTTTTCTCCTTTAATTGGCTTTGTACTTCTTGGGACCTATGCCTTTCGCCCCTTTGGTCGGATTACAAGTGCTTATTATGCACCAACTAATTCTTCAATCGGATCGCCTTCAATTGTTACGATTGCCTTTTTAGAACTGTCTGTTCTTCCAAATTTGTAACCCATTCTTTTTGAATGTGACGGCATATATACCGTTCTTACTTTTTTAACTTTTCTTCCTGGAAAAGCTAATTCTACTGCTTGTGCAATTTCAACTTTTGTAGCGTCTTTATTTACTTCAAAAGTATATTGACCCATTGTTGTTGCACCTACTGATTTTTCAGTAATCAAAGGTTTTTTGATTACGTCGTATAACTTTTCTGTGTTTGTTCTTTCTTTACTCATTATTGTAACCTTTCAGTTATTTCATTTACAGCAGATTCTGTCATTACAACGAAATCAGCTTCCAATAAATCTTTTACGTTCAAGTTTGACGGCAAAATTATTTTTACGCTTGGGATATTTCTTGCTGATAATTCTAAATTTTTATTTTCATCAGCTTTCATATCTGCAACGATTAAAGTTTTACCGCTTACCTTCAATGATTTTAATGCACTAACCATCAACTTTGTTTTTGGTTCAGCAATTGTAGAGAAATCTTTAACTACAACCAATTGAGATTCTTTTGCTGACAATGCTGATTTCAAAGCCAATTTTCTTGCTTTTTGAGGCATTGAGAAACCATAATCTCTTGGTTTTGGTCCAAAGATTACACCACCACCTGCAAACAACGGTGAACGAAGTGAGCCTGCTCTTGCTCTTCCTGTACCTTTTTGTTTCCAAGGTTTTTTGCCGCCGCCTGAAACTTCAGCTCTTGTTTTTGTGCAAGCTGAACCTTGACGTGCGTTGTTTAATTGTCTTCTTAATGCTAAGTGCATTACATGTAAATTAGGTTCTACACCAAAAACTTCTTTGCTTAGTGAGATTTCACCTAATTTTTCTCCGTTTGTACTTAATATTTCTTTTGACATTTTCTTATTTTCCTTTATACCTTCCGTTTACCTCTTTCGATTTCTCGTTTTATATGGCAACTCGGGATTTTTAAAACTTTTCTGTTTTATGTGTATCTCTTTTATTTATTAGTTCCATTTTGTTCTTGTAGGAACAATTGTAACCAATCTGCCTTCGCAACCAGGTACTGAACCTTTGATTAAGATCAAGTTGTTTGCTGCATCAACTCTTACTAATTTAAGCTTAGTAATTGTAACTCTTTCGTTACCCATGTTTCCGGCCATTCTTTTACCTTTGATTACACGGGAAGGAGTTGTACCAGCACCGATTGAACCAGGTTCTCTGTGATTTTTAGAACCATGACCCATTGGTCCTCTTCCAAAGTTCCATCTTTTTACTGTACCTTGGAATCCTTTACCTATTGATTTTCCTGTTACGTCAACTTTTTCTACGTTATCAAGAATTGATAATTCGATTTTATCCCCTACTTTGTAGTCTTGTGGATTATCTACTCTGAATTCTTGTAAATGTCTGTAGTTGTTTAAGCCGTTCTTTTTGAAGTGACCCAATTCAGCTTTAGTTAAATGTTTTTCTTTAGCTGCAACTGTTCCGACTTGGATAGCATTGTAACCATCTGTTTCTTCTGTTTTAACTTGTGTTACAACAGTTTCGTCAACTTTGATAACGGTTACAGGAATTGCCAAACCATTTTCGTCGAAGATTTGTGTCATTCCAACTTTTTTTCCTATTACACCTAGTGTCATATTTTTACCTTTCTAGCTCGCCCTACTTGGTGCGAAAACATCTTCCGCCCCTGTTTCGGGTTTGCATTTTCTCTTGCGAGCGCTACGTACCATTTCTTTACCTTGAGGGCTTTCACCTCACATCCTTCTTGAGGAAGTCGCAGTTCACATTATTATGCATAATGCTATTAAATTTTCAATTTCTGCCGATTAAAGTTTTACTTCAATATCTACACCGGCTGGTAAATCTAATCTGCTTAACTCTTCAGTTGTCTGTTGAGTTGGTTCGTATATATCAATAATTCTCTTATGTGTTCTTAATTCAAAGTGTTCACGAGATTTTTTATCTACGTGTGGTGAACGAAGAACGCAATATATACGTCTTTTTGTCGGTAAAGGAATAGGACCGGCTACTTTAGCGTCAGTTCTTTTTGCTGTTTCTACGATTTTGTCTGATGATACGTCAATAAGTTTGTGATCATATGCTTTCAAACAAACTCGAATTCTTTGTCTTTTAGTACTACTTGCCATGTGCATTCCTTTTTCTTTCTATGTGTTACACGTACAACAAATACCATTTATTTAGGAAAGTGTTGTAGCTCAAAGAAAACTAAATTTCGGCTATTCTTCAAGCATATCGATAGTAAAACAAACATAATCTACTGTCAATATTGAGTTTTTCTATATGTTTAAAAAACGTTACAATTCTTTTAATAATAAAAAAAAGCGATTCAAAGAATCGCTTTTTTATTATTAAAGTTCATTTAAATTTTTATTTACTTTTTTGGGTTGGATTTTTTTTCTCACATTCAATGTCATCTGAGAATTCACATTCTCTGCAATCTCCGCAGATTTCTTTATTAGGAAATTTCTTAACCTCTGTCGGGGTTTCATCTTCAGAATCCACATCGGCTTCAGCTTCGGCTGCATCTTCTTCAGCATTCAAGTCTTCTTCTTCAGCTTCAGCTTCACTTTCTGCTTCTTCGGCTGCTTCATCTTCTTCGGCATTTGTTTCTGCTAATTTTTTTGCTTCTTCTTCTGCCAGAGCTTTTTCTATTTCAGCCTCATCTTTTGCTCTTATTACAGGAATAGAAAGCATTAGAGCCATTTGTTCGCCTTCTTGATCAAGGTTAAGTTCAAGGGCGTCTTTATCCATTTCTAGGTATTTAGATAAAAGTTCAACAAGTTCTCCGCGCATTTTTTCCAAAAGTTGAGGAGTCAGATTTGTTCTGTCTTGCATCAAAACAACACGCAATCTGTTACAAGCAACATCCTTTGCACTTTCTTCTTCTTCGGCTTGGCGGAAGAAGCCTAATAGTTTATTATATAATTCTGCAAAAATATTATCTTTCATTCTACTTCTCCTTACCCATTAAACCTTTGAAGAATTTCTTAACCTTAGCAACCATGCTTGTTTCTTCTTCTAAGTTCATAAAGTCAACTTCTTCTCCCATTATTCTTCTTGCAACGTTCATATAAGCTCTGCCTGCAAGTGATTTTTCATCGTTAACAATAGGTTCACCTTTGTTTGTAGAAGTGATTATGCCAGTATCTTCCGGAATTATTCCGATTAAATCTGCTGATAAGATTTCAACAACATCTTCTACACTCATCATATCTCTTGATTTAATAAGGTTTGGGCGTACTCTGTTAAGTAATAATCTGTATGATTCTATTTCTTCCTTAGCCTCTAATAGACCAATTATTCTATCCGCATCACGAACGGCTGACATTTCAGGTGTTGTTACTACGATTGCTTCTGTAGCGCCGGCTACTGCATTCTGGAAGCCTTGTTCTATACCTGCAGGGCAGTCAACAAGGATAAAATCATAATCCTTTTTAAGTTTTTCGCAAATATCCTTCAATTGTTCTTCTGTAACAGCACTTTTATCTCTTGTTTGTGCTGCTGCAAGAAGACAAAGGTTAGGATTCTTTTTATCTTTTACTAATGCTTGTTTAAGTTTGCAACGTTCTTCTACGACGTCAACTATAGTGTAAACAATTCTGTTTTCTAATCCCAATAGCAGGTCTAAATTTCTAAGCCCCAAGTCTGTATCTATCATTACGACTTTATTTCCTGCTTTGGCGAGGGCTGTTCCGATATTTGCGCTTGCAGTTGTCTTACCTACACCGCCTTTACCGGATGTGATTACGATAACTCTACCGCTCATTTATTTCTCCTTAATTTTCTAATAATTTGTTTATTATGATGTTTTTTCTGTATATTTTTGCTTCTTCCGGTACAAATTCATTTGTTTTTTGTACAAATGGTGTATTTGCACCATCAGGTCTTCTTGCAAAAACATCGGCTATTCTTAATTGAATTGCATTCATTTTTAGTGCACGAATTCTTGCCTGTGAATTGCCTTCGGCTCCTGCATGTGCTATACCGCCGAGGATTCCCCAAACAGTTATGTCGCCTTTTGCAATAATTTCGGCACCGGGGTTAACATCCCCAATTATAATCAAGTTTCCGTCAGATGTTATACTTTGTCCTGAACGGATTGTCTTTTTAATGTATAGTGTAGGAAGTTTTTCTGCTTCTGCTTTCATTGCAAGGGTTTCTTCATCGTCTTCATCTTCTTCATCAATGAAATCAACTGTTGCTTCCATTTCTTTTACTTCTTTTTCAGGTTCATCTTCGTCTTTGTCAAAATCGTTATCGCCGAAGATTTTGTCTAAAGCGTTTTCAACCTCAGGGCTAACCGTAGGCTCCATTTCAAAATCGGGGGCTTCTATGACGTTTTCTAACTCTGAAATTTCAATATTCAAAGATTTTGCAGAATCAATAGTCTCAGGTGAACTTGTACTGATAAATTCGATTTCTGAATCCATAGATTCTACAAGTGCTTTAATACTTGTTAATTCAGACTGTGACAATGCTACGCTGCCTAATTTTAAACATACTTGCTTATTTTGGGCCTCAGGAATGTCTAAAATTCTTGATAATTCATATATTATTTCAGAAGTTTTTCGCGCATTACTAAGGTCAACAATAAATCCGTTTTCAATATATCCCTTATCCATCTTTTCCCTTCCAAATCATGGTTAATATCCATGAGATTACACGAAAAAGATTTTTACCGCAATGAAATATTTCGAATTGTAATAATTATTTTATTTATGCAAAAATTGACTCGTTAACTCTTCGGGATGCCATTCTTGCAGCTAAATCCGTTTTGGTTATTTTACCGTCTTTATCTAAATCCAATCCTGCATTAAGTGTATAACGTCTTCCATCGTTTTTTTGAGTTAAAACTTCCTGTTTGGCGTATGCAGGCAAGAAGGTTAAAGCATACAAATCGGCGCTTGTAAGTTTGTCGGTTGATTTAAATCCCGCAGATTTTTTCATCATACTCAGGTATTTTTCCACATAATCCAATTGCTCAAGTGCAGACATATTTTTAAGTTCTTCTGTCGATGTGCCTAAGTATTGTGCGGTTTTTGGCATAAATTGAATTAAGCCTGTTGCATTGGTGTGCTTGTTTACAGCTTTTGGATCAAGGCTTGATTCAGAATTCATAAGAGCAAGCAAGTCTTTGTAGTTACAATTCAGATTTTTTGCTACCTGTTTTGTTTTTGCTAAAAATTCAGGTCCGAGTTCTTTTTTTATGTCGGATTTTTTAACCGGTCTATTTTTATCTAAATCAACTTCGGATGATTTTCCCCCAGCAACTCTTGGTGTGGTTTGTCGTGCCATTGTTCCTTGTCCGTCCGGCTCTGTTTTAGGGGTATAGTCCACAGAAGTTCCACGGTTATATTTAACCGCGGGGATGTTTATAGTTGGGATTGTAAATTGTGTTCTAAATGGGTTTATTCCGTAGTTATTTGAATTAAATATGCTAAAATTGTTTCCAAACGCGTAATTAGGCATAGGGATAAATGGTATAAACGGTGAAAAAACAGGCACTCTAAAGTTTGGCATAAAAAAGTTAAATGCGCTGTTTGGCATCATCATACAGCTATTAAATAAAAATGGATTGTTGAAATATCCAAAATTACAGAACATATTATCCCCTGTCTAAATTATCCCCTTACTAGTATAAAAAAAATTTTTCTCGTTCGGATTGCTATAATTGTTAATATATGTTAACAATAGTTTTGAGTAATCTTATTAGATATTATATGTTTATTATATTATATAGTCATTAAGGGAATGAGATTGATATGTTTAACGAGACAAAAACCCACGAGATTACAGTTGACGTTGTTATTCTGACTATGAAGAATAATGCGATTCAGGTGTTGCTTGTTAAAAGAACTAATGAACCATTTAAGGATAAATGGGCAATTCCGGGTGGATATGTAAGATTATCAGAAAATCTTGACCAAGCAGCTTTAAGGGTTCTTAAAGAACGTACTAATGTTGATAACATTTATCTGGAGCAGTTGTATACATTTGGTGACCCCCTTCGCCACCCAAATGCGAGAGTTATCACATGTGCATATTTTGCCTTAGTAAGATCAGAAGATTTGAATATTGCTACATCTCCCGAATTGGGTTGGCACAAGGTTTCTGACTTGCCGCCGTTGGCTTTTGACCACAAAGAGATTATCGAATACTCATTAAAGAGAACTCGTGAAAGATTGGAGTTGTGTCCTGTAGCATATCAATTACTTAACGAAAAGTTTACGCTGACTGAAATGCAAAAGGCTTATGAGCTTATTATGAACAAAAAGTTAGATAAGCGTAATTTTAGAAAAAAAGCACTTAGTACGGATGGTCTTATTGAGCTAAATGAATATACTAAATCATCATCTAAAAGACCTGCTCGTTTGTATACTTTTGAAAATATAAAACTGAATTCTAAGCGAGCACACTTCATTTCTAATAAAAAGGAGAAAAAATAATGGTTACTTTTGTTTGGGCAATTCAAATATTAGCCGCATTGTTTTTAATTATATTAATATTATTGCATTCACCAAAAGGTGATGGGATTGCAGGTATTGGTGGTGCTTCTCACATTTTTTCATCTCAAAAGAGCGCTGAAAAAGGTTTAAACAAAGTTACCGGAATTGTTGCGGCAATCTTTATAATTTGCACTTTTTTATTGGGATATGGTATAGTTAAATAGACTATATGATTCAACCCGAAAAAGAAATATTTGCGCGTAATGAACTTTACTGGGGACATGATTTTCAGAAATGGCTCCAGAACGTTCATATCGCTGTTTTTGGTCTTGGCGGTGTTGGAGGATATTGCGTTGAATGTCTTGCAAGAGCAGGGGTGGGTGAACTTACTATAGTTGATTTTGATGTTGTTTCAGAATCTAATATTAACAGACAAATCATAGCCCTGAATTCTTCTGTCGGGAAGAAAAAAACAGAGCTTTGGCAAGAAAGATTATTGGATATTAACCCAAGTATAAAATTGAATATTATCGATGACTTTTATCAAGGGTATGATTTGCTCAAATCATATGATTTTGTGGTCGATGCGATAGATACAATGCGTTCAAAAGTTGCGCTTTTAGAAAATTGTATAAAAAAAGGTATTCCTGTAATCAGCTCTATGGGTGCCGGTAACCGAGTTGACCCTACAAAATTGTATATTTGCGATATTGCGGATATAGAGGATAAGAATGCCCCTTTTACCTCTAATGTTATTTATCAGTTAAAAAAATTGGGCATTGAAAAAGGTATTCCTGTTGTTGTAAGCAGGGAAAAACCGTTTGTGATGGAAAAGATTTCTCAAAAAGAAAATATTATAACAAAGTCCGGCGACAATATTGAGTTTACGAAGATTACGCCATCTTCAACACCTTTTGTTGCAAGTACAGCCGGAATATATATGGCGTATTATATAATTGAAAATTTCAAGAAGGAGTTTCAAAATGGTTAACATACTTGTTACAGGAGCAACGCAAGGTATAGGTAAAGCAATAGCTGAAGAATTAAAATCAGTCGGGACAATTTATGCGACAGGACGTAATGTTGAGTTGTTACGTGAATACAAAAATTATTGTGTTTGTGATTTGGCAACGGATATTGAAACTTTAGAAAGTTATGTAGAAACAAAGAAAATAGATATATTAATTAATAATGCCGGAGAATACATATATGGG
Source organism: Candidatus Gastranaerophilales bacterium (assembly GCA_944325905.1). Classification (GTDB taxonomy): domain Bacteria; phylum Cyanobacteriota; class Vampirovibrionia; order Gastranaerophilales; family Gastranaerophilaceae; genus SIG32. Next base: position 4,085 of record CALVBY010000021.1, on the reverse strand, counting down.
CCTATTAATCAAATGACAGATGAACAAATTAGAGAAATATTTGAAATTAACCTATTGGCGCCCGTAAAATTGATTGCGCGAGCAAGTGTTAATATGAAAGAAAAAAAATGGGGTAGAATTATTAATATAGGTTCTATTTCCGGAGTTATGGGGGAAGCTTATGCAAGTTTATATTCTGCTACAAAGGCAGGTCTTGTGGGTTTGACAAGGGCTTTAGCGTTGGAGCTTGCGGAATATAATATTACGGTTAACACAATAAATCCCGGTTGGGTTGATACTGAAATGGGGATGACATCGGTTGAGCTTTCGGAATTTTTCAAGGACGAAATTCTGGAAACTATTCCGCAAAGACGTTTTGTACAACCTATTGAGATTGCAAAACTGGTTAAATATCTTATCACAGAAGATGCAAAGGGTATAACAGGGCAGTCAATAAATCTTTGTGCAGGATTAAGCGTCGGTATTTAGAATAATTTTAGATATCATATCTGCCGTAATTTTTAGGCAGTCTAATTTTTCGCAAGTGGTTTGTCTTCTGTCCCACAGGCATGGTTTTAATGGACATGTGTCATTGGCTTTTATTGCCGTTACATTTTGCGGTATCAGTTTTTTATCATCGGTTGGCCCAAATATTGCAAATGTTTTTGTTCCCATAGCGACCGCAACGTGAAGTGGTGCAGAATCGGAACAGAGAAATATTTCCGCTTTACCGATTAATTCTGCAAGATCTCGGAGATTTTTTGTTTTTCCGTACAAGTTTTCAAAGTTATTTGTTTTGACGGTTTTTAAGATAGTTTCTATACATTCCTTGTCGTCAGGGCCGCCGACTAACATTACTCTTTTGCCGGCATTTGCTAACAAATCAATTGCTTCTGCCCAAGTTTTGGCGTCAATTGTTTTAATCATCCCTTTTTGTACGCTCATTTTGCTTACGCCCGGGTGAATTAAAACAGTATTGGCGAGTTTTTCTTGAACAGGAACGTTAATTTGCGGCAATTCTGTAATATTTGAAGTTATTGGGGTTACTAAATCATGATACATTTTTGCCGCGTACTGTTGTTTATTTAGTTTAACAGCTTTTGTCAAAAGTTTCTGGCTTATTGTGCCGCAATCGTAGCCGTATCGTTTTTTGGCTCCTGTAAGAAATAGAATTATGCTCATAAATTTATTTCCGCCGGCTGTGATTGCAAGGTCAAAACCCCTTTTGCGTGCTTTGAAAATAAATTTTAGAAGTTCTATATATTTATTTTTGTTTTTTATGTCAACTAAAATTAAATCGTTAATAATATCGGTTAATTCTTTGACTCCCTTGCTTCTTGGCTCGAGTGCAAGAGTTATTACAGAATTGGGGAATTCTTTTTTTAATGAAATTAGAGCCGGCAAGAATAATATCTCGTCACCTATTCCGCCAAAATTTACAGCTAATATTTTGTTAACTTTTTCCATAAGATAATTATAACTCAAAAATTTGTTGTATAATAGCCATATGGTTAATAAAGTTACAACTGCAACAGTAATTGGTTTGGACGCTTATGAGGTGTGCGTTGAAACTGATGTCCAAAATGGATTGCCGTCATTTTCTGTGGTTGGGTTACCTGATATGGCCGTTAATGAGGCGCGCGACAGAGTGCGTTCAGCAATTAAAAATTCAGGTTTTAGTTTTCCCTCAAGAAAAATTGTAATCAATCTTGCGCCTGCTGATTTGAAAAAAGCAGGGACAAGTTTTGATTTGCCAATTGCTATGGGGATTTTGGTCGAAGAAGGTGTGTTGGAGATTGATAAACTTGAAGGGTATGCTTTTTTAGGAGAGCTTTCTTTAAATGGTGACTTGCGAGGTGTTAGGGGTGTATTGCCTTTGGTTTTGGGGTTGAAAGAAATCGGTATAAAAAATGTGATTGTGCCTTCGGATAACGCAAAAGAGGCTGCGTTGATTGATGAAATTAATGTTTATGGCGCAGAGTGTTTGGGTGATGTCGTTAATCATTTTATTGAAACACCATTGAAACAATTAAAAATTGACGTTAATGCGTATTTGTCAGAAATTGATGAAAATTTTGAATACGATTTTAAAGATGTAAAAGGTCAGCAAAAAGCCAAAAGAGCGATGGAAATAGCTGCAGCTGGTGGACATAACTTGCTTATGGTGGGATCCCCAGGGTCCGGTAAAACACTTATGGCAAAATGTTTTGCATCAATTTTACCTCCATTAGAATTATCTGAGGCCTTGGAGCTTACGAAAATATACAGTATCAGTGGTCTTTTGCCAAAAGATAGACCATTAATGACAAAACGCCCATTCAGAGCTGTTCACCATACAGCGTCTGCAAACGGTATAATTGGCGGTGGAAGTACTCCAATGCCGGGTGAGATTACTCTGGCTCACAGAGGAGTTTTGTTTTTGGATGAGATGGTTGAATTCCCTCGTAATGTTTTGGAAGTTTTAAGGCAGCCTTTGGAGGATGGTGAAATAGTGATTTCGAGAGCAAAACATTCTATCAAATACCCTGCAAAATTTATGCTATTGGGGGCAATGAACCCATGTCCTTGCGGGTTTAAGGGTGATAGAGAAAAACAATGCACTTGCTCTGATTTTATGATTAATCGTTATTTGGCAAAACTTTCAGGGCCGCTTTTAGACCGAATAGATTTGCAGATTGATGTTCCAAGGTTAACAGCAAAAGAGCTTTTGAACGTCGATAGCAATTCTGAAAAATCAAGTGATATAAGAAAACGCGTTATAAATGCTCGTAAAATTCAGGCAGAACGATATAAAAATGAAAATATTTTGACAAATTCCGAGCTTAATGCAGAATTGGTTAAAAAATATTGCATAATTGACGAGGCTTCAAAGGAAATATTTAAACTGGCGATTGTTAAATATCAATTGTCAGGCAGACGCTATGATAGGATATTGAAACTTGCAAGAACTATAGCTGATTTGGATAATTCTGAAAATATACAACAAAATCACCTTATGCAAGCTCTTCAATATAGAGTTTTTGATAAAAGCTCTTTGGAAAATTAAGCTGTCAGGTGAAAAAATCCTGCAAACAATCCGACTACAGCAGAAACTCCCAAGTAAAAAAGGGGATCGTGTTTTTGTTTTCTGCTTACAAGGAACAAAACTAAAAGTAAAAACATTCCAAGTAAATTAGCATTATTCATAAACATGTCAACTCCAACTGCTGCCAAAAGGCCGCATCCTGCCGGTTTTAGAGCGTAAATTGCTGCTCGAACATTTTTATTAGTTTCAAACTGTTCCAAAGCCTTTGAAATTATGATTACGATAATATATGACGGTAAAATTACTGATATTGTGGCGACCAAAGAGCCAAGGATTCCTGATGTTGTAAATCCGGCAAACGTTGCGACATTAACCCCGACAGGCCCTGGGGTTATTGATGAAATCGCTATCATATCTGTAAGTTGCTTTACGGTATACCAGCCTTGATTTTCGGCAATATGGTATAAAAATGGTAAAGTTGCGTATCCCCCGCCAAATGAGAATAATCCTATGTGAAAGAATTGTAAGAATAAATTTAAGTAAATCATCTCCTACATTCCTCCTGGATATCTTCTTCTAAAGTTTGTGTTATATTTCTTCTGTATACAACGCCTGAAACTATTGCCAAAAGGATTATTATTGCCGGTGAAACATGAAAGCAGGCCGACAATATAAACGCAGATAAAAATACGATACCTGTAAATCTGTCCACAATGCTTTTATCCCACATTTCTTTGGTAGCGAGGAAAAGTAACATAATTACGCCAATTCCAACACCCCAAAAAATACTTTGTACGAAGCCCAAGTGAACGATTTCTTCAAGTATAGAAGCAATCAAAACTATTGCTAAAAATGCTGGTGAAACTATACCAAGAACTGCTGCAAGCGCACCAGCTTGCCCCTTCAATTTGTATCCTACAAAAATTGACATATTAGCTGCAATAATTCCCGGAACAGACTGCCCCAGTGCGTAATACTCACATAATCCATCAGAATCAATCCAACCTTTCTTATCTACCAATTCAGATTGCAAAAGCGGCAGAATAACATATCCGCCGCCTAAAAGCATTGTACCTACTTT
>CALVBY010000020.1 GCA_944325905.1 Candidatus Gastranaerophilales bacterium | reverse complement strand
AACTCATCAAATATTTCAATTAAATCTTTTTCGTATTTATCTATTCCATTAAAATCGCAAACAATCACACCAACATCACAACGGTTGATAACCTTCATCGTTTTTTCAACACGTTTTTCAGCCAACTCTGTCTTGTCATCCAAACCTGCAGTATCCAAAAATGTTACAGGTCCAATTGGCAGCAATTCCATAGATTTTTCAACCACATCAGTAGTAGTTCCCGCAATTTCTGACACTATAGATATACTTTGATTAGAAATTCTATTAAGCAAAGAAGATTTTCCTACATTTGCTTTCCCAAAAATTCCTATATGCAATCTCATTGATTTTAATGCTTTCATAAACCCTCTCAATACTAAAAGACCGACCTTTGAAGGTCGGTCTTTTATAAGAAAATTAACCTCTGATTTTTAACTTTTTAATCAAATCTCTGTATTCATCAAGATTTTGATTTTTTACGTAAGCAAGTAATCTTTTTCTCTTACCAACCATCATCAAAAGACCTCTTTTTGTAGCAAAGTCTTTTTGATTATTTTTTAAGTGCTCAGTAAGTTCAGCGATTTTTTTGCTCATCATCGCAATTTGAACAGCTGCAGAACCTGTGTCTTTTTCGTTTGCGCCGTATTTTTTTACGATTTCTTTTTTGTTTTTCAAGTTAATTGACATATTGTTTTTTCCTTTATTTGTTGAGTGACATATTGGCGTAAGCACTCTACAAAGGAAATTTTAATATATCAAAAAAAAATTGCAAGCCTTTACGGCGAAACATGTTTAAATATATTAACCTTCAGCTGTTCTTGCAGTCAAAAATGCCTTAAAAGCGGATGTATTAGCAAAATTGAACTGATCTCTGGCGCAACTTAAATTAATATCAGCATCGAATAATGATTTAGAGGTCAAATCGTATTTTTTGAATGCATCATTATAACGAGAAGAATCCTCACCATAAACATTTGTGGCATATTTTAAATTTTTGATTGCGGTGTACTCTGCATCCTTCATTGCGTTATACTGGGCAAGCGCAGCATAATATTTTGCCTCCGCCTCATCTTTTTTTGCTTCTTTTTCCATTGCCCAACCTTTAACGGAATCTTTTATATCATTTGCATTGTCTTCTGCATTTATAAGATTCATAGCTCTTTGAAATGTAAAAGTTGAGCCGAGTTTTAACGCTTTATCAAGATAATCAGTATAAGACATAAGATTTTTGAACGGCGAATTCTTAAATTGCTGTTCTGTTAGGATTTTACTGTTATAATCTACTCTGCTCATAAAGATCCCTTTAATTGTCCTCTTTTATATATAAAGTATATAAAGTTACAAAAATTGCCTTTTTGTTAAGTTTTATGACACAATTAATATTTGTGTTAAAATAAAGCTATGATTGAAAGATATTCTCGAGAAGAAATGAAAAATATTTGGGATTTGGAATCCAAATTCAACTACTATTTAAAAGTTGAAATAGCCGTTTGCGAAGCATACGCAGATCTTGGAGAAATCCCCAAAGAAGACGTTTTAATTATTAAACAACGTGCCAAATTTGATTTAAAAAGAATTGATGAAATTGAACGCGAAGTCAGACACGATGTAATTGCTTTTCTGACAAACGTCAACGAAAGCTTGGGTGATTTAGGAAGGTATATGCACGTTGGACTTACAAGTTCTGATGTTATTGACACAGCTTTTGCACTTCAAATCCAGGACAGCGGGAGAATTATTCTTGAAGATTTGAATAAAACGATAAATTCACTTAAAAATTTGGCGTCAAAACATAAAAATACAATTTGCATCGGGCGTTCACACGGAATACATGCAGAAATAATGACATTTGGTGTAAAAATTTGCAGTTGGATTGATATTCTTGATCGTCAAAAAGATAACTTTGAACACGCACTTGAACAAATCCGTGTCGGACAAATTTCCGGTCCTGTAGGTACTTACAGCAATATTTCACCGGAAGTTGAGAAAATAACTTGCACAAAACTTGGTCTAAAACCGGCTAGGATTTCGACTCAAGTAATTGCAAGAGATTACCATGCATACTTTATGCAATCATTAGCTTTAATTGCAAGTGTAATTGAGCAATTTGCAACAGAAATCAGACACCTCCAAAGAACAGAGGTTTTAGAAGTTGAAGAGGGATTTGGGGCAAACCAAAAAGGTTCATCCGCGATGCCTCATAAGAAAAATCCTGTATTATCGGAAAATTTATGCGGATTGGCAAGAGTTGTTCGTGCAAATTCAATAGTGGCATTAGAAAATATTCCTCTATGGCATGAAAGAGATATTTCTCACAGTTCAGCTGAAAGGATAATTTTCCCGGACAGCTTAACTTTAATTGACTTCATGTTAAATAGATTTAACGGAATTATTGAAAATTTAGTTGTACATGAAGATAATATGCTTAAAAATACGGACAAATTTGGCGGTATAGTATTTTCCCAAAAAGTTTTGCTAACTCTTGTTGCAAAAGGTCTATCAAGAGAAGAAGCCTATACAATTGTCCAAAGAAACGCCCTTGATGCGTTTAATAACCACGGGAATTTCAAAGAAAATTTATTAAAAGATAATGATGTTACAAAACTCATCACGCCTGATGAGTTGGAGGCAATTTTTGACAAAAAAGAATTCTTGCAAAATATAGACACAATATATGCAAGAATTTTATAAAAAAGTTGCCATAACAGTAGTTATAAGCTAAAATGTACTTTAAGAGGATAATATGGCAAAATTAAATATAACAGTATGCATGGGCAGTTCATGTTTTGCCCGTGGCAATCAACAAAATTTAGCGTTTTTGGAAGAATATATAAAAGAACACGGCATTGAAGCAAATATAGAGCTTGAAGGAATGCGCTGCGAAAACAAATGTGCTTCAGGCCCCAATATTTATGTTAATGGAAAAGAATACAACAACGTTGACATAGATAAATTAAAAGAAATAATTGAACAGAACATCTAAACTCATCCTAAGGAGAAAACATGGATAAACAGAATCCGGTCTATACATTATCAAATGAATGTCACGACTGTTACAAATGTGTCAGAGAGTGTCATGTTAAAGCAATTAAAATTGAAGACGGACACGCTTCTGTAATTCCTGACAGATGCATATCATGTGGCGCATGTGTAAAAGCCTGTCCAGCAGGAGCAAAACGCGTAAGACAAGATATTGACAAAGCAAGGAAGTTAATTTTATCAAAAAAAGATGTCTATGTTTCTCTTGCACCTTCTTGGAGCGGTGTTTTCGACATGTCTGAAGAAAAAATGATTTCTATATTGAAAAGACTTGGATTTAAGGATGTATCCGAAACAGCCCTTGGAGCTGAAGAAGTTTCAATTAAAACAGCCGAACTTCTAAACAACTCAGAAAAGGGTTTATTCATATCAAGTGCATGTCCTGTAATTGTTGATTTTGTAAGACATTACCATCCTGAATTTACAAACAACATAACACCTATTGGTTCACCTGCGATGACTCATTCTAAAATGTTACGAGAAAAATTTGGTAATGAAATATCTGTTGTTTTCATAGGCCCATGTATAGGTAAGAAAAATGAATCAGACCACGGAGATTTGATAGATGTAGCATTAACATTTGAAGAACTAAAAATGTGGATAAATGACGACATTGGAGATACTTCTAAAATTTCAACCGATAGTAAGAATCATTTCGTCCCTCATTCTGCACATGAAGGCTCATTGTACCCAATCGATGGAGGAATGAACGAAACTATCAAGCGGATAGGGGTAAAAGAACATATTCAGTTGATAGATATATGTGGCTTGGAAAATTTTGAGAAAGCTTTGTCAAACCTTGATCCTCAAAAATTAGATAAAGTCATATTTGTAGAAGGATTAGCTTGTGAAGGCGGATGCGTAGGAGGTCCTTGCATTTCAACTGAAAAAGCTGGAATAAGTATAGTCTCAGATGTTTTATCAAACGTTAAACACCGAATTGTTATTCCTAAAAAGCCTGCTGTAGTAGTCGATGTGGACTATACATCATCTAAAGTTAAGCAGAAAAAATATCCAATGGAAGATATATTAAAAGCCTTGAAACGAATCGGCAAACATTCTATAGATGACGAACTTAACTGTGGAGGATGCGGATATCCTACTTGTCGTGATATGGCAGTTGCGCTACTTAACGGTGATGCAGAAACGTCAATGTGCGTATCATATATGAGAAAAATTGCCGTCAGAAAAGCTGCTGCAATGATACGCTGCATGCCGGCCGCTGTCGTAATGGTAGATAACAACATGAATATCTTAGAAGCCAACGATAGTTTTATGAAAATGTTTACAGGCGATATGTACGAAATTTTTAAAGCACGACCTGATGGTATGACCGGTGCCGCAATAGACAGAATTGTTGATTTTGCAGATATTTTCAAAACAATTCTAAAAACAGGAAAAGACCTTCATAAAGAACACTATCCTGTCAAAAACCGTATATACGATATAAGTGCCTTCACTATTGAAGAAAACGAAATTGTTGGCGCAGTCATAACAGACGTAACTCAAACCGAAACAAACCGAGAAAAAATTTCACAAAAAGCACACGAAGTTATATCAAAAAACATCTCAATTGTTCAAGAAATTGCCTGCTTGTTAGGTGAACACATGGTTGAAACCGAAACTCTATTAAGCTCTATAGCTAATGACTACGACGACAAAGACGACGATTCGGAGGACACTGGTGTTCATTGATATTGACTGCAGTCAAATGAAAAAATATAACCAAAATGCTTATGGGGACTATTTTGTATCAAAAAGATACCCAGATGAAGCACGCCTTATTGCAGTATTATCAGATGGTTTGGGTAGCGGAATTAAAGCAAATATTCTTTCTTGCATGACAGCAACAATGCTTTTAAGATTCATTGAAAATCAACAAATATCCATTCGAAAAGCTGCCGAAATTGTTATGAACTCCCTGCCCGTATGTAAAGTAAGACATATAAGCTATTCTACTTTTTCTGCAATTGATGTGAATGATGACGGTCACGCTAAAATTGTTGAAGAAGGGAATCCCGAATTTATTTGGATTAGAAACAACGAAGTTTTGCAACCTGATTATGAAACTATTCAATCAAAAACATTTAAAAACAGAAAAATGAAAGTCTACAAAATAGATCTAAAACTAGGTGACCGACTAATTTTTTGTTCTGACGGGGTAACACAATCCGGTTTGGGCGGAGGCAGACTCAAGCTCGGGTTAAGACGTGACGGATTGATAGTTCTTCTTAAAGATAAAATTGCAGAACACCCAGACATTTCAAGTTCTGAATTATCTCATTACATTGTTAATCAAGCAAGAAACATCGAAACCGACAGAAATCCAAAAGATGACATCTCTGCATGTGTTTTGTACTTTAGGGAACCAAGGGAATCTTTAATATTTACAGGTCCGCCATATCATCAATCAAAAGATGCTGAATATGCAAAAATGTTTGACAATTTTAAAGGTAAAAAAGCTGTATGCGGTGGCACAACTGCCAATTTGATATCAAGAGAACTTAATAAACCTATAACTATGGATTCTCAAATAAGTATAGGCAAACTGCCTTCATGTTCTTATATGGACGGAGTGGATTTAGTTACAGAAGGTGTTTTAACATTAACAAAAACTTTAGAATATTTAGAATCAGGTAATACAGATATTGACAACGCAGCAGGAAAGCTGGTAAACTTTTTATTGGATAGTGATTGCATAAATTTCATGGTAGGTGCTAAATTGAATCAAGCTCACTATGATCCATCGCTTCCGGTTGAGATTGAAATTCGCAAAAACATAATAAAAAATATTGCGAAAGTTCTTCAAGACAAATATTTCAAAAAAGTAAATATACAGTATATGTAAAATAATATCGGACAAAGTTTTGAAAGTAATTCAAAGTTATTAGAGAGGATAGAAAGTATGGACAAAAAAGTTAGTGTTAAAGTATGTTTAGGAACAACATGTTTTGTAATGGGATCTGCAAATTTACAAGAATTAATAGAACTTGTTCCGAAAAAATATGGTGAAAGAGTTGATGTATCAGGAGTTCCCTGCTTAGGACTTTGTTCAATTGATTGGGAATTTTCTAAAGCACCATATGTAAAAGTTGATGACGAAGTAATTAAAGAAGCTACAGTTGAAAAAGTTTTAGCAGCAATTGAAAAGAAACTAAAATAATAAGGAAAAGAATATGAGTATGAATAGTACCCCAAAACAAACTTCACACTTAAAGCGTGAAATTCTGGTGAGATTAATAAAAGCATATTTAAGCGATGATTTTGCTGAAAATACGCGTTTAATACCTTTTGCAATGAGACCAAAAGGCAGCGAAGTTCCATACAGATGTTGTATACACAAAGAAAGAGCTATCTTGCGTGATAGAACCGTTGCAGGTTTGGGAATGTCAATTGAAGAAGCTGATGATAGTGTATTGCTATCAACATTGGCAAACGAAGCTCTTGAACGTAAGGAACCTGAAGAAAATCCTCTCACAGTTCTTACAACAGCTTGTAAGGGTTGTGTTCCTTCAAGAATCTATGTTACCGATCTTTGCCAAGGTTGTGTTGCACGACCTTGTGTAAATACGTGTAAATTTGGTGCAATAAGTATAAAAGATGGAAAATCTGTTATAGATCCTGAAAAATGCAAAAATTGCGGAATGTGCGTTCAAGTTTGCCCATACCAAGCAATTACAAAGATTATTGTTCCATGTGAAAATGCTTGTCCTGTAGGCGCAATTGCCAAAGGCGAAGATGGTCACGCTAAAATTGATTTTGAAAAATGCATTTCATGCGGAAAATGCGTTGCTGCATGTCCGTTTGGTGCGGTTCACGAAAAAAGCCAAATTATTGATATATTGAAAAATATAAAAGCAGGCAAAAAAGTAATAGCTATGGTAGCTCCTGCAATTATGGGACAATTACCTTGCAAACCTACGCAATTAAAAGAAGCTATTATGAAGCTTGGATTTGCTGACGTTTATGAAGTTGCTCAAGGTGCTGATGTAACTACAAAAACAGAGGCCAAAGAATTTGAAGAAAGACTGGAAGCAGGTGCTGAATTTATGACAACATCATGCTGTGCAGGATATAATGAGTTAGTTGAAAAACATATTCCTGAAATGAAACCTTTCAGATCAGATACAAAAACTCCTTTATACTACACTGCAGAAATAGTTAAAAAAGAACACCCTGATTCAGTTACTGTATTCTTCAGCCCTTGTAATGCAAAACGTAAAGAAGCTATGCAAAATCCAAACGTTGATTTTGTAATTAATTACGAGGAATTAGGCGCTTGGTTTGTAGCTTTGGGAGTTCAAGTTTCCGAATGTGGTGAAGTTGAATTCAAAACCGAAGCTTCAGCAGAAGCAAGAAATTATGCTGTAACAGGCGGTGTTGCAAAAGCAGTTCAAACAATGTTGCCTGAACATCTGCCAACTTATCCGGTTGTAATAAACGGATTAGACAAACAATCAATCCGAGACTTGAAAAAATACGCCAAAAACGGCGTTTGCGAGCTGGGTAACTTGATTGAAGTTATGGCATGTCCCGGAGGATGCTTAGGCGGTAACGGCACGGTTAACTCTTATAAACAAGCGCTAAAACAGCTTACAGGATACGTTAATGAAAGCAAACCGCTTGTTAATGAAGAAGAACATATTGAAAAATAAAAAGAGCCTTCGGGCTCTTTTTTAATATATTTGTCATATAATAGACATATGGAAAAGAGAAAGATAAGCATAATAGGCTCGACGGGTTCAATAGGGACTCAGGCGCTTGAAGTATTGGAAAAACTTCAAGACAAATTTGAAATAATAGCACTTGCCGGTGGCCATAATAAAGAACTTTTAGAAGCTCAGGCAAAAAAATTCAAACCTAAATATACCGTTCTTGGCGAACAGGGCTTGGAAAAAATTTGTTCAGATAAAGAAAATGACATTATTCTTGTGGCATGTTCCGGGAAAATCGGTTTAAAACCGACACTTACCGCCATAAAAAACGGTATTAATATTGCTCTTGCCAACAAAGAAACCCTTGTTATGGCAGGCGATATTGTTATGGCAGAAGCCAAAAAACACAATGTGAAAATCATTCCGGTTGATAGCGAACATTGTGCTATTCACCAGTGTATAAAAGACATTTCGCAAGTGGGAAAATTAATTATAACAGCCTCAGGCGGTCCTTTTCTGCATAAAACAATTGAAGAAATGAAAAATGCCACAGTCAAAGAGGCTCTTGCTCATCCAAAATGGCATATGGGTAAAAAAATAACTGTAGATAGTGCAACCTTAATGAATAAAGGCTTAGAAATAATCGAAGCACATCATCTTTTCGGCTTTGATTACGATAAAATTGATGTAGTAATCCACCCGCAAAGTATCGTTCATTCCGCAATAGAATACAAAGACGGCAGTGTAATTGCGCAATTAGGCCTGCCGAGTATGCATATTCCAATCCAATATGCAATATCTTATCCGGAAAGATTTGAAGGAATTAAATCAAAAAGTTTTAGTTTCTCAGAAATAGCAAGACTTGATTTTGAAAAACCCGATTTTGAAAAATTCCCTTGCGTAAAACTTGCCTATCAAGCAGGCAAAATCGGCGGCACAATGACAACTTGCTTAAATGCTGCAAATGAAGAAGCAGTATTTGCATTCTTGGACGGAAAAATAAAACTTTCCAGAATATATGAGATTGTTGAAAAAATGATGTCTGAACACACAGTAATCCAAAACCCATCAATTGATGAAATCTTTGAAGTCGATAAACAAATCAGAGAAAAAACAAAATTAATATTCAGCTAATCATTTTTAAATTCACATAAATTACCAAAAATCCCTGTTTGTTCACAAAAAACAATATAATCTTGTATGTTGCAATCTAATTTTTCTAATTGTTGCACCAATAAATAAATCGAATTAATTAAGTCTATAATACTTGGTCTTTAGATATCGTTAGTAACAGCACTATAAAGTAGATTAACATAGCTGCATACTTCTTTAAATTTTTCTGCGATATCTTTGATTCTATCTTCATTCGTCAAAATATTTTTTGTTTCTGTATCCATAATTATACCTTCGCTAAAGTTCACTTATATGAACTATGATATACAAAAAGTTTGTTAATATCAAGAAAAGTTCATACATGTGAAGATATATTAATATGGAAAAACAACAGTTTAATGATATTATTTGCCAAAGAATAACTCAATTGCGCACTGCAAACAACATGACACAAGAAAAATTAGCCTACCAAAGTGGCATTTCAAAAGGTGGACTGAGTGAAATTGAACGAAATATGAAAGAACCTCGATTATACACAATTATAAAAATATGTGCAGGCCTCGGCATTACGTTAAAAGATTTTTTTGATTTTAAAGAAATCAACGATTTTATGGATAAATTATAAAATATCCAACGGATCAACGTCTATTGTGAGTTTTATATCTTTCGGCATAGTTATTTTGTTCAAAAAACTTGAAATAAACCTGTGACCTTTTTCTTCGAGTTTATTTTTAATAATAATTTGAAAACGATATTGACCGTTTATTCTTTCGATAACACAATTTGTCGGGCCAAGAACTTCAAGCCGTTCTGAAACACCGTATTTTTCAATCATAGTACAGAGCCTTAGAGCAATTTCTTGTGCTGATTTTTCTGCTCTGAAATTGTTTTCACTTGAAAGAACAAGTCTTATAATCTGACTAAACGGAGGGTAGTCAAATTCTTCACGTGCAATAATTTCTTTTTCATAAAATTCTCCGTAATTTTGAGATTTTGCACTTTCGAGCGCATAATATTCGGGATTATAGGTTTGGAAAAATACTCTGCCTGCAAAATCTCCTCGACCGGCTCTGCCCGCAACTTGTGTCAAAAGCTGAAACCCCCGCTCTGACGCTCTAAAATCAGGTAAATTAAAACTTGCATCGGCAGAAATTACACCAACTAAAGTTACATTTGGGTTATCCAAGCCTTTTGCAATCATTTGTGTACCGACCAGAATATCAATTTCACCCTTTTGAAAGCGTTCTAAAAGTCTTATATGTTCGCCTTTTCTAACCAAAATATCGCTGTCAATTCTTTCAACAACTTTTTCAGGATAAAGCTCTTTTATATATTGTTCAATTTTTTGAGTACCCGTTCCGCTATTTTTCAACGCATCAGAACCGCATTCGGGACAAACATCCGGAAAACTTTCACTGTGGTTACAATAGTGACATTTCAATTTTTGATCTCTTGAATGCCAAATCATAGGTATCGCACAATTTGGACACTCAATAACATGCCCGCAGGCTTGACACTGTGTAAACGTTGAAAATCCACGCCTGTTAATCAAAAGAATGACTTGCTTTTTACTTTCTAAAGTTTCATTTATAGCAGTTTGCAGTGGTTTAGAAATCACATTTCTGTACGCAGCTCTACCATGCTCCTGCATATTTATAACAGTAACAGGCGGAACTTTTGCATCATTATACCGTTTTTTCAATTCAAACAAATTACCCGAATTTATTGCCCTATAATAAACAGATATATCAGGTGTTGCAGACCCAAGAAGCAACGGGCATTGGTTAAGTTCCGCAAGTTTTCTTGCAACGACTTTAGCATCATATCTTGGTGCGGGACTGGTTTGTTTATAAGCGCTTTCGTGCTCTTCATCAATAATGATTAGCCCGATATTTTGCAATGGTGCAAACACAGCCGACCTTGCACCTGCAAGAATTTTAATTTCGTTTTTATAGAGTTTCTGCCAAACGTCGTATCTTTCACCGTCAGAAATACTGCTGTGCCAAATTGCTACATCTTCGGTTCCGAATTTTTTCGCCAAGCGCTTTGTAAGTTGAGATGCAAGAGCTATTTCGGGGGCTAAGAATAGAACATTTTTGCCTGATTTTATAGTATCATCAATAAGCTTGAAATATACCTCTGTTTTACCGCTTGCGGTAACCCCATGTAAAAGGATTGTTTTAATACCCCTCTCCGGAATCATAGATTCCGACTCTCCCACAAGGGGAGAGTAATCAGTTTCCAATAATATTTTAGATAATACAGCTTCAATGTCCACATAAACTTCATTATTCCAAAATCTTAAAACCTTAAAGCCATTATCTTCTAAAAATTTTCGTTTAATCTTATCACTTTCAATTCCCTGCACATCATTGTGTTGACTGCCATCAATTTCAAGCACAAGTTTTTTTTCATAACACACAAAATCAACTATATATTTACCTATAGCCTCTTGACGTCTAAATTTCAGACCGTTTAACTGTTTGTTTTTCAAGTAATACCACATTATATTTTCGGTATCTGTCATGTTTTTTCTTAATTCTTTTGAATAAGCCAATGCCTGTGCTGTGTAAAAATGTGCAGCAATCTTCCTCTCCCCTTGTGGGAGAGGGTTGGGGTGAGGGGTTATTTTAGCTTTTATCCCTTCGTAAACTTTTTGCTGTTCCGGTGAAAGCTCAAATAATGGTTCTCTTTCACTTATTTTCAAAACATCTAAAGGATTTCTGTATAATTCTTCAGAAGTTATTTTTAAACATCTGAGTTCATCAAGTTTTTTTATTGTTGCGCGCGTAGTTTTGGCAGTTTTTTCAAACAAAATCAAAGGCATTTTACCTACTTTTTGCAAAATTTCTAAAACTTCTTTTTGCCTTTTAGATGCACCGTCAAATTTTATAAATTCCACAGCTTGCTCAGTTTTTGATGCCTTTTCAATCAACTTTAGAGGTATTGCCGCATTTAAAACCGTTACCAAATCGCAGCAATAGTAATTTGCAACCCAATCGAGCAAATTCAAGTATTCAATAGAAAAAAGAGGCTTTTCGTCAAGAATTTTGTTTATCTTTTTTACTTTAAAATCACCTGGCAAATAATCAGAAAACCCGACACAAAAAGCATTCACAAGCCCTTGACGCCCAAACGGCACCAAAATAGCCTGACCGATTTGGATTTTTTCCTTCATCTCATCAGGAATTAGATAGCTGAAAGTTTTTACCCCCAACCCTTTAATATTTACCAATGCCAAAGCATATTTGCTCATATAGTTTAGACTTATGCTTCCATAAATTCTTTTTTAGCTTCTTGAATAGCTTCTTCCAAAAGATCAATTTGTTCAGGTGAAAAAGTAACACCTTTTTTGGTCGGAAGCCAAGTCGCACCATCGTCTGTTGTATAGAATATACGCATATTCAAATAGCTTTTGCCTTTATATTCGCTTATTGAAATTTGTAATTGTTCTGTTTCACTTCTTTCAATTGTTGCCAAAATTTTTGCGTCTGCCATGATTTTTCCTCTCCTTAACTAACTACATTATAATAACATAAATTTTTTGTTTCTGATAAAATATACGAAAAAGGGAAGGTTATTATGATAAAAGTTGCAGTATGCGGAGCTTTAGGCAAGATGGGAAAAGAAGTTGTCAATGCGATCAATGATTGCCCTGAAACAGAACTTGTTGCTCAAATTGACATTATTTCACAAGATGGTATTTATAATACAATTGAAGAGGCTAAAAAAGAACGCAATATTGACGTTGTAATTGATTTTACACAGCCCAAATCCATTTTTGAAAATGCTAAATATTGTCTCAAAAACGGAATTAAAATCGTCATAGGTACAACGGGTTTGAATGATGAACAAATCGGAGAATTAGAAGAACTTTCTAAGAAAAATAACGTAGGCTGCTTCATCGCTCCGAATTTTTCAACAGGTGCAGTTTTGATGATGATGTGTGCAGAGCTTTGTGCAAGATATTTTGACAATGCAGAAATTATTGAACTCCACCATAACCAGAAAAAAGATGCTCCATCAGGTACTGCAATAAAAACAGCCTTAATGATGTCAAAGGCAAAAGAAAGTTTTATAAACGGAAATTGTCCTGAAAAAGAAACAATTCAAGGCTCAAGAGGCGGAACTTCATATTCCGATATTCATATACATTCTGTTAGAATGCCGGGATTTATGGCATCACAAGAAGTCATTTTTGGCTCAATGGGACAAACACTAACTATCAGACACGATTCTACAGATAGAAAATGCTATATGCCCGGCGTTTTGCTTGCTGTAAAACATGTGTCTAAGGAAAATGATTTTGTATATGGACTAGAAAATATACTATCATAATTTTGTATCACAATTCTCATCACAATAGGAGTGAATAAAATGAAAAAACCAAATATCGCAATTTTAGGTGCTACAGGTGTTGTAGGCAGAGAAATATTGAAAATCATGGATGAACTTAATGTAGAATATAATGAGCTTAAATTATTATCCAGTGCCAAAAGTGCAGGAACAGAGCTTGAATTTCAAGGTAAAAAATACATTGTTGAGGAAGCAAAACCAGAATCTTTTGATGGGATAAATATAGTAATAGCATCTGCAGGTGGTTCAACTTCTAAAAAATTCGCTCCGGAAATTGTAAAACGCGGCGGCGTTTTGATAGACAATTCATCAGCATTTAGAATGGAACCCGATGTTCCTCTTGTTATAGCATATGTTAACGATGAAGATCTAAAAAAACACAAAGGAATTATAGCAAATCCAAATTGTTCAACATCTCAATTGATGCTTGTTTTAAAACCTTTGCATGAAAAAGCAAAAATCAAAAGATTAATAGTATCTACATATCAATCCGTGTCAGGAGCAGGACTTGCTGCAATAAATGAATTAACTGCAGATACAAAAGCAAACCTTGCAGGTGAAAAATTCGAAAATGTGTGTTTCAAAAAACCAATTTCTTTTAATGTAATTCCACAAATCGATGTATTTTGCGAAAACGGCTATACCAAAGAAGAAATGAAGGTGACAAATGAAACTAAAAAAATTCTTCATTTAGATCCCAATACTCCAATCTCATGCACAGCTGTCCGTGTACCTGTTTATAGAGGTCACAGCGAAGCCGTTGATATTGAATTTGAAAATGAAATTACACCGGATGAAGTCAGAGAAATTCTTAAAAATACATTTGGCGTAAAAGTTATTGATAATCCTGAAAATTACGAATATCCAACAACAAGAGATGCGGCAAATGTAGACCCCGTTTTTGTCGGTCGCATAAGAAAAGATATTGCGTTCCAAAACGGCATCAGCCTTTGGTGTGTAGGGGATAACCTAAGAATAGGGGCTGCTTTAAATACTGTAAGAATTTGTAAAAAAATTACAGAAATGGAACTTTTCTAGCAAATTTTTTATTTTGGCGTTTTATAACGTTCAGAAACTAATAAAAGGTAAATTAAAATGGCAAAAATAGGCGATTTAGTAACTAAATTACAAATAGATGGAAGAACTTTTGAGAACCCTGAATGGTGGTCCACTCAACATAAATTAAAAAAACAAATAAAACAAGAAGATATGTTTAGAACAAAAATAGGTGCTGCTCTCTATAGAGTAAATTCTGGTAATAATTTATCTGCAGATACTTTCACCAAACAATTAAAAGCAAGTCTGGATTCACCAAAATACAAAGACCTAGCGCCTTGGAACAAAATATTTAATATCGAAAAAAATATAATAATATTCAAGTAACAAAGTAATAGTGTTACTATAAGATATTTCTTTGCGATAATGAGAACTTATCCTTAATTGTATTGATTACGATATCGGGTGTCAAAAATTCCATACAATCTGAAATTCTGTTTTTGCAATACTTTTTTGTACCTGGCTGTAAACAGCAAGGTGAACATGAAAAATAGCGTGACAAGACTATACATTTTTCGCTTCTAGGTTTCCATCTGACAAGAGAAGTTGGGCCATGTAGTAGAATGGACGGAATATTAAGCGCAGCAGCCATATGAATCACCCCGGAATCAATCCCTAAAACCAAATCCATATTCTTAACCAAAGACATTGACTCTTTAATAGAAAGCTTGCCACACATGTCTATAGGTGGCAATTCAAGTTCATATTTTACATTTTTCATTAGATTTTGATAACTTGTAATGTCTTTATTTCCTCCAACAAAAAATACTTGCGCTTTCAAATTGTTTGAAAGATATGTAATAACTTCTGCCCAATATTCATCCAACCAATTTTTTTGCTGAAACCTACTATAAGCCTGTATCAATACTTTTTTATTAGAGATAACGTCCGTAATTTCTCTAGCTGTAGCATCATTAACCCTATCAAGCCACAACTCAGTTTTATCATTTTCAACAGAAAATCCTGAAAGTTTTAACAAATCAAGGTAACAATCAATTTCGTGCTTATCACAATTATATGGAGCCGTTTTGGTCAAGAATTTGTTTCTTCTAATATTGAAACCTATACGATTCTTTACACCTGCCCAAAAAGCTACTGTTGTGAAAAAGCTGTCATTTTTAAGAAAATATACAGTATCATATTTTTTAAATAATGAAACATATGCAAAGAGTTTTTTATATCTTCCGTCAATATAAAAAATCTTATTTATATAAGGACAGTTTTGCATTATTTCACCGGCAATATTATCAACAAGTACATCAATTTGAGCTTCAGGCAATGCTTTCCTTAATTCTCTATAAAATGCGCTTGCAAAAATCGTATCACCAATTGTTCCATATCTTATAACAAGTATTCTTTCCATGACCAGCTAATCCTAGCATCGACAATTTATTTTTCATATTAGCCACTTGTCTATAATTAAGCGTCCATCATTTTATAAAATAAATATAACAATATTATTACCCGTATTAGGGTGTTATTACTTGTATATGAGTAATATAATAACAAGCGTTTGTTTTCTTGTCAAGTAAACTATAATTAAGCAATGAACGCTCGCGGAAAAATAAAATCTTTAATAGCATTACGATGTATAACCATAACAAAACTTGCACAAATGATGAAGGAAAAAACTGGTAAACCTTACACATTTAAAAGCCTGACAGGAAAACTTCAGCGGGGAACACTTTCTCTGGATGAAGCATATGTAATAGCGGATTTACTCGGATACAAGCTTGAATTTATAGAAAAATAAATTACTTATATTATTACTTTTTGTAAAAAGGACACGACTTTTGAGGTTTTTTCTGGTAAAATGGAGAAGACACAAGGGATGTTTTTATGGGACAGGTGTTGAGAAGAGAAAATATAGCAGAATTTGTCCGCAACATACAAAAAAGCGGCAAAACTGTCGTTGCTACAAATGGTTGTTTTGATATTTTGCATGTCGGACATGTTAGATATCTTCAAAAAACAAAATCTTTTGGTGATTATTTAATAGTTTTATTGAATTCTGACAAATCGGTTCGAGCAATTAAAGGCGAGGGGCGCCCAATAAATAACGAAAATGATCGTGCCGAAATACTTACAGCCTTGAGTTGCGTGGATTATGTTGTAATATTTGATGAAACAAGTCCAAGAGATCTTCTTGATGAAATTAAACCAGATGTCTATACAAAAGGTGCTGATTATAACATGGAAACTCTTCCAGAGGCAGATATTATGAAAAAAAACAGCACAAGGGTTGAATTTATAGAATTTGTACAAGGTAAATCAACAACAAATACAATTAATAAGATTAATAATAAGGAGTAAAATATGAAAACTTTTTCAGTAGAAGAAATTACACAAATAGTAGGCGGTATGCTGACTAAAGCTTCTGATGTTGAAATAACACACATTGCGCCTCCACTATTAGCTGACGAAAAAACTTTGGCCCTAGCTTTAGGAGAAGATGAAATTGCTAATCTTTCTTCATCAAAAGCAAAAGCTGCACTTGTACCTTTAGGCGTACAAATTGACGGATTTACTACAATTGAAGTTGAACGTCCCAGACTTGCTATGATGAAACTTTTAAATCTTTTCTATGTTCCACCAACAGTTAACAAAGACGTTCACCCGACTGCAGTTGTTGATCCGACAGCAAAGTTAGGTCAAAATGTTTCAATCGGACCAAATGTTGTAGTTTCTGCTAACGCTGAAATTGGTGATAATACCAAAATTCTTGCTAATTCATACATAGGTAGTGGAGTAAAAATCGGTGCGGATTGTTTCTTCCACCCAGGTGTTAACGTTGGTGACAGAGTTAAAGTAGGTAATAAAGTTATACTTCACCATGGAGTTTCATTGGGTGCAGACGGTTTCAGCTTTGTTACTGAAAATCCTGATAATATAGAACAAGCAAGAAAAGAAGGCGAAATTAAAGAAGGTTCACAAGCAAAACACGTAATTTTCAAAATCCCTTCAATTGGCTCTGTTGAAATCGGAAACAATGTTGAAATCGGTGCAAATTCTACAATTGACCGTGGAACAATAGAAAATACCGTCATCGGCGATGACACAAAAATTGACGATCTTGTAATGATTGGCCATAATTGTAAAGTCGGAAAAGGTTGCCTGATAATATCTCAAGTTGGTATTGCCGGAAGCTGTGTAATCGGTGACAGAGTTGTTATAGCAGGTCAAGCAGGTCTTGCAGACCACATTCAAATTGGCTCCGACACAATTATTGCGGCAAAAGCAGGCGTAACAAAATCGTTCCCTGAACGCTCAATCATTGTTGGTATACCGGCTGTTCCAAGAAAAGAATTCATTAAACAGCTCAAGACAATGAAAGATGCCCAAGAAATTATAGCAAAATTCAGAAAATATGAACCTATGCTGACAGCATTTGAAGAGGCACATAACGAATAATGGGAACACTAAAAAAACAAGTTGAAATAACCGGTAACGGCTTGATGAAAAATAAGCCATGCAAAGTAACCTTTTTTCCTTCTAATGAAGGTAAAATAAGATATTTTGTAAAAGGGCAAGAAGCATTTACAGCTGATGTTGATAACTTAATTTCAACGGAACACTGTGTAACTTTGGGTAACAAAAAATCAAAAGTTATGCTTGAAGAACACTTGTCAGCTGCTATGGCTTTTTGCGGAATAGATTCCATTGATATTTGCATGGACGAAGAAGAAGTTCCAGCCCTTGACGGAAGCGCAAAACAGTGGGTAGAGCTTTTTAATCAAGCAGGAGTTGAAAAGTCAAAAAAGAAATACTATACAGTTTCCGAGCCCGTTTTTTATTTAAATGGGAAAACAAGTATGGTAATCCTTCCAGATAATGACTTATTTATCTCATATGCAGTAAATTATGATCACCCTGATCTTACAAGACGATGGGTAAATTTTAATCCAAAAAATCCACAAGAGATAATCGAAGCAAGAACTTTCGGGTTTTATAAAGACTTAAGAAAGTTCCAAATGTTCGGATTTGCCAAAGGTGTAACTTTGGAAAATACTGTTGGATTAAAGGATGAAGGTTATACGACTGATTTGAGATCAGAAAACGAACCAATAAAGCATAAGATTCTTGACGTTATAGGTGATTTATATTTAACAGGAGTTAATCCTTTAAATTTAAAGGCACAAATACTTATAAAAGAAGCAGGGCATGCAGTACATTTAAAAGTTGCCAAAATGTTAAAAGACAAATTAATAGAGACAAACTAAAATATAAGGAGAGAATTATGACAGAAGAAGTATTAAGTTTTGATATTATGGAAATCATGAATATGATTCCTCACAGATATCCATTCTTACTTGTTGACAGAATTACTGAATGCGTTCCGGGTAAATACGCAAAAGGTTACAAAAATATGACAATGAACGAAGGTTTCTTCCAAGGACACTTCCCTGGCAACCCGATTATGCCCGGTGTATTGCAGTTGGAAGCTCTTGCACAATGTTCAGCACCTATTTTGCTTAAATTACCTGAATTCAACGGCAAACTTGCACTATATGCAGGTGTTGAAAACGCGCGTTTCAAAAATATCGTAAGACCAGGTGACAAATTCGAAATGGAAATCGAATTGTTAAAAATCAAAGGACCTGTATGCAAAGCTCATGGTATTGGCAGAGTTGACGGCAAAGTTGCTGTTGAAGCTGACATGACTTTTGCGTTGAAATAGTTACATAAAGACTTCCAAAATTGGAAGTCTTTATTTTTGTAGTAAAATGTAATTGTATACAAAATAAAGAAGGAAAATACATATGAGAAAACTTTCACCATTACAAATCGAAAGATTAAAGTATCAACCAAAACTTCCTGCTTGCCTAGCTTTAGGTATAAATAGCCTTGAATTGGTTGAAGGTTCTGCAACTCAATCAGTAAGAGATCAAGAACAAATACAAAATTTATTCAAAAACACTTATGGCAAACCGGTTGTTACATTCAAAAATTCAATTTCAATGACAACATCAGAACAAAGAAATGTTGGTGTAATTCTATCCGGCGGCCAAGCACCGGGAGGACACAACGTAATTGCAGGTTTGTATGATGCTTTGAAACAAGCAAATTCATCTAACAAATTATACGGATTTTTAGGCGGTCCTTCAGGTATTATTGACGGAAAATACGTAGAATTTACAGATGAATTTATCGACCAATACAGAAATACAGGCGGATTCGATATAATCGGTTCAGGCAGAACAAAACTTGAAACAGAAGAACAATTCCAAAAATCATTGGAAGTTTGCAAAAAATTAAACATTTCTGCTGTTGTAATAATCGGCGGTGATGATTCAAACACAAACGCAGCACTTTTGGCTGAATGGTTTGTAAAAAATAATGCAGGTATTCAAGTTATCGGATGTCCTAAAACAATTGACGGTGATTTGAAGAATGATCAAATCGAAATTTCTTTCGGTTTTGATACTGCAACAAAAACATACGCAGAACTTATCGGAAACATTCAACGCGATGCAAATTCTGCAAAAAAATATTGGCACTTCATTAAAATCATGGGCAGAAGCGCATCACACGTTGCTCTTGAAGCAGCTCTTCAAACACAACCAAACATCACTTTGATTTCTGAAGAAGTTGAAGAAAAGAAAATGTCTTTGGAACAAATCGTTAATTACATCACTAACATAATTGTAAAACGTGCTGATGTTGGTAAAAACTTTGGTATTGCAATAATTCCGGAAGGTTTAATTGAATTTATTCCTGAAATGAAATCTATGATTTCAAACCTCAATGACATTATGGCAAGTTTAGAAACTGATCCTGACTTTGTCAATGCAACAACTATCAGAGAAAAATTTGATATCGTTGAAAACAGACTTGACCCACAAAATGCAAAAGTATACAATTCACTTCCTGCATTAATCAAAGGTCAATTATTGGCAGACCGTGACCCGCACGGAAACGTTCAAGTATCAAAAATTGAAACTGAAAAATTGTTGATTGAAATGATTTCAACAAGACTTGATGGATTGAAATCTCAAGGCGAATATATCGGTAAATTTTCACCACAATCACACTTCTTCGGTTACGAAGGAAGATGTGCATTCCCGTCAAACTTTGACGCTGATTACTGCTATTCACTAGGCTTCAATGCTTTTGCATTAATCAACTTCGGTATGACAGGATATCTTTCATCAGTAAGAAATCTTACTCAACCTGCTGATCAATGGATTGCTGGTGGTATTCCTCTTACAATGATGATGAATATGGAAAAACGTCATGGTGAAATGAAACCGGTTATTCAAAAAGCATTAGTTAAACTTGACGGTCCTGTTTTCAAAGAACTTGAAGGAAACAGAGAAGATTGGGCAATGAACGACAGATACCTATTCCCAGGCGCTGTTCAATACTTTGGCCCTTCAAGTGTATGTGACATAACAACTTGCACATTGCAACTTGAACGTTCAAAGTCATTAGTTAATGCATAAAACAAATACTTGAATATACAAAAAGGAGGTTATTAAACCTCCTTTTTGTATTATTTAATCATTTGTGATATTTTTTGTTTATTTTTATATTCTTTAACAAGTTTTTTTAGCGCTTTTTCCTCAGGTGTTTTTACCCTGAATTTATTTAAAAGCCAAACCTTTGCCATTTTTAAACCAAGTTTTGAAAACAAAGGCACTTTTATACTTGGGGATGTTGTTTCCGGCAACAACTCAAAATTTTTAACAGCCAATTTTGCATAATCAATAGATGCCTTTTTAAATCCTTTGTAATCGCCCATCGCAACCGAATAAACCTGATCTGATTTCAAAGATGACAATTTTCTGATTATAGGATTAATTTTTGCCATAAATAGACCTTTCTTTGGATTTTGAATATATCATCTACAAATAACCGTGTCAAATAAATTTGTTACTTATTGTAAAAAAATTATAAAAAGCTGAAAGTTACACCAAAAAAATCCGTTTATAAAATTATAAGAAGTGGATTTTACTGAGGAGCTTTATGGCAGAACCAATCAAACCCGTAATCAACGGAACTATAGGCAAAATTATACAAAAACTGGACAAAAAACTTCCGGAAAATAATCCGAGTATCTTTATGAAACCGCAAGATACAGACGATACTACGATTACTAATGATTTTATATTTAATCAGCTATATAAGGCTTAGAGTTAAATAATGAACTTGCCATTTTCGTAAATTAATACATCATCGGCGAATATTTTGCCGCCGTTTTTCATGTTTTTAATCAAATCCCAATGCAACCCTGAAACATTTTTCCCACCTGTTTCAGGATACGATGCCCCAACTGCCATATGAATTGCACCGCCAATTTTTTCATCAAACAATATATTACCGGTAATCTCTTGAATCATATCGTTTGTTCCGACAGCTATCTCACCAATGCCACGAGAACCTTCGTCCATATTGAGCATTGCATTCAAAAATTCTTCACCTTTTTCAGCTTCAGCTTTAATGACTTTGCCGTTTTCTATCCAAAGATGAACCCCTAACGCTTCATTTCCTCGGTAATTTTGCGGATAATCAAAATATATTTCGCCATTTATACCGTCTTCAACAGGAGAGGTGAAAACTTCGCCATCAGGGTAATTGTTCACACCGGAACAGCTAATCCATTTTCTGCCTTCCACATTAAAAGTTATGTCTGTTTTTTCACCTGTTATTCTGAGTTTTTTAACATTGTTCAAGTAATTTGCCCATTTGGTTTGCTTTTCATCGAGTTCTTTCAGTTTTTGAACAGGATCTTCCATATCCAAATAGCAGGATTTGAAAAGAAATTCAGAATATTCATCAAAAGACATTTTAGCCTCTTGAGCAAGTGCATGTGTTGGAACATCGGCTACAACCCACTTTGCAGATCCTTCTGCTGCACGCTTCATAAGCAATTCTGAAAGTGCTTTTGTTGCTTTTCCTCGTCTTGCAAGTTTTCCCAAATCCGCATGTGCCATACATTTTGTATTCAAAGGACTGCCTATAGAAATAAATTTATCAACCGTTTCATATTCAAGTTTTGTTATCGGATCAACGTAATCCAATTGTTCGTCAGAAGCATATTTTACAAACAATTCGGCTATATCACCATAACCCGTTCTTAAAAGCGGATGGCCACCGCGCTCTAAAACACGCTTATATATAGCTCTTACAAGGTCTTTTGCGTAAATACTTTCTGCCCTAATTTCAACCAAGTCACCTTTTTGAACGTCAGTTGAATAGTCGACCAAAACTTGAGCGTATTTATCCCAAACGGTTTTATTCATCTTCTCCGCCTTCTAAAGATTGATAGCCGTGCTTGTGAGATTTCAATAGAACTCCGCGTTTTGAAGTTTGGATGAAATCAATCATTTTTTCAAT
Organism: Candidatus Gastranaerophilales bacterium; assembly: GCA_944325905.1. Lineage (GTDB taxonomy): Bacteria > Cyanobacteriota > Vampirovibrionia > Gastranaerophilales > Gastranaerophilaceae > SIG32. Next base: position 1,092 of record CALVBY010000020.1, on the reverse strand, counting down.
ATATTCATTCATCGGAATTTCAGCTTTGATTTTTTCAATAGCTTGAGTTGTATTGAATTCTTCAGAAATAAGCAATTTGAATGCTTCATTCGTAGCTGTTCTAACCTCTTGAGGTACTCCACGACGTTTCATAGCAATAACATTAAGTCCGCGCGGAACAGGAGGACGACCTTCACCTTTTGAATAAGGTAAAATATCTTGACGAGAAGCTGAGAAGCCTGAAATTATTGCCATATCACCAATTCTAATATTTTGATGGAATACACTCATACCGCCAACAAAAGCACCAAAACCAACATGAACGTGACCACCTAATGTTACAAGGTTGGCCAAAATAACTTGATCCGCAAGAACGCAGTTGTGAGCAATATGAGAACCAACCATCAAAAGACATTTGTTACCGATTCTTGTAGTAAAATCACCACAAGCAGCACCTCTGTGAATAGTTACATTCTCTTTTATGATAGTATCATCACCAATAACAACTTTCGTTTCTTCACCTTTATAACCCAAATCTTGAGGCTCTGAACCAATTGTCGCAAATGGAGAAATGGTACAGCGTTCACCTATTTCAGCATGTTCAATATAAGCGTTAGCTATAACTCTTGTCTTACTTCCTATTTTTACATTTTCACCTATAACTACATAAGGCCCTATAATCGCATCATCTGCAATTTGCGCTGACGGGTGAATAACTGCTGTTTTGTCTATCATAAATACCTCTCTTCTTAACTTTACGATATTACAATTATATTATAAATAAGCTACAGCCCCAAAATTTTAATATTATCTTAATCTCATAATATCGTATATAAAAAATTTATAGATTTGACAAAATATGAAAAATAATATTTAATAAAGAAAAGGAGATTTGTATGAAAAAGATTGATACAAAAGCGGTTCAGATAGTTGCCCCCCCCCGAGCTTCACTTCGGGCATAAGATTTAAAGGCTTTACACTGGCAGAAGTATTGATTACCCTCGGTATTATTGGGGTTGTCGCAGCTTTGACTATACCAACAGTAATTTCTTCAGTACAACACAAGGAACTTGAAGTTGGACTTAAAAATGCTTATTCAACATTATCGGAAGC
>CALVBY010000019.1 GCA_944325905.1 Candidatus Gastranaerophilales bacterium | reverse complement strand
TTTTTAAAAATCGTTTGCTCTCTGTCAGGTCCTACACTGACAATAGATATTGGTGCACCAATAAGTTCTTCAAGTCTAGACAAATATTTGCGACAGTTTTCAGGCAAATCTTCATATTTACGAATGCCCGTAACATCACTGTTCCAGCCTTGATGAGATTCATAAACAGGTTCCAAATATTTATGTATAAACACATCCGTTGGGTAATTTTTATAAATTTTTCCGTCACGCTTGTCACGGTATGCATAACAAACTTTTATCTCATCAAATGTATCAAATACATCAACTTTAGTCAATGCAACCGATGTTAACCCGCCTACCAAAACAGCATAGCGCATAGTTACAGCATCAAACCATCCGCAGCGTCTTGGACGACCTGTTGTTACGCCGAATTCGTGTCCGATTGTTTGAATTTTTTTACCTATTTCGTTATCAAGCTCAGTTACAAAAGGCCCTTCGCCAACCCTTGTTACATAAGCCTTTGCAACACCGATAACTTCATCAATCATTTTGGGTCCAAATCCGGAGCCTGTGCAAGCCCCTCCGCTAATAGGATTTGAGCTTGTTACAAATGGATATGTTCCATAATCAACATCAAGCATTACGCCTTGCGCCCCTTCAAAAAGTACTGATTTGCCTTCAGTTTTTACCTTTTCAAGATTTTCTTGCCATTCAAACCAAACGTAAGGTTTGAAAATTTCAGCATATTTTTTGCATAAATCAAGAACTTTTTCTTTTGAATATGGTTCAAGGCCGTAAACTTCTTTTAGTTGTTTATTTTTTAGTGGAAGAATAATATCAAGTTTTTCATTCAAGGTTTCTTCATTATATAAATCTTGAATTTTTAAGCCAATTCTAGCCATTTTATCGGTGTAAGTCGGCCCTATTCCTTTTTTTGTTGTGCCTATTTTACCTTTTGAAGCATTATCTTCACTGTAACCGTCAACTTCTGTATGATAAGGCATTGTAATTGATGCTAAAGGACTTACTCTTAATCCCGAAACATTTACACCTTGGTTAATAAGCTCGTTTAGCTCTTTTTCAAAATATTCAGGTAAAATAACTGTCCCAGGTCCAATAAGGCAAATTTTGTTTTTGTATAATATTCCTGACGGAATGAGGTGAAATTTGTATGTGGTATCGTTAACAACAACGGTATGGCCTGCATTGCAACCGCCTTGATATCTTATGGTCAAATCCGCTTTTTCAGCCAAAAGGTCTGTAATCTTTGCTTTTCCTTCATCTCCCCATTGTGCACCGACAACTACTGTATTCATATCCTCAATCCTTTCAATAAATGGTCATTTACCCATCTATTTTAGCACAGAAAAATTATTTGTTTAAGGTGTAATTTTATTTTTTTAGAATTTCGATTAATTTTGGCACAACTTCAAATACGTCGCCTACAATTCCCGTATCAGAAACATCAAAAATAGGAGCATTAGGATCATTATTGATTGAAATTATGTGATCAGATCCCGTAATTCCTACTGTATGCTGTATTGCACCTGATATTGCACAAGCTATGTATAATTTAGGCGTCACAGTTTTGCCGGTTTGACCTATTTGTATCGTATGTGGGGCATAACCCAAATCTACAGCGCCGCGACTTGCTCCAACTGTGCCACCTAGCAAATCAGCGAGTTCTTTTAACATTTCAAATCCTTCTTCACTCTTCATACCTTTGCCGCCTGCGACTATTACTTCCGCAGAATCAAGTTCATTTTTTACATCTTCAATGCCTTTTATAAATTCTACTAATTGAACGTTATCAATAAAATCTTCTGACTTTACAGGTTTGTAGATAAAATCTGTTTCAGTATGAATATTTTCATTTGTTGGTTTGAAAACTTTTGGGCGAATAGTTGCCATTTGAGGTTTTGTTTTGCAAAGGATTGTCGCCATTAACTGGCCGCCAAATGTCGGGCGGGTAGCTGCAAGCATACCTTTTTCATTTATATCAAGATCTATGCAGTCAGCTGTAAGTCCAGTTTCAAGTGCGGATGATATTCTTGGGGCTAAATCTCTGCCTTGGTTTGTTGCACCTATAAGAAAAATTTCAGGTTGAATTTCCTTTATAAGATTTATAATTAGGTTTGCATAAGTTTCTGTAGAATATTTCTCAAAACGTTCGTCCTCATATACAAAAACTTTATCTATTCCACTATAAGTAAACCCTTCCTTGTAGTCATCAAGCATACCAGGTTTTGTAAACAAAACTGCCATAACCGGTGCATTTTCAAGTTTTTGGGAAAGTTCACGAGCTTTGTTTGCAAGCTCAAAAAACACAGTGTGAATGTAGTCTTGTCTATTAACTTCTGCGTATAAAAGAATCCCGTTATTCGTCATTAAGCACCCCGATTTCTTTTATTTTGCTATGGATTATTTCTGCACCGCTACAATTTTCAAGGCACATATGTTTTTCGCAATTATGTTTAATTTCAGGGCGAAATGCTTTGGAAACATATGTTGGAGAACCCTTAATTCCGACATCTTCAGCTGACAAATCTAAATCATCAAGTGTAAGTGTTTTTATATTGCTATCTTGCGCTTTTATAATCCCGTTTATTAATGCTCTTGTGGGTTCAAATTCTGACTTTAAAACACACAGAAGTGCCGGTGAGTTTACTTTTACCTTTTCTACTCCGTCTTCAAGAATTCTGGATAAAGTGATCTCGCTGCCTTCACATTTTACAACTTCTTTTACATAAGTTACCTGCGGAATATTCAATAAGCCTGCAATGCAAGGACCTGTTTGGGCGGTATCTCCATCTATTGCAAACTGACCGCAAATTATATAATCAAAGTCAGGCAGAACTTTTTTTATGGCAGCAGAGAGAGTTTTTCCTGTTGCAAAAGTGTCAGCTCCCGCAAATTTCCTGTCACTTATCAAAACACCATTATCTGCGCCGACTGCAATAACCTCTTTTAGCATTTCTGAAGCCTGCAACGGTCCCATTGTGAATACAGTGATTTCTGCATTACATAATTTTTTAAGCTGCAAAGCTATTTCTGTTGCATACAAATCATAGGGGTTAATGATGCTCTCCACCCCTTCTCTTTGCATTGTATTATTTTCAGTCCACTTGATATCAGATGTATCAGGTACCTGTTTTACGCATAACGCAATTTTCATTGATTCGCAGGTCTCTTTTTACTGTTAGCTTCTATAAGTGCATTATAACCCATTATATACATTGAACATTTTTTTACATTAGCCATGTACCATGCACATCTTTCTTGTGTACATACCATGTCGATGCCTCCTGAGCCTACACTTAATAATGGACAATAAGGAATATCATTTTTAGCCATATAACCTCCTATTTATTAGCTTGTTTAAGTAAGTTACAATTTTCGTCGCGTTTTCTTTCTTGATCTTTATATATACGAGTTCTATTAATTACTTCGTCAAAGTCAATTTTATGAGCATCAAAATCCGGTCCGTCAACGCAGGCAAATTTTGTTTCTCCTCCAACAGTAACACGACAAGCGCCGCACATACCTGTTCCGTCAACCATAATAGGGTTCATGCTGGCTTCTGTATATATACCTTTATCTCTTGTCATATTAGCTACAGCTCTCATCATTGGCATTGGACCTACTGCAATTGCATAATCGATTTTTTCTTGATTCATTAATCTTTCTAATACTTGGGTAACAAAACCTTTTTCGCCCAACGTTCCGTCGTCTGTTGTTATGAATAATTCTGTGCAAGCACCTTTCATTTTATCAGCCCAGAAGATAAGGTCCTTTGTTCTTGCACCCATAATCATATATACTTTATTGCCAGCTTCTTTAAATGCTTTTGCAATCAAATAACATGGCGCTGCACCATAACCGCCTGCTAAACATACGACTGTTCCGTATTTCTTAATATGAGTAGGTTGGCCTAGAGGTCCTACTATATCAACAAGTTCATCTCCAACATTGAGTTCGGCAAGTTTTTTTGTGGAATAACCCACCGCCATGAAGACAAGTGTCAAGATTCCTTTTTCTTTATCAACATCGGCAATAGTAAGCGGGACTCTTTCGCCGTTTTCTTCCGCTCTGAAAATTATAAACTGGCCCGCCTTTGCGTTTCTTACAACATAAGGTGCCTCAATCTGTATTTCAAATTGGTTCGGACAAATTTCTTTTTTGGATAAAATTTTATACCCCATAGTGCTCTCCTTTATGCCTAGATTATAGCACAGAAAAGGTAAATTCTGCAATATTTAGCATCCAAATTCTTTGCTTTCTTCTGAATTTTCAAACATGCATGGCTCGCTAAAAAACAAGATATATAGTACTTTACTTACTTTTAGTTTAAAACCCAACCTACATTACTTAAATAATTGATTTAATTGCCTATGCAAATTGTTTGTCTGCTGCTATCATTACGGTGGCTATAGTTCCATGGTGTCATGTTTGGTCCAAAGTAGCGATAGTATGCATAGATGTTGCTGGACTCCTCATTTGACCAGATATAAAAATAGCCCCCTACTAAAGTTATGCCTAGCTTACTTGCTTTTTCTGTATCCAAGGTTAAGTTAGGTCCAGAAGTTTCTTTTGCCCCGATGCCAGAAGTGTTATATACATAATTTGCTATATCTGCAAGTTGTTCTGGGGTGGGCATTTTGCTAATTCCTCCGCAAGCTTTAACAGCACCCGCCCAGTAATCATTGGCATAACCACATGCATTAATTCCTAACTTACCTTTAATCTTTTCACATTCGGATGGTGTTATAGGTTCAGGATAGAATGGTGTACCAAAACAAGTTCCACCGAGTTCAAATGCACAATTTCTTCCCAGTTTAGAAACATTAATACTTCTTAAATCCTTGCCGGATGTATTAGGAGTTTTGAACCCATCAGTATCATAAAGCAAAGCAAGACAAGAGGTACCTGTAACTTGATTAGAATAAGGATTTTGTGAACAATCAGGATTATAAGCAACAAGTCCTGTAGTACCGTTAGCAAATTGTACTCCGATAATATCAGTATCCCAATCTTCTTGACCAAAGTTAGAGGCAGTTTTAATCTCGGCCATATTAACTTCTTCAGGCTCAGCATCCCCTGCGCCCCACCAAACTTTATCTTCAAAACAGGTTAAAAGATCATCATTTTTACAAACTCTTGTGATTTTAAAATGTTTAGATAATTCATTCACAAAATCAGCAGTATTTCTGTACCCTGCAAGAGTTTGTTGAGTGTTCATTGTTTTGAGAGATTCTTCAAGTTTTTTCTCAAAAACATTAGCAGCAGTATCCCAAGCGCGTTGTTTGTAATTAGAAACAAGGGTTGGAATAGTCAAAGCCGCAACAACACCGATAATACCTAATGTAATTAATACTTCTGCTAAAGTAAAGCCTGTTTTCTTCATAAGAACCTCCCCCTTTCCTAAATTAAATATTATTTTTCATATTTTGTCAAGGTGTTTATATAGGGTTCATTCTTCAATAACGTCATAGTGATACTCTGGATTTTCTGATAATTTTTTTTCGATTTCTTCAAATGTCAAAAGTCCCTGTGTTGCCCCGAATTGCGAAACTACTCCTGCTGAGTTTACGGAAGCATACATTAAAGATTTACCAAGGTTTTTGTTTGTACGTTGTAGTGCAGCACAGAAAGTTGATGCAAAAGCATCACCTGCTCCTAGTGTTGATACAACAGGACCGTCAAATATTGGGCAGTGATAGTAATTTTTTCCGTCATATGCGAATGCACCATTACCGCCGTCTGTTATTACAATTACTTGATAATCACAAACTTTTAATTTTTTAAACATTGATTGCAAATCAGGGTGGATTAACCTGTTTGAAAACTTTTCTGTTCTTGTATCCGGTCTTATTTGAATACCTGTCGCCATTGAGGCTTCTTCCTTATTCATTACAACAATTTGTGCTGTTTCAATTATTTTCTTTAGATAGTTAAAACCTTTTTTAATACTTGTTGTTCCTGCATTAAAACAAACAAAAGTACCGTTTTCTCTTGCAAAATTCACGATATCATCAAGAACCTTGTTGCTTTCGCCATTTAGTGGTGCAATATACAATAATTTGGAATTTTTTATTGCATCAAAATTAATTTCAGATTTTTGAATTAATGCATTTGCTCCTCTATGTGCAAGTACGGTTCTATCTCCTTCGAAGCTGGTTAATATTATTGAAAAGCCCGTGCTTACGTCATCTTTTTGAATTGCGTTTGATAAGTCTACGTTTTTGTCTTCAAAAGATTTAAAGATCCCCTTTGAATAAATATCGTTACCAACCTTGAATATTGCGCTCGTATTTAGGCCAAGATTTGCAAAATTAACTGCCGTATTTATACCACCTCCGCCTACTTGTGAATCAAAATCTGTTATTTCAAGTTTTGAACCATACGGGTAGCTCATAAATTCTGTTTTTTTATCTTTTTTCCTTACTGATACAATGTTAGCGTCATCACTTTCAACGAAAACGTCCATTGTTGCACTTCCAATTGTAATTACATCAAACATAACTTTTTCCCTTCTTCTTATATCCTAGCATAAAAATGTTAAATTATATTAATACTTGAATATTTGCGTATCAAAAAAAAAGTTTTACGGATTTAGTTATTCTTGTGTGTAAAACAAAGGAATTATTAATGAAGATACAATTTACCCCATCAATTTATTCGTCAAAATCTCACAATAATTTAAAAAATACTGCAGAAAACAAAGAAAAATATAACGTTAACTATTCATATAATCCTGTTGCATATAAGGATTTTAATATTACATTTGGCGCCAGATTATTTAGATCTCCTGAAAATTTCTACGAACAGGATTTCAATAAAGAAAATATGCCAAAAACTTTGCGTGAGTATATCTATGAAAGCTGGGACAGTGACTTTAGAAAAACAATTCCACCTGCACAAGCTATGAAAGAGGTTTTTGGTAAAATTGAATTTGCGCAAAATCTTGATATGGTTAAAATGATGTATCCGGACGAACCGTTGTTTGCTAATTTAACTTCTACTCCAAAAAGAAAGTCTCGTGAAGGATTATTGGGTGCTATAAATTTACTGAAAGATGATCCGGAGTATAAAGGGAAAACATTATTCAAGAATGGTAATAATGATTTAGGGTTATATATTCTTAAAAAGATTTACATTGAAGGCAAAACTTTAGAAGAAATCAATAAAGACTTTTCTAAAGATGTGAGTGTTTATTTTAAAAGTTTTGACATAAAACCTCAAGATTATAGTGCGTTCGGTATAAAATTCCCCAAACATAGTTTTTGGCATTCTTTCTTACCAACACGCACGGATAGAAATTTTAAATATGTAAGATTACCTAAGAATCTTGAAGAAAGGGTCGCAATGAATAAGGCTGCCGAAAGAAAGGCGGCGGCTTCCCATAATCAAAGTACACCTGTGGTTAAAAAGCCTAGAAAACCTTTGGATTTCGTACAAAGAAAGAAACTTTCGGAATTTATGGTTAACTGGCATGCAAATTTGACTCCTGAAGAAAAAGCAGAATTAAGACGTAAGCAAAAAATAGGAATGGAAGATTCTATTTTACATAATTATTTTGGCGAAATAGTGACAATGGCACAAGATAAGGTCAACCTTTCTGATACTATGGCCGAGTATTTTGAAAAAATTTACGGAACTCCTGATTACTTATCTTATTTGAAAGATAATAAATCAAAGCAGTCAGAAATTATGTCAAAATTCTGGAAGCAACACGAAATGTTACGAAAAGATTACTCAAAGGCAATGATTGAAACAATTGCTGAATTTGATGAAGCTTACGGAGAAGATGGTGAAAACTACGATATATTGCGCTTGGTTGCCTTGGCTAGAGGTATTAATAAAAATAATGAAGAAGGCAGATTAATACGTAATAAAATTAGAGATGAAATTAAAGCAGAAAAGGCAAAAGATTCATCAACTTCGGATAACTTTGATAAATTGTTGCACAAAGAGGTAAGTAAACCGAATGCTAAAATATACTCATATAAATTCAGTGATGGTACAGAGTTTAATATTGTTGCTGATTTGAAAGAAATGCTGTGGAAGAAGATTGATGATGAAATGTTATATTTTCCAAAATCTTATGTAGAGACTTATAAGCAGTTTATGTGGAATGAAAATAAAAATAATCATAAAGTTTTGCTTTCGTTGCTCTATGAAAATGGAGAATTTAATAATTTGTTTGACATAAAGAGTTCAGATGGAGTTCCTGAAAATGCTGAAGATGATAAAGTAATATACAAAAAATTTGCGGATGAATTCTTATATTCAAGTGAGGAGGTTTTGGAGCTATCTCAGAATTTAACCGAGAAGTTTATGCGAAAATATCCTCAACAGGTTAAGGCAGCTCGTGAGGTTCTCTTAGAGATGATGGCAGATACCGAAATCGCGCCGGATATCTTCGTAGAGTTAGTAAAGGCTAAAACAAGTGAAGTTATAAAGGCAAATAAATATCCAAATTTGAGCCGTTTTGAGATTGTGAAAAAGGTTTCCGGCGAAATTCGAGAAATGGCGAACAATTTCAAAGGAAACAGAATTATATTTCTTTCACCGGAATTGTTAAATGGTGGGCTTAGACTATTTAATGCAGATATTAATAAATTTGATATGGCTAAATTAGATAGCAGATACAAAAGTTATGTTAATAAGTTATCTAATTCTGACGTAAAAAAGATTGCGGAAAAAATAGTGGATTGTCTTGCACATTACGATGAAAACAAATCGGCTTTGGGTGATCAAAAGTCTAAGAGTATTCTAAAAGTTATTTCTGTAAATGTGGCGTCTGAACCTGAACTAAGGAAAAGTCTGATTGCGATTATATTAAAGAATAATTTAATAACGCCTGAAAATTCTGATTTGAGGGCTTTTATTACAGATGGTGTTCCTCAAAGAGTTTTGGAAGCTCGTACTGAAGAATTGATTACTAAATTGTTTAATGAATTAGGATCGGTTATACCTCTTCTTTTAGCTATAAATGAGAATAGTTTGAATTTATATATAAAACCGGTCGATGAAAAATTATATAATGATTTGGTTTTATATAGGACTATGGCCGCAATTGATATTGTGTCTAAAATGAATAAAAAATAATTTTAAAAATACAGAAAAGCGGATCTATATAAATAGATCGCTTTCCTGTATATAAAGATTGTTCTATAGTTTATGCCAACTGAGCTTTTTCTTCTTCAGTTACACCCTTAATAGTTAGGTTAACTCTTCCTTTATCATCAATCTTAATGATTTTTACTATTACTTCGTCGCCAACGTTAAGATGTGGTTCAATAGTTTCAATTCTTTCGTTGCATACTTGCGAAATGTGAACCATACCATCTTTGCCGCCGCAAAGTTCAACAAATGCACCTATCGGAATGATTCTTACAACTTTGCCTTTCATTACCATACCTACTTCTGGTTTGAAGGTTAGGTCTTTAATCATTCTTTTGGCAATTGCTGCACCTTCTTGGTCATTAGATGTAATAGTAACTACACCATTATCTTGAATATCGATTTCTGCACCAGATGCGTCAATAATTGCACGGATTTGTTTTCCGCCAGGTCCGATAACAGTTCCTATATCTTCAGTCGGAATTGTCATTGTTGTTATGCTTGGTGCAAATGGAGATAGGTGGTCAGCAGGTGCTGAAATAACTTTTCTCATTTCGCCCAAGATATGTAATCTACCTTCTTTTGCTTGTGCTAATGCTCTTCTCAAAGTCTCGTTTGCGATACCTTTTGCTTTCATATCCATTTGTAGGGCTGTAATTCCAGTATCGTTACCGGTAACTTTAAAGTCCATATCGCCCAAGAAGTCTTCAATACCTTGAATATCAGTCAGTACAACAGGTTCTTTACCTTCTTCGGTAATCATACCCATTGCAACGCCGCCGATCATGCATTTTACAGGAACACCTGCGTTCATCAAAGCCATTGAAGATCCGCAAGTTGATGCCATTGATGTTGAACCGTTTGATTCAAGAACATCTGATGTTACACGGATTGTATAGCCGAATTCTTCTTGAGAAGGAAGTGCAGGCACATTAGCGCGTTCTGCTAAATTGCCATGACCTACTTCACGTCTTCCCGGGCCTCTTAGCGGTTTAACTTCACCTACTGAAAATCCGGGGAAGATATATTTGTGCATATAAGTTTTTTCAGTTTCTGGATCTACTCCGTCAAGTTCTTGTTTCATACCAGGACCAGCTAATGTTGCAACTGAAAGAACTTGAGTTTGACCTCTTGTAAATACAGCTGAACCGTGTGCTCTTGGTATAACGCCGACTTCGCACCAAATAGGACGAACATCGTGTGGTTTTCTTCCGTCAGCTCTCACGCCTTCATCAAGAATCATTGTACGCATAATTTTCTTTTCTGCATTCTTGAATTCTTCTGCAACAAAGTCTATACCTGTTTCTTCAATGATTTGTTTAATATAATGATCTTCAGGTAATGCGTCAATTTTTTCTTTAACAAGTTTTTTAGCCTCTTCAAGTTTATTTTTTCTGTATTCTCTGTCAAAGTTGTGGTATGCATCAAAAATCATGTCGTGAGCTGTTTCATCAATAATTTTCTTTAATTCTGTTGTGTCATAAGGATTTACAAATTCCTCTTTAACAACGCCACATTCTTTTGCAAATGCTTCTTGCATTTCGCATTGTTTTTTGATTTCTTGTTGTGCGAATTCAACGGCATTCATAATATCGTCTTCTGTAACAAATTTGCATCCTGCCTCAACCATGATTACGCTGTCGTGAGTACCTGCTACAACGATATCAAGATCTGATTTATCAGCTTGTTGGTGAGTTGGGTTCGCTATCATATTGCCATTTTCATCTTTTGATACCCTAACCGCGCCGATAGGACCTTCAAAAGGTGCACCTGATAACATTAAAGCACAAGAAGCGCCGAGCATTGCTAGGGTGTCAGGTTGATTTTGTTGATCATAGCTGAATAATTGAGCTACGATTTGTATATCATTTCTGTATCCTTTAGGGAAAAGCGGTCTGATAGGTCTGTCGATTAAGCGTGAGACTAAAATAGCTTTGTCACTTGCCTTGCCTTCAGAACGATTGTATCCTCCAGGAATACGTCCAATTGAGGACATTCTTTCTTCGTAATCAATTAATAGTGGGAAAAAGTCGATACCAACTCTAGGTTCTTTAGATACACAGCAGTGTACGAATAACATAGTATCGCCGCATCTTACTGTAACTGAACCATTAGTTGATTGTGCATACTTCCCTGTCTCAATAGTAACGGTTTTGCCACCAATTTCTATTTGTGTCTTGTGAGTTTCCGGAATTGTCATAATTCTCTTCCTTTCTTGCGTTCTTCCTAAACGCTTTTTATTGTTATACACTTCTTTTTTCATTCTGATTATAACCTAAACATAAAAAAAGACCAACAAATAGTCTGTTGTTAATTGTGGAAATGCCAAAAGATTTAGTGTGTAGTGTTAATAGAAGATAAAATGTTAATTAACTATGCAAATTGCTTTATAATTGCTAACATAACGATATGCCGTGAATGTACTTGTAGCAATAGAGTTGAAGTTGCGTCCGGCAGCAACACCGTCGGGAAATTCCTCGTTAAACCAAACATATAGATAATTAGTAGAAGAAATGTGTAATCCTATTTTTTCAAGTTTATCCCTGTCCCAGTTTAAATTCGTGCTAGAACCTGTTTATGAAACTGGTTCCCCGTAAATATATTGAGAAAGAGCGGTAAGCTCTGCTCTGCTTGCCATTTTGGTAACACCACCACAAGTTTTAACAGCTCCTGCCCAGTAATCATTATCAAAATAACATCCGCTTATCCCCAAGTCACCCTTGAGTTGTTCACATTCTGCTTTGGTTAGCGGTGATGGATTAAACGGTGTACCAAAACAAGTACCACCTGATTTAAAATTACACCCAACACTAGCATTAATACTTCTCAAATCTTTACCTGAAGTATTAGGAGTTTTAAACCCGTCGGTATCGTAGAGCATAGCAAGACAAGAGGTACCTGTAACTTGGTTAGAATAAGGATTTTGTTTGCAATCAGGATTGTATGCCACAAGCCCTGTAGTGCCGTTAGCAAATTGAACACCGATAATTTCTGTATTCCAGTCATTTTGTCCTAAATCATGAGCATTCGAGAAAGAACTCAAATCAAGTTCATCAGCAATTTCTTTACCAGCCGATATATCAAGTGTATTCCAATATATTTTATCTTCAAAACAGTTTAAAAGATCATTATTTTTGCAAACTCTTGTGACTTTGAAATGTTTAGATAACTCATTAACAAAATCGAGAGTACTAGAATATCCGGCAAGAGTTTGTTGAGTGTTCATAGCTTTAAGAGATTCTTCCAATTTTCTTTCAAAAACGTTAGCTGCAGTATCCCAAGCTCGTTGTTTGTAGTTAGAAACAAGAGTTGGAATTGTAATAGCTGCTACTACACCGATAATACCCAGTGTAATTAAAACTTCAGCGAGTGTAAAACCTGTTTTTTGCATAACCTAATCCCTGTCGTTTTAATTAAATGTTATTTTGAAGATTTTGTCAATATATTACAAAAAAGCCCCTTTAGGGCTTTTTAATTTTTTTGATAATTGAAAATATTTATTAAAAATGCATGTCAAAGCTTGGAGGCATTCCGTTAATTTTTTCATCTTCCATACGCATTGCTGAACCTATTGTAAAGCTTTGAGCACTTATTCTGTTTATTTGATAATTCAAGTCGCCGTTAAATACTTGTTCATTTTCTTCTAAAAACTTGAATAACGGATCTGCCGGTCCTTTTGCTAAATTCCCTAAAGTTTCGCCGGCTTGTTTAAGAGTCCTTTCCGGAACCTTTACATTCAACCCAAAAGGTTTATATGGTCTATTAAATGAAAATCCTGCTTCTGCCATGAGACTATTCCCTATTCTATGTACATTAAAATAGTCGGTAACCTTCTGTTTAAAATTTAATGATTTTGAGCAAAAAACATGAAAATTTTACATTTGTTAACGTTTATTATTTAACTGTAAATTTTTCTTTTAATTTTTCAAGTACGTGATTTGTAGTTTTTTTTATTTTTGATTTATCAAGAATAATATGCCCTTCACGTTCAATTGTTTCAACTTGAGCGATTGCATCTTCATAGCTCATATTACCTCGGTTTACTAATTTGGCAAGATTATCAACATATTTTTGTTGATTTTTTAACGGATAGAGTTGTAATATTTGCCAAAGTGGTTTGCTTTGTCTGTAGGAATTTATTTGTTTCTTTGCAAGAGCGCAATTAGCAATTGAATTTGTTCCGCCTTCAGATTTTGGTTTGAGGTGCTCAATAGAAACCATAGCAGGATTAAATAAGCGATCGCCTATAATATCAGGATCAGAATCTCTAAACTTCAAAATCAGCGCATCAGCACTTCTTGATGATGTCGGTAAGCTCATTGCTATATCCAACATTTTTTGTTTAAGTTTTTGATTGGGCATATTCTCAAGTAGTTCACTTAAGTCATAAACAAATGTTTTGTTACTGAATGGTATATGTACCGGAATTCCTTTAATCATGCCTATATTTTCTTTACATAATTTTTGAAGTTTTTTGTAACCTTTTAACTCGGCAAGTTCCTTTATTTTTTTGATTATTGCAATTTTAACAGCATCTTTGTCCGTTTCATAATTTTTGTAATTCTTTGTGTATAGAATACTTTTCTTGCCGTCTATTTTTATGTTTTTAAAATCAAATACTTTTTTGACAAAAGAAGAACTTAACTTATTATTTTCACTGTTTAAACTACTATCTTGTAGGATTGCAAGTAATTTCCTGATACGATTTTTGAGATTTTTGTCAGACATTTTGTCCGTAATTTTCATTATTTTATAAGAAAATTCTTTTATACTAAATTCTCTTTTGACAGGTTCATCATATAATCTTCTATCAATAGTTTCCATAAATCTGTAAAATGGTTCAATATAATCAGGTGGAAGTTGTGCTCCCAGTGTCTTTATTTTATCAAATTTTGGTTTTTGAATCTTTCTTAAGTTTCTACGTGATTGCAGGTACCAATTTTTGAACAGTTGTGGAAGATCTATATCGGGAGTTTCTTTTGCGGCTTTTTCTATCCGTTCAAATACTTCCAATTCAGGTGGTTCAAGGTATCTTTTTTTGTACCCTTGAAGGTTTCGTACAACTTGGCTTATAGGTCCTTTAAAAAATCCTCGCTTTTTCATGTTATTCAGTTGAGAACTTGTTATCATTCTTTTACCGGTATATAAACAAGTCATGTATCGTCCGAGTTTTTTAAAATCCTTTGGGGACATTGCAGAATTACAGGTAAAGCTTACCATATCATATGCAGGTTGAGATTTCAGCGGAAAGTTTAACGAATAATTTGGATTGTTTCCTTCTACTTTTCGATTATTTATATTAAATAAATTTACCGGTAAGATTTTCATATCTCTATAACTCCCATAATTAAAAAAATTGTCAGTTTCGTAATAAAACGTAACTGACAATATCGTTTTAACCCATTGGCGGAGGTTGGATGTACATAGGCATTAATTCTGCCCAGTTTCCTCCTTCATTCTTCAATTTATCCAAAACAATTTCGGATAATATTTCCCCGAGCGGATAATCATCTCTTTGATACGACGCTCCTCCTATTATCTTTTGTAACCTGTCATCTGTTATAACCTCAAAATTACCATTTTTGATTATTTCTTGGACTTTTTTGATTTCTACGGCACCCTTTATTTCATTGCCATAGAATAAATAAGCCTTGTTTTTTCTCGCATCAAGGGCTACAAGAGGATTATTGTGTCCCAGTTTTGAAAGAATTTCCAAAGACGATACGCCAACAGCTTTAATATTGAGCTGCTGAGCCATGACTCTTGCAACTGTTGTGCATGCTCTTATTCCGGTAAAACTTCCTGGTCCGATGTTTATTCCTATAGCATCGAGCTCTTCTGGGGAAGTATTATTTTGTTTTAGGATATCTCTGATTGTTGAAATTAAAAATGCTGAATGATACTTGCTTTCGGTATTTTCGACAACTTTTGAGGTGAGAATTTTTTCCTCAGTTCTTAATACCACGTACATTTTGTCTAAGCATGTATCAAATGCTAATATTTTCACTTGTTTAATTCCCCTACGATTTCTATATTATCATGTCCGAAGGCTTCAAAGGAATATTTTCTCGTGTCATCTTCATCATATGTTACATTTATTTTTATGTGATTAAATGGAATTTCGTCTTCAGAAAATTCAGCCCACTCCACAAATGTGGCTTGATGACCTTCAGAATATTCTCTTAATTCATCTAAAATTGTTTTTACTCCCTCATTTTCCAATCTATATAAATCAAAATGATAGATAGGTAATTTTGCTGTGTGATATTCATTCAGAATAACAAAGCTTGGACTTGTAACTTTTTCCTTAACGCCTAAGGCGTCTGCTACAAGTTTTACAAAAGCTGTTTTACCTGCTCCGATTTCACCGTAAAGGCTTACAAAGCATCCTTTGGGTTCAATTAGCTTTGCAAATTTTGTTGCTAATTCTTTTGTTTCATCTAAATTTTTACATATTTTTTCATACTTGTTATTCATTTACAATTACCTTATTTCTTCCTGTTTCTTTGGCTTTATATAAAGCTTTATCTGCGTTTCTTATTAAATCCAGTTCATTATCATTTGGTTTAAGTTGATATATACCAAGACTTATTGTGACGTTTATTTCTTTTGTACCGCAATCAGGGTTAATTTTAGAAATATCTATTTTTTTATTCTCTATAGCTTTTCGTAAACGCTCTGCAACCATTTTTGCTTCTTCTATTTTAGTAAATGGTAATAGAATAACAAATTCTTCACCACCATATCGACCTGCAATGTCGTATTCACGAAGCTGGGAGCGCATAACTTTTGATACTGTTTTTAGTACTAAATCTCCTATTGCATGTCCATATGTGTCGTTAACTTTTTTGAAAAAGTCTATATCAGTCATAATAGCACACAATGATGTTTTTTGACGATTGGCACTTGAGATTTCTTGCTTGGTTCGTTCTTCAAGCTGATGTCTATTGTAGAAACCAGTTAGTGCATCTAAAGTGGCATGTTTTAGAATTTCAGCGTAGGTATTTGCTCTGTTAATTGTGGTTGCGGATTGTTTTGATAGATCTTCGAGGTATTCAATTTCTTTCAGGCTAAGTTTATCATCAATATTTTTTGTTACCATATATCCCAAAATATTATTTTCGTTTATTAGAGGGAATATCCCCAGCTCATTATTTGTAACTCTTTTTCTGGGTTCAGCATTTATTATGTCCATAATTTTGTCATCATTGCATAATTTCGGCCACATTAATTTGTATTTGTTGTCTTTTTTTATGAATATGTATATCAAGTGATTTTGGATGAATTTATCAATCATTTCTCCCAGAAGTGGAATTATGTAGCTTAATTCATATTGTGTTTCAATGATTTTTGCTATGTTTTTCATTGCATTTTGAAAATCGATGCTTTTTTGCATTTTTTCAGACAAAACTATATTTTGTATTTTTAGAGATATTAATCCTAATGCTATATCCAAAAAATCATCAAGGTTTTTATTTGTTTTTTCAAATTCTATGTAGCCTATTATTTTACTATGTTTATGCAAAGGATAATATGGCTTTTTAGAAGAGTATTCCTCTTTTAAAATGATATTACATTTGCCTGTATTAAAATTTTCTGCAAAAAACTCCCCTATAGATGTCACAACTGATTTTTCGTTGTAACTTTCATTGAGGAGTTGTGAAAGTTTTTTTATTTTATCTAACATTTAGCCTTCAAGTTTTTGTAGAATATCATCAGGTATATCAAAGTTTGCATATACATTTTGTACATCATCGTGTTCTTCGATTTTTTCCAAAAGTTTCATTATTTGGCCTGCTGTAGCTTCATCAGTAACTTCAATTGTGTTTTGAGGAATTCTTGTAAGCTCAGCAGTTTTGCTTTTAAAGCCTTCTTTTTCAAGTCCTTCAACTACATTTTGGAAATTTTCAACTGATGTGATTACTTTGTATTCATCATCTTCTTCTGTAATATCTTCAGCATCAAGAGATATTGCGGCTTCGAAAAGTTTTTCATAATCTACGGATTTGTCAAAAGAGATTATCCCCTTTTGGTCAAACATCCACCCTACACAGCCTGTTGCGCCAAGGCTTCCGCCAAATTTTGTGAAATAGCTTCTGATATCACCTGCCGTACGGTTACGATTGTCTGTCATCGCTTCAATTACAACAGCAACTCCACCAGGGGCATATCCTTCGTAAATTAGTTCTTCATAGCTTTCAGCACCTGAAGTTCCTGCACCTTTTTCAATTGCTCTTTTGATATTATCATTTGGCAACCCTGCCGCTTTTGCTTTTTCTATAGCAGTTCTTAATCGAAAATTACCAGCAGGATCAGGTCCTCCAAGTCTTGCTGATACTATTAATTCTCTGGAATATTTTTGAAATACAACTGCGCGTTGTGAATCAACTTTTGCTTTTTTATGCTTAATGGTTGACCATTTTGAGTGTCCTGACATAATTTTCTCCCCTTAATCTTTTTTTAGTTCCATGGTAGCAAAAACACATGTATATATCAATTATTTGTGCGTAATATTTATTTAAGTTAACTTTCGCAGAATTCCTGTATAGAAACAGATTCAATGCCTTCAAAGTTTTGGAACTCTTTATAAAGCGTTTGCATCGGTTTTTTGGAATTCATTTCCAGAATTACTATGATTTTTGTCAAATTATCATCAGATTTTTTACTTATTTCTTTAAGATATGGATATTTGTTAACGATGTATTCATAAATTTCGTTAGCATTGTCGTTTTGGCATTTCAGTGTGATTTTTAGTCTGCAAAGATTTTTTGTACTTGAAACAAGTACGTTCTTTTCAAAAAATCTTACTGAAACAAGGGTGATTATAGAAACTATTGTCGCAACAATAGCTAAATCATACATACCGGCGCCGCAAGCCATACCTATTGCAGCTGACATAAATAGTGTTGCAGCGGTTGTTAAGCCAAAAACTGTTGCACCGTGTCTTAAAACTGTACCGCCACCTATAAAACCTATGCCAGTTACAACTTGAGCTGCGACACGAGCAGTATCACGTGTACCGAGTTCGACTGATGTTACGGTAATTGCCGGGAATCCATATATGGAAATTATTGTAAACACACAGGCTCCTAAGCATACCAATATATTGGTCCTCAAACCTGCATATTTGTTGGTCATTTCTCTTTCAAGACCTATTGCAAAACCTAATAAAAGAGCAGATACGACTCTTATTACTATATTAAGGTCAAAAATTCCAAGTATTTCCATAATTTCCTCTATCTAACTTTACTTTTTGGATCCAGTATGTCCCTTATTGTATCACCTATCAGGTTAAATGCCAATACCGCAATAAAAATTAAAAATCCGGGTGTTAAAAGCCAAGGCCTGTATATTATGTTAGTAAATTCTTGAGCTTCTTTTAACATATTCCCCCAGCTTGCATCAGGTTGTTGTATACCCAAGCCCAAAAAACTCAAGCCGGATTCAGACAGAATATAAGACGGTACTGATAAAGTCATTGCAACGATTACAAAACTGGTTGTCTGGGGGAGAATATGTTTTACGATTATCCCTAATCTAGACTGTCCGATTGTTTTTGCGGCTTGAACATACTCTTGATTTTTTATAGATAACACCATCCCTCGGACAACCCTTGCAAAGCTTGCCCAGCCTATAAGAGCTAAAATTACGACGATTAAGATAAATCTTTGAATACTTGTCATCCCTGATGGTAAAATTGATGCAAGGATTATCAATAGATAAAAACTCGGAATAGACATTACGGCTTCTGCAAATCTCATCATAATGGCATCGATTTTTCCGCCAAAGTAGCCGGAGATCCCTCCATACAAAAGTCCGATAGGAAATAGAACAAATAGTGCTAGAAATCCTATTGTCATAGATATTCTTCCGCCGAACAAAAGTCTTGAATAGACATCTCGCCCATTAATATCGGTCCCTAATAAAAATAATCGCCCTTCAGGTTCAACAGTAACCAGGTGTCTTTTCATAGGAATTATTCCTAAAAATTTATACGGTTGACCTTGCGCGAAAAATTTCAAGTAATATTTTTTGCTTCTATCCAGTCGATAATTCATTTCAAGAGTATTTTGATTAAATTCTCTTATATAATTGTACGTGTATGGTTTTGAAAATTTGCCGTTTTCATCTATTGTAAATATTTTTGATGGAGGCACGTAAGCCATTGTCCTATCAGAAAAATCTTTTGTATATGTTGCAAGAAAATCTGCAAAAAATAGCGCAAGATATATTATACCCAACAAAATTAGGGCGATTTTAGCAAATTTATCTTTAAGTATTTGTTTTAAAATTTCTTTCATGATTTCACCCTAATCCTTGGATCTGTAATGATTAGCAAGATATCCGCAATTAAATTTCCCATAACCAGCATAATTGCACCCATCATTAACGACGCCATTACTAAATTTATATCAGACTTTAAAACCGCTTCAAGTATTAATCGACCAAGACCTGGGTATTGAAATACGTATTCTGTAAGTGCCGCACCGCTTAATAACCCTGCAAATTCAAATCCTAAAAGAGTTATTAAAGGGTTAACAGCGTTTCTCAATGCATGTTTATAAATCACCTTGAATTCGCTTAATCCCTTTGCTCTTGCAAATTTTACGTAATCGCTATCAAGTACATCCAGCATATTTGCTCGCATTTGTCTTTGTAATCCGGCAAGAGAGAGTGTAAATAGAACAGTAACAGGCAATACAAGGTGGTGAGCAATGTCTTTGACTTGTCCGACAAAAGTCATATCGGCAAAGTTTGCACTTGTTAGACCTCCAATCGGGAACCAACCTGTTTTTACGGCAAATATAAGAAGCAGAACAGCAAAGAAAAATGAAGGTATTGCCATTCCGATACTTGTTAGTACCGTTAATATTCTATCAAATGATGTTTTCCATTTTAACGCAGCCAAAATACCTAAAGGTATCCCCGTAATCCAAGTTAAAAATATAACAATAATTGTCAGCAGAATGGTATTAGGAATCCTTTCTTTTAGTTTTGTACTGACTTTTTCGCCGTTTGAAGTTATGCCTAAATCACCTTTTATAAACGACTTTGCCCATTTACCGTATTGTATTATTATAGGTTTATCAAGCCCGAGTCTTTGAGATTCTTTTTGTAATGTTTCTTGTGAAACTGATGGGTTCAACCTTAATTCGGCTAAAGGATCAACTGGAGAAAGCCTTATTATGAAAAAACTTATTAACGATACTATTATCAAAAGCGGTATCGTTTGCAAGATTCTTTTTACTATGTATTTATAAATTTCCATTATTCTCCTACGTAAATTTCCTCTATATTATAAGTTACGCCGCCAAGTGATGTTGGGAATACATTCTTGAATTTATCGCGTATTGCAACAATTACCGTCGGTGAATAGATGTATATGAAAGGCTTTTCTTCGTATACAATCTTTTGATATTCATCGTAATATTTTTTTCTGTCCTCAAATTTGGTTGCCAAAGCCCCTTTTATAAATAATTCGTCAATTCTTTTTTCAAAATCATAGCGTGGTGAATTTTTATCTTTTTCAGGTCTCATATTGTAAACATGGAGTGTTCCGTCTGACATCATTACGTTTTTACCGCCGTTAGGTTCAAGTGGTGAACCGGTAAATCCCATTATAACAACATCCCAGTCGAGTGTATTAACAAGTTTGTTGACTAATGAGTTAAATTCAATCGGTTTAAAGTTAACCTTCATTCCAAGATCTTCAAGATCTTGTTTTATCATAACGCCTATCGCTTCACGTTCTGTGTTACCGGCATTTGTAAGCATATCAAATTCAACGCGGTTACCGAATTTGTCGTATAAACGGCCTTGTTTATCCCATTTGAACCCTGATTTTTTGAGTAATTCACGTGATTTTTCCAAATCCTTATCATAAGGTTTTAAATTTTTATTTAAAAAGATAGAGTTTAAACTTTCGGCTGTAAATAGCGGTTCACCTATGCCGTTTGCTATGTTTAATACAATATTTTTTCGATCAACCGCGTAATCTACTGCTTTTCTGAAGTTTAAATCATTGAACCACACTTGTTTTTTAGGGTCTACATAGAAGTTTCCTTTATCGTTTTTGCGGTTATTGAGGTTCATCGCAAGATACATTGTCCCCGTATTTGGGCCAAGATTATATATTACAAAGTCGGAGTGTGGCTCCATAGCTTTGTAACGAGCTACTTTTGAACCTTGCAAATTTATAACGTCAAGCTCTTTTGCTTCAAATTTTAAAACTTCGTTGTTAAGATCCCCGACTATTAAGTAGACAAGTTTGTCAAGGTAAGGAAGTTTTTCATTATTTTTATTTATTATGTAATAGTTTGGGTTTCTTTCATAAACCACACGTTGAGCCGGTACGTATTCTTTGAGTTTGAATGCACCTGAGGTTACAAAGTTTTCAGGTTTTGTATTTGTTGATAAAAATGTGTCGAAGTATTCACTGCCTTTTTTTACGGCAGGTTCAAAAATATGCTTTGGTGCTATTGGAGTTGAAAGCATTCTGATAAAAGGTGCAAAAGGCTCCGGAGTGATGAATTTTACTGTGTAATCGTCTATTTTTTCGACAGTTGGAAGTTTACCGTCAATGATTATTGAATCACGTATTGATGTGTTGCCAAGTCCTGCAAGGATTATATCTCGCCAGGTGAAAACAACATCATCTGCCGTGATTGGTTTGCCGTCGGACCATTTTATGCCGTGTCTTAAATTTATTGTATATTCTTTCCCGTCATCAGAAATAGAAAAAGATTTTGCAAGTTTTGGGATTGGCTGTCCTGTAACGGGGTTTGTTGTTAAAAGACCGTCGTACATAACTTCTGACAACATTGAAGATATGTTGTCCTTAGTGTTAAATGGGTTGAATGTTTTCGGCCCCTCTCCGATTGTTGAAGATGTCAGTGTCCCTCCAAATTGTCCTATAGAGGCTTGGGATTGGAGGTAATCAATACCGTTTATCGTTACATTTTTTTGATCTTCAGGGTAGGTGATTTTAATTTCAGTGCTTGGGTTTTTTGTTGATATAGTATCTGATTCTGGAATATCACGTTTTATACAAGCCTTTAGAAGACCTATAACCAAAATTATTACTAAGATAACATATAAAACCCGTCTCATAGTTTTAGGATAGCACAAAACGTGTTGATAAGTAAATAAGTGAACAAGGTAATAGAGTATTCCGACTAATTTATTTCCATAATAGAATACAAAATCAAGAAAATAATTTGCCCTCTCCCATAGGGAGAGGGAAGTAGTTGAACGAGTGAAGCGAGTATCAACTACGGGTGAGGGTCATCATGTTGATGATTTTACCCCTCACCTGAATTTCTAAATTCACATACGTTCATTAAGAAATTCTTCCTCTCCCACAAGGGGCGAGGGGGATAAATAGTTAAATATGCATATAACCCTCTCCAGAAGGGAGAGGGTTGTTGAGTATTTATTTTCCGCAACGGTGTTGCTAACGATTAAATGGTTAAATGATTAATCACCTAGACAAACAGCCTGGCGGCTACTAATATCGCGATATCCGTCATTCCTGCCTGTATTTGAAGAATAAAAGTAGCGAAATTCTGCAGTTCCAATGCTACTATACTCCTCACTAGACCATACGGAAAAGCCTGTGCTTGAAGTAACCTTGAATCCAAGTTGAGAGACTTTGTTGTTGTCTCTTGTGGCGAATGTATCTTGTGAAGAACTTACGTCAGTGTTGTACATATAACTGGCAATTTGTGCGAGTTCACTTTGGCTTGGGAGTCGCTTCCCTTCAGTTTTACATTTTTTTACTGCACCAGCCCAGTAATCAGATTCATAATAACATTCGCTTATCCCTAAATCACTCTTGAGTTGTTCACATTCAGCTATTGTAATAGGCTCAGGATAAAACGGTGTAGTAAAACAATTACCACCAGACTTAAAATTACATCCAATATTAGCATTAATACTTCTCAAATCCTTACCTGAAGTATTAGGAGTTTTAAACCCATCGGTATCGTAGAGCATAGCAAGACAAGAGGTACCTGTAACTTGGTTAGAATAAGGATTTTGTTTGCAATCAGGATTGTATGCCACAAGCCCTGTAGTGCCGTTAGCAAATTGAACACCGATAATTTCTGTATTCCAGTCATTTTGTCCTAAATCATGAGCATTCGAGAAAGAACTCAAATCAAGTTCATCAGCAATTTCTTTACCAGCCGATATATCAAGTGTATTCCAATATATTTTATCTTCAAAACAGTTTAAAAGATCATTATTTTTGCAAACTCTTGTGACTTTGAAATGTTTAGATAACTCATTAACAAAATCGGAAGTATTAGAATATCCTGCAAGAGTTTGTTGAGTGTTCATTGTTTTAAGAGATTCTTCCAATTTTCTTTCAAAAACGTTAGCAGCAGTATCCCAAGCTCGTTGTTTGTAATTAGAAACAAGGGTTGGAATAGTCAAAGCCGCAACAACGCCGATAATACCTAATGTAATCAATACTTCAGCCAAAGTAAAAGCAAAAAACTTCTTAAAACCATAATTCATAATACTAGAATTATAGTTATGGTTCACGAATTTGTCAAGTCGAGCAAAACCTAATAACCAAGGACGGGGGGGGG
>CALVBY010000018.1 GCA_944325905.1 Candidatus Gastranaerophilales bacterium | reverse complement strand
TCTAAAAGTGCACGCCTAATCTCACGCAAGGCCTCTTGCATATTCTCTTGGGTTAATTCTTTGCCTCTTGTTTTACTGATTATATTTTGTAACTTTTCACTCAAACTATCGAACATAGTAATTTCATCCTAACATAAAAATATTTTTCTTAAAAGTTAAATATCCGCGGTGCAATGGGGGCATTTTGTGGCTTTTATATCAATAATTGAAAAACACCGAGGACAGGTTTTGGTCATAATTTTATTCGATTTTTGGCTCTCCGATTTGGCGCGTACTTTATTTATCATTTTAACAACTAAAAATACAGAAAAAGCAACTATTATAAACCCTATTAAAGTATTTATAAAAATACCATAATTGATTGTAACCGCACCGGACTTTTGTGCAACTTCTAATGACGGATATTTGAGAATTTTTCCATCATAATCTGGCAAGGTTATATATAAGTTGGTAAAATCAACTTTCCCCATAAGCCAGCCTAACGGTGGCATTATTATATCTTTCACTAAAGAATCAATAATTTTGCCAAAAGCCGCACCTATAACCACCCCTATTGCCATATCGACAACATTACCGCGTATTGCAAAAGTCTTAAATTCATCGGCAATTCTTTTTATAGCTTTTATCATTCTATCTCCTTATTTTTGACATAATAAACACAAGTATAAAAAAAAGCTATGTACTGAGGTGCATAGCTGTTGATTAGGGATATGTGTATCTTAGTCTCTAAGGAGTATGGTTTTATATTAGCAGAGGGTTTAAAAAATAAAATCATACGTTCTATTGATGTTTCAAAAAATTTGCCAAATTTTTTTTAGTGGTACAATATAGGTAACAACCGAAGCGGCATCGTCTAGGGGTTAGGATAGCAGATTCTCATTCTGTTGACACGGGTTCGAATCCCGTTGCCGCCGCCATTTATAAAGATTTTCACGTCCTTTGAATTATGAAAAAAATTTTGTGTTTTGGAGATTCTAATACTTTTGGGTTCAATCCTGAAACTTGCGGCCGATTTGACAAGAACAGCCGATGGAGCGGAATTTTATCTGAATTGCTCAATCAAAAATATAAAGTTATCGAAGAGGGCATGAATAACCGCACAGGATTTTTTAGAAATTCAGAAGGGTTAAAACAAAGCGGCAACGAATACTTGCCTATTTATTTAAAAACTAATAATGATTTTGATATATGTATTTTGAGTTTAGGAACAAATGATGCACAAATTTTTTATCCCCTAACAGTTGAAACTGCAGAATGCGGGTTGAAAAAATTAATCTCAACGATAAAACTTGCAAATCCTCTCACAAATATTATCGTTATCCCTCCGGTCAAAATCACATCTGATCTTTTTAAAAGTGGTTTTGCAGAAATGTTCGACCTAAACTCAATCAAAAAAATCGAAGATACTTTCTCAATATATAAAATTGTTGCAGAAGAAAATAATTGCTTTTATTTCGATTTAAATAAAATAGCAAAACCGTCAAGTTACGACGGGATACATTATACAAAAGACGCTCACTTAAAAATAGCCAAATCTCTTTTTGACTTTATATTGCAGAATTTCTAAGTATTATTATAGAAATACCAATAATTTCTTAGCAAGATTGGGGAATGTATATTTTTTAGAACTTTTACCATAATGATTTTATGAAAGATTCACTATGGTATTACGCACTCAACAAATCACCTCTAACGCCACCTGCATGGGTATTCCCCATAGCCTGGACAATTCTTTATCTTATGATTGCAATATCTTTGCTATTCTATGGCAAGGGGGGATTGAGCAAAGATAAGGCGATACCGCTTTTGGTATTCAGTTTACAGATAATTTTAAATATATTATGGTCACCTGTTTTTTTTGATTCGCATGACATAAATCTTGCTTTTGTAATAATTTTGATGCTAATAGTATTGGTTTTTGCAAACATAATTTTGTTCTACAAAAAATCAAAACTATCTGCTTATCTTTTAATTCCGTATTTTTTATGGCTAATATTTGCAGGATACCTTAATTTTGAAATAATCAGATTAAACTAACTTAGGGACAAACGCCTATTGCTCTCAAAATAGCTATCATACCTTCTGCCGCAACATCATTAACAATTTTGCCTTCTTCATCAAAATAATAAAAATTCATTACACATGCTGAAAATGATTTGCCAGTAGGCTTGATACCGAAAAATTCACCATCATGAGTTCCACTGCACGTCCAAGTTACTGCAACGATATTTCTTTCTGCAACCATTTCTTCAAGCTTCCATTTTACATCAGAAAAACCTGATCTCAAAAAATGTACAACTGACAAATATCCTTCACCACCAACCAAAGGCTCTGTTGATACGGGTGTATAAAACTTCGCATTTGGACTAATCAATTCATTTGCCAAATTTAAATCGGCCGTATTTATCATTGTCTCAAATTTTTTCATAGATTGTTTATTTTGTTCTAAAGTCATTTTACCCCCCTTATTGACATCAATATTATGTGATAAAAGTAAATTTCTTTTTAATTATAGATATATCTAAATGTCTTCTATATTACCTTTGAAGGCACAAGGTATACCTTCTTCTTTTAGGTATTTCATACCCCATTTATTTAGTTCAATAATCGCAGGAACCAATGTTTCACCCCTTTTTGTGAGAGAATACTCTGTCTTGGGTGGGACAACAGGATATAATTTCCTATTTATTATACCGTCAGCCTCAAGCTCTTTTAGTTGTTGGATAAGCATCTTGGGAGTTGCATGGGGAATTAATTTTTGAAGTTCATTATACCTAAGTGTTTTTCCAATAAGATGACCGATTATAACTCCTTTATATTTCCCGCCTATGATATCCATAGTTACCTCAAGCGGGCATTGATATTCGTCTTTTTTTTGTTTTACCATGAGTTAAATTCCTAACTTACTTTATAGTAAGTATTATACAAAAAAGTATATTCTTGTCAAAAAGAAAATAATACTATAAAATAAATATTAATAGAATTAAAAGTTGGAGAAAACAAATGAAAATAACTCAAATAAGAAATGCAACTATTATCGTAGAATATAACAATACAAAATTTTTAATTGATCCATGGCTTATGCCAAAAGATTATATGGAAGGCTTTGACAGTGCAGTAAATTCTCAAATACGTCAACCCCGAGTAGACTTGCCTTGTCAAATCAAGGACATAGTTAATGTAGATGCTGTTATTGTCACACACATACATCCGGATCATTGGGACGAATTTGCAGAAAACGCTCTTGACAAAAATATAAAAATCTTTATCCAATCTGATTTTGACAAACAATATATTGAATCCAAAGGATTTACCAATACTGAAATTTTATCTTTAGATGGAACAAAATTTAACGACATAACTCTATATAAAACAGGCACACAACATGGCAAAAGAGAAATTATAAAACCATTATGCGAATCTATAGGAATGCCCTATGACGCAATGGGTGTAGTATTTCAAGCTACCAATGAAAAAACTTTATACGTTGCCGGTGATACGATTTGGTGCAATGAGGTGAAAGAAACATTAGATAAATATAATCCTGAAATTATAGTTCTGAATGCATGTGCAGCAACTGTTTTAAATGGCGAACGCCTGATAATGAATATTGAGGACATAAAGGAAGTTATAAAACATGCACCCACTTCAACAGTAATAGCAAGCCATATGGATACAGTAAGCCATTTGACTTTAACCAGAAAAGATTTAAAAGAATTTAAAGAAGAAAATGCTGTTAATGACTTACTAATCCCAAATGATGGCGAATCTTTGAGTTTTTAAATACATCTTATTTAATAAACTTGTACAAGTCCATATTTTGTAATAAAATCAAACATATGCAAAAGGATTTTTTAAAAGAAAAACTCATACACTACAATTCACCAAACATAACAATAAAAGATGGTTTATTGGAGTTCATCACAAAGCCATACACTGATTTGTGGCAAAAGACATATTATGGCTTTGAAAATGATAATGCACCGCTTGTACAAATTAAGATCAGCGAAAAATATTTTTCTTTTTCCGTAAAGGTTAAATACGATTCGAAAAGACGCTTTGACCAAGCGGGGATTATTTTGTATTTGGATAGCAATAATTGGCTCAAATCCTCTGTTGAATATGAGAATGAAAAAATCCAAAGACTCGGAAGCGTTGTGACTAATAACGGATTTTCAGACTGGGCAACTGTCGATATTCCTTCTGGAATAAAAGAGATGTATTATAGACTCAGCAGACGTGAGAGTGATTTTTGTATTGAAAACAGTTATGACGGCATAAATTATAAGCAAATGCGTATATGCCATTTGTTCAAAGGATGCGATGATATAAATATAGGAATTTATGCTTGCAGTCCGGAGAATTCTTCTTTCAAAGCGGTGTTTAGCGAAATGGTTGTCTCTGATTGTTTGTGGCAGGAACACAAGTAAACTATGACGGAATGTTTTAGTAACAAAATAAATTTTTTAAAAGCTCTAGCAATGCTGGTTGTTGTGTCAGGACATTTGGAATTTTCCATAATCCCAATGTTCCCGCCATATTCGTTTCAAGTAATTTTATTTTTCTTCATTGCAGGTATGTTGTTCAATGAAAAATATAGTTTTGGAGAATTGATAAAAAGAAGAATTAAAACTCTTATAATTCCATATTTTTTATATGAAATTATATATTTAGGGATAACATTGGCCATTGCCCCTGTTGTCGGGAAATTCTGGGGAATGCCTATAAATTTGTATAATGAAATTGTTATTCCGTTTTTAACCGGGCATCAGCTGGATTTGATATCACCCTTGTGGTTTGTTCCGTGTCTTTTTATTACACTTATGATTTATAAAATTTTCTCATACATAAAAATCAATTCGGCAATAAGATTTGGGATTTATTTAATATTTGCGTTTGTCGCTGCAAATTGCGACAGATACTCTGATAACATATTAATTCTACCTTTTATAAGAAGCTTTTTTGCAATATTTTTTGTACATTTAGGGTTTATTTATAAGAATAAAATTGAAGATAAAATAAACATTTTTAATCCAAAACTTGTTTATTCAGTTATAACATTGCAAGGGATTTTGTGGCTTTTTAATACTGATTTTTCGCCTTTGGATGGGATAGGATTACACTATCTTTTAGTATGGGGGAAATTTTTTAACCCTTGGCTTGCAATATGTACAAGCCTTACAGGGATCTATATAACATTATTCATTGTAGAGGTAATTTATCCATATTTAAAAAATTGGACTTTCCTTCACAAAATTGGCCAAAACAGTTATCATATAATGGCAAATCATCTTTTAGTTTTCAACATAATCACTTATACCTTGCTTTATTTAAAAGGAATTCCTTTTGATATTAAGAACACTTCCGATATTTATTGGTTCTATTGCCCAATAAAAACAACTTATTTCTACTTTGTTGTAGGCATAATTACAACCGTTTATTTGGGAGAGTTGTTAAAATACGTTAAAAGGAAAATAGTTCATAAATAATAAGTATTTACATACACCAAAGTGGTATAGACCATATATTTAAAAGAAATAAATCTATAGCTCGAATACACTGAAAAAGCCACCTTGATGATGGCTTTTAAAATTAGGAGGAGGTGGGATTCGGTCTTACTCGCTCGCGTATAACGGCAATTCCGCGTTTTGCTATGAGATTACATCTCAAACGCAAAAAGCTTCAGCCTCAGCTCGCTCGCGCAACCCACGAAAATGAAAATTCTCTGTAAAAGAACACATGGTTTGATTATTTGTTCCACATGGTTTGATTTTTTCGGCAACATTAACTTGCACTGATGTTCAATGCATCATTTTATGAGAATTTAAACTGTTCTTTTTTATATTGAGTTCCATAAAATGAAGTAATAGGAGATGTTTTCATATATATACCTGTTATAAATTACACAAATTTAATTTAAAATATCCGAAAACAAAAATTTGCTATTATTTTCTGAAAAATTTATATTTTTCCAGGAATTTTTTATAAATATTGCATTATTAAAGTTATGTATAGGGCAAAAATGCACCAACCTACATTCTAACAGGCGCTACAGCAGAATTAACTTTACATTTTTTACAAAAATTGGTAATACTAGCAAAAAAAACTATTTACAGATTTTAATATAAAAGAATCTTAAAGGCAGTATATTAAGAAAAGGAGTAAAATATGCAAGTTAACAATTATCATCACACACAAAATCCTTGTTTTGGGGCTAAATTTATTAATAAAGTTCCTGACTTTGATGTTGATTTAAAAAAAGCAGGTGAAATTTTTGAAAAATTAACAAAAGATTACCCTGATGAAAAATTAATTTTTGAAAAGCCGAAAGTATGGGGGCAAGTTGGTGACGTATTCTCTCTTTCGGATAAAAATGACAACAAACTGATAAAAGCAGCCTGTGCTTTCTCGAACCACAGTGAATTTGATGAAGCAAATCCGGAAAAACAGGCCGCTTTGTTAGATAACATATTTAGATTTATCAAAGAAAGAGCAAATGCAAAATTTATAGATGAAGAATTTGAGAAAAAATATGACGAAATCAGTAGAAAACTCAGAAAAATCAGAGAACTGCAAAGTGCCCATAGAAACATTGAGGCAAAGGATCTGGTAAAAGATGCTCAAAAATATAATATTGAAATAGAGGATACCACTGCAGACAATGCGGCTTTCAATCGCATCTATCAGCTATCTCAAACAAAATTATAAAAGAACATGTAAAGCAGCATTACTATACTGATAAAAAACGCAGGTCGGATTAAGTAAATCCGACCTGCGTTACTATGAAGACAAAAGAATAGAACACCATTTCCGAGCTTTGTGTCGGTTTCGTATCAATTGAAAAATATTTTTTCACAAAGTTGGTTCCGCATTTTTTCAAGTTCATGTTTGTTTTTCTCAAACTTGATGAAAATTCTTCCGACCTTAGGAAAAATTTTCCGACTAGCGGATTTTCGGTAGGGTGAAGCACTCTGCCGAAAAAACGATTGAGTATCGTTTTTGAGAGGAAGTAACCCGTAAGGTGCAGGTCGGACGTTACTCCGCCTGCACCCCGAATAATCCAAGACAAATTTCAAATGTCCTTGCCGAAAATAATCAAACCATTCGTACAAGTTTAAATATGTCCTAAAATTCCGCCACATAAGGGTTACAACCAAAAGTCGAGAGGGTGGACTTCAACGGACACTTCGTGAACTTTTCAAGTAATTTGGTTTGATTATTTTCGGACACTTCCGGCAGGTTGAAACCCAAACACAAAGCAACTTTTCAGCCAATAATCATTTTAACCGTACACGATTGAAATGTCTGCACAAATACAATCAAACTGGACAAAAAAGTACAGTACACGTGTCGTCCGTCCGCAAATCCGCCGAACTCGCTGTAAAAGAACACATTGATTATTTTGTACAGATGGTTTGATTATTTTCGGCAACTTGAAGTTTAAAATTTTTCAAAATTTTTGTCATTTTATCTTTTACAAATTCTCATCAAATTATAGTATAAAATTTTTGTACCCTTATGCTATCCTTATTTTCAGGTTATAGGAGGCATAATGGAAGACATCCCTGAATTTGAAGATGCTATTTCTGAAACAAACGATTATTCAAAAAATGTCTTACTTGGAAATGGGTTTAGCAGGGAATATGATGATGCAGCATTTAACTACAAGCATCTACTTGAAGATTCCAAATTGCCTCAAAAACTAAAGTTTTTATTTGAGATTTTTAAAACAGAGGATTATGAAAGGGTAATAAAGAATTTAGAAACTTTAGAACAAATTTTTAATAATAAAGGAAATATTGTAAATGAATTACGTTGTATTGAGGAGTTAATCAAAAGAGACTTGGTATTTACAATTACAAACAAACATCCAAATTCTCAATATGAAATAGCCCCTGAAAGAAAAGCTGCAACGTTATCATTTTTGTCATCATTTACAAATATTTTTACTGTTAACTACGATCTACTTCTTTATTGGTCAATAATCTTTAATATAAAAGATAATGATAAATTGTGGGGAGATATGAATGATGGTTTTAGCTGGAATAGCCCCAAAGACTGTATATGGAAACCGTATAGCTTAAAGGTTATCCCAAATGTTTTCTATTTACATGGCGGATTACACTTATTTCATAATGAAAGAGATACCTTTAAAATAATATATGATAATGAAAATAAAATATGTTTACTTGATCAAATAAAAGCATATATTAATAATGACATATCACCATTAGTCATCACAGAAGGTAATAGTAAAGATAAGAAACTTTGGATTGACCAAAACAATTACCTGCAATATTGCTACAAGAAACTTTCAGAAATAAGCGGTGTTTTGTTTATTCATGGTCATTCTCTTGATGAAACTGATCAACATATATTTGATGCCATAAATAAGAATTTAAAAATAAAAAAAATATATATAAGTGTTCACCAAAGCACCGAAAATCTAGACGACAAAAAGAAATTAGCTAAAGAAAGATTGAAAATGTTTTATAGCCTCCGAAGGTTACGCTATTATGATGCAGACAGTGTACATATATGGTGATATTTTTCATTACTTTGTAAAAAATAATTAATAATAAAGAATATATTTAAAGAATTGGCTTTGAAACTCCGTTAAAGAATACGGAGCATTATCAAGGAGCAGATCGAGCTATGGACAAAAACCTGAGTATTCAGGAAATAAAACTGTTGGCGGAATTTAAAACCAACAATAAGAATATATCCGAGCAGGAGGCAATAGATATTCTAAACTCTGTTCTTCCCGATTTCGGCAAACAGCAAAGCTGTAATTCCTGGGCTGTGCAGTCTGCTAATCCGTCAGCATTCGGCTCTAATAACCTTGTTTCTGGGATTAAAGAGTGTGAACAGATGCCCGATTCAACCGTTTTTAATAATCTCATCAGCAAACTCGGATATGCTAAAAAGCCAGAAAAACCTGAGAAAAAGCCTGTGTATATTGCTCCGGTTGAACCGTCCAGCGAGGATATAGAACTTCTTGCAGTAGATTATTTGAATTCCGATTTACAAAAAGCTCAAGCCCTGTTAAAAACTCAAAAAGATAACGAAGGTGCTGTAAGCAAACTCTTTAACAGCGGAAAAGAATTGTTTAATACAGAATTTGCATCAAGCAATATTGAAAGAATTTTAGCTGTCGAACAACTTGGTAACAGTATGCTTGCAATGGCATCAGGAGATGAATTATCCGTAAAACAGTATCTTGAAACAAAACTGAATCTTGCAGTCAAACTTCTGCCGGAAGCAGAAAATGCGGAAGAAGTCAGACTTATCAAACAGGAATTAAGCAAACTCAGACCAACAGACCTTAATCAATTTATTTCATCTCTTGCAGCTCTGGAGGATAGCGAATATGTTCAAAAAGCTCCCGTAATAAAAAAGAATTTAATAACAAATGCCCTACAGGCTAACATTCAGACTAAATTTAAAGATTTTGAGGTTCCCAAATTTACTGCCCCGGCAACTGTAAAAGGTATGCTTGAAAGTCAGGATGCTTATAAAGTTATGGAGTTTGAAAAAGCATACGAACTTGAACGAGGTGTCAAATTCAATCCAGATGCAATAACAGATTATGCGGCAAAAGAAGCTCGGATGACACTTGTTCTTGCAGTAAGGAACAGAAATAATCAAATAAAGGAACTTTTGCACAATCCGACAGTAACAGTAGACGGGAATAACAAGTATGGAGAACCTTTTGGCGGGGCGATGGAAATTTGTATAAACAATCTTGAAAGATGTGTTAATGCTGCATTATACAGACTTTACGGTAACGATGAGGATTTGATTAACAGATTTTTAGAAGATACAGGAACAAGTTTTAAAGACGGCAGATTAGAATATGGAACTTTTGCAGTAAAAAGTTATACCCTTGTAAATATTTCCAATAAACTACAGGAAACATTAGACAGTAATTACAATAAACTTCTTGACGGAAAACCACTTGAAGAAATTGAACTTGACTGCAAACAGACATACAATCTCGCTTATGGAGCAGAACATGGAAGCAGACTTGCACAGGCGTTTGTAGAAAGTCAGATGAAAGGTGTTCAATATATTAAAACAGGTGTGCAGGGTGTCGGAATGCTTTTATTAATCGCAGGTCAGCTTATCCCTGTGGGAGGTCAGGCAGCATCAGCTATGGTCTTAAGCGGACTTGGTACGGCTGCATTTGGAGGAACTGCTGTTCAATTAACGGAAGATTTAACCAAAGCCGGCGGAATTACGGAAGAAGATAAACAGGCAATAACAAAAGAACTGGTTGTTTCAACAGCTTTATTAACGGCAGGAGCTGGAATTGGCAAAATGTCCTCTCTTGCGTACAGTGAACTTGTAATGGCGAATTGTCCGAGATTAATAGCACTTTCCGCCAAAATCGGTGCGGATGCAACAATGAGTTTGCTTGCAGACTGGGTTATTACAGGGCAGGTTGATTTAACCTCAGAAGGTATTTCACAGCTTATTCCGATTGTTACGGGGATATTAAAGACTAAGGGGTCAATGTACACTTATGTAAGCCGTAAATTACACGAAATAAGTGATCCTGAAAGTTTAAAATACTGGGATGCAAATCCTGAAAAACTTACCGAACTTGTTCAGATATTATCTAAAAATCATACCCCGATCGGAAAATTATCCCAATTATCTCCTGCACACTGGGATGTAATAATAAATAGTGTAAAACATCCTGCAACAGGTAAAATCCACGAATCAATGATGGTGTATAAAGATGATTCTCGTGAAATCAACTGGGCATTGACAGATTTAAAGAAAAATAATATTCAGCCGTCCCCTAAAATTCAAAGTCATATTGACAACATAACTGCATATATAGACCAACAACGCATCAAAGAGCCTATTAAGGTTTATAGAGATGACAGCTTTGGTATTTTAGAGTTAGCAAAATTGCCTGACAACACAAGTTTGGCTGAAGAATTAAAAAATATTATGAATATACAAGATATAAAAATTAGAAATGCAAAACTAAAACAATTACGATTGTCAGATTTTATCATTACACAGGAGCGATTCATGTCGACATCAATGTGTGAAGATGTACACTTCAACAAAAACGACATTCGTTGGGAATTTGATTTGCCTGCCGGCACTAAAGGCACTTTTATTGAAAGTTACAATACAAAAACAACACATGGAAATCAGGTTGAATTCTTACTGCAAAGGAATTCGCAAATTATTATCCGTAACATAAGATATATAAATGGTGTTTGGCATATTAAGGCAGATATAAAAAATTAGAAAAATGTGTTATAATACATGCAAAGGAGTTTATATGACAATAAAAATCTTTCGAAAATTATTTAATACAATATCTAACATAGGTCAGAGCAAACCTAAAATCAATCGTACTGCAACAAAATTGGAAACTAAGCCTGATGAATTTATATCAGAAGCAGAGAGAATTCGTAGAAACCACGACAGTGAAATGATGGGAATTGAGATTTCTGAAATAAAAAAAGTAAAGTTCTTTGATGAAGATATTGAAAAGATGAAGAATATGTCGGAAGAAGAAGAACTCGAATATATATCAAAATTAAAAGATGAACATCGTTATACATACGAAGAATAAAATATAAGGATAAAATTAATTGCGTATAAAAACAGTAAACGGTTTAGGTGGTCAACCTGTTGTTTTAGACAGAAAAATACTGGGTTTTCGTCTAACATATAGAGAATACATGAAAAGTATGCCAGATGGATATCAAGGAAAAGAGGTTAAATGTCCTAAAACAAAACTTGGGAATTGGATTACCAATCAAACTAAAAAGATAGTAAAAAGGTTATTTCCAGATTATGTAGTAGAAACCAAAGCTCAATATAATGCCCGTATGAAAGCGAATCATGATAGTGAAATGATGGGAATTGAAACTGCTGAAATAAAAAAAGTAAAATTTTTTGATGAAGATATTGAAAAAATGAAGAATATGTCAGAAATGGAAGCTATAGCATATAGAGCAAAACTTAAAAGAGAAGGACGCTATACATATGAAGAATAAAATATAAGGATAAAATTAAGTGCGTATAAAAAAATTAACAGGTTTAGGTGGTCAACCTGTTGTTTTAAACAGAAAAATACTAGGTTTTCATCTAACATATAGAGAATACATGAAAAGTATGCCCGATGGTTATCAAGGGAAAGAGGTTAAATGTCCTAAAACAAAACTCGGGAATTGGATTACTGCTGAAACTAAAAAGATAGTAAAAAAATTATTTCCAGATTATGTAGTAGAAACTAAAGCTCAATATAATGCCCGTATGAAAGCTAATCATGATAGCGAAATGATGGGAATTGAGATTTCGGAAATAAAAAAAGTAAAATTTTTTGATGAAGATATTGAAAAGATGAAAAATATTACCCTTGATGAACGGCTTGAATAAAGAACATAGTGTTGTTGGGCTCAGGAATGACAACCAAGCTACCAATGTATAACTAAAATAACCTCTCTCTTATAAGGTAGAAAGAAGTTATTCGTTTTTTATTATTATTTTAACATAACTTTACTATATTTTCGGAGCCTTAGGGTAAATATATGCTGTATACAAACCTATTGCCCATATTAAAAGTCCGATTGGTCCGGCTTTCGTTGTTGCCATAACAGGTCCTACTAATAGGATATACAGTACACCACCTATATTTTGCATTTGAGGTACTTTTAAAATCATATATAAATCCTGTGCAACAAAAATAGCAACTAATGTCAATATTATACTTAGGACTTGTAGTTTTATACCACGTTTATCTCCAGCACCTTTACAGGCTGTTAATGCAATTAAGTAAGCAACACCAATTGTTATAATACCAAAATCAGTGTTTGTCAGGTATATTGATAAACCGTAAAGCAAACCACAAACAATTGCTGTAACAAATGAAAATAAGAAAGCTTTTGGCATATTAAGATTTTTGGTAATCTTATCAAACCTCTCTCTTATTTGATTAATACAATCATCACAGAAATAAATGTCATTCCCATTTTCTCCTTCAAAGGCATTTCTTTCTTCAACTGTTAAATCTTTGCCACATTGTCCACATTGAACAATTTCTTTTGAGCGACTTCCGAGTTCAATTTTTTCTTGATTTGTAATTTCTTCTGACATTATTGTCTCCTTTGCTAATTTTTCATATCTAATAAACGACGAATCCTTTCATCAATATCCGGATGTGTTGAAAATAATTCCCCAATGAAATCATCTTTAAACGGACTTGTGAAAAACAGATGAGCAGTTGCTTTGCTTGCATATGGTACTTTAATTCTGTCTTTTTTTATTTTTTTTAGAGCATTTGCTAAAAATTCTGGATTTCCAGAAATTTCAGCACCCCTTGCATCTGCAGCAAATTCTCTTGATCTGGAAACTGAAAGTTTTATCAGTATAGATGTTATTGGGGCAAATAAAGATAAAACCATTCCGATTATTGAAATTATACCGGATTGATCATTATCTGTTTTATTCATTACATTTGTCCAATATATATCTGCAATAATACAAACTAGACCTGTCAAAATTGAGAGCACTGACATTAGTTTTACATCCTCAGTTTCTATATGTGATAGTTCGTGTCCTATAACTCCACGGATTTCATCAATAGAAAGTTTTTCAAGTAGTCCTCTTGTAACAACCAAGACTGCAAGATACTTATTCCGTCCTGTCGCAAAAGCATTAATTGATTTAGAATCTATCATATATAACTTTGGCATTTCAATATTGTTATTAGTACAAAGTTCATTCACTAATTCATAGAGCTGCGGAATTTGACTATCTGAAACAGGCATTGCATTTTCAGATTTAATTATAAGTTTGTCGGAATAATAATAAGCTATAAAATCAACAATACCAGCTCCTATTAAAAAGCATCCAGTTCCGGTTAATCCGAAGTGTAATGTCGAAGAAATTATATATCCTAATACTCCGATAAATACAGTAATGATAAACATGTACCAGTATAACTTGCACTGATTTTTTCGAATAATATTCGAAAAATTCTATTATTATTTTGAATATTTTGTTGCAAAATTACTCTCCTTTCTTTTTACTTTTTAAACTTAGCTTAATTTCGGTATTATCTGAATTCTTTTATTTTAATTGATGTCTTATTTAGTTCTGAGTTTTTAACTCTTTAAGATTGTTTATTGCTAATTGTTTCAAATCCTCATTATCTAAACATTTTGAATAAGCATGTCGAAAATCATCCTTTGTTGTATCATATTTCCCAAGTATTTTATATAAAGTTCCTCTGTTAAAATATGCTAAAGCATCATTTGGATCTAGTTTTAAAGCAATGTTGTAATCGTCCAAGGCTTCATTGTACATTTTGGCTAATTCCTTTGTTTTTCCTCTATCACAATAAGTATATGCATCCATTGGGTCTTTATTTAATACAGTATTATAATCAATAATCGCTTCCTCATAATTTTGTATCTGTGAATATGCATAAGCTCTTTGTATATAATATTCTTTAGCATTTGGATTTTTAGTAATTGCAGTTGAGAAATCTTCAATAGCAGAGTTATATTGCTGTAATGAACTTTTGGCACGTCCTCTCAAAAAATAAAATAGACCACTGGTAGGTTCAATTTCAATGCATTTATTAAAATCCTCAATTCCAAGTTCATATTTTCCTATAGAACATAACAAAATTCCTCTTGCATAGTATGAATCAATACATTCCGGTGCAAGTTCGGTTGCCTTATCATAATCCTTAATTGCCAGTTCATACATTTCCCTTGATTCATAAAAAGAGCCTCTATGCATGTATGTGAAATAACAAGTAGGATCCAATTCTACGGCCGTATTATAATCCATGAGAGCTTCTTGCAATAAATGCGTATCTTTTTTACATATGTCCATATTATTGTTATTTGCTTTTGAGTCTTTTTTAGTAGTTTTTGGTGCATTATTTACATCTCCAAAAATCGCTTTACAAATATGCAAACTTTGTTTTAAATCACCTCTATTTCGATAAAACAGTGCAATATGAGGATTAATTCCTATTGATTTATTATAATCAACAAGAGCTTCTTCAAATAACCCCAACTCTTTTTTACATAACCCTCTACCATTATAGGCAAAAGGCATAATATTACTATCAGAAGCTAAGTCTATCACCTTTGTGTAATCATTTATTGCATCATTATACATTTGTAAATGAACTTTTATTTCTCCCCTATAATAATAAGCAGTATTAGTAGAATTTAATTCAATTGCTTTATTATCATATAGCAGAGCCGTTAAATAATCTCCCATTGAACTAAGTGATACAGCAATATTATGATATACACAATCATTAGTCGGGTCTAAGGATAAACATAATTTAAAATCATTAATAGCACAGGATGGAAACCTAAATTTGCCTTTGCAATACCCCTATCATCGTATGCTATAACAAAATTAGGTTTTAAATCCATAGCCTTATTAAAATCAATAACTGCTTCTTTATATAAGCCTAATTCATTATAATATCGGCCTCTCCGATAATATGTCCACACATCATTTGGATTTAAATTTATTGATTCTTGAAAGTCAGAAAATGCTTCTTCTGATAGCCCTAACTGACTTTTGCAATACCCCCTTTCACAATAAGCAATAGCCTTTTTGTTATTGTACTTGTCATCAGCATTATCATAAAGCTTAGTCTGTTTATTATTATTAACATTTGTTGATGTTGTATCTATCAAATTTAAAAAAGTACTATAATCATTGATTGCCTTTTCATATAATAAGAGCTTGATAAAACAATCTGCTCTTAAAATATATGCTTCTGTTAAATTAGAATCCAAGTTTATTGCTTTATCTAATAATTTTACTGTATTTTGATAATTTCTATTTTTATATAATACTTCTGCTTCATTTAAATAATCAGAAGCGTTCTTTTTTTTAAACATCTCAGTCTCCAACTAAAATTTTAATCTATATAAATTATTCATTATATTAAATTAATAATTATAATAGCCATTTCTATTACCATTAAAATCATATAGATTCATACCAGTCCCATTAGATTTTGGAACTGCATATCCTCTTGCATTCCCATTTGAATCATAAATAATATTCGCATTAGGATTATTGATAGAATTATTCCAGTTATTTGGGCTATTTACCCAATTATTTGGACTATTTTGCCAATTGTTAATACTATTGTTCCAATTGTTTGGACTGTTTTCCCAAGTTGTAAATGCAAACACCTGAGTAGTATTAATAAGTAATAACATCAAAATTAAAATAAATTTTTTCATTTATATTCCTTTCTTTTTGGGTCACTTTTTTAAATTATTCGGTATCTCTCTTTCATTCTTCATTTTTATTAGCCCAAGAATTTCTTATTTGTGAAGCCCGTATTTTTATCCTGTCTAAAAGTTTCGATGTCTGATGTCCGTTATCATCAATATTGATAATTTTTTCAGGTTGAATACCCAAATTTGTTAATTGTACAATTACGGATTCCATTGTTTTGGTTTTGTTTCTGTAATATTCACTTCCTCTAATTCTTATAAATTTCCAGCCAATACGTTCTAATATAGTCTGACGCTCCATATCTTCACGAATTTTTTCTTCGCCACTATGCCAGCGTTCACCATCACATTCTATAGCGACTTTGTGTCCATTA
This sequence comes from Candidatus Gastranaerophilales bacterium, assembly GCA_944325905.1. GTDB lineage: Bacteria > Cyanobacteriota > Vampirovibrionia > Gastranaerophilales > Gastranaerophilaceae > SIG32. Next base: position 7,628 of record CALVBY010000018.1, on the reverse strand, counting down.
TATTGTGCTACCATATCGATTCGATAAGAGCCAACAGGCCATTGTTGAATTATATTGTAGTCTCTAGCCACTAAATACTCACAAACTTCTTTTTCAAAAGGAGAGTCGGCTTGTTCCTCTATATTCTCAACTGATTTTACAAACAAACTAGGATTTAAAGAATATTCCAGTAAACCTTTTCGAATATCGCCGTCTTTTAAATCTCTGTCCTTATCTAATGAATGAACAACCCACATTTGATCTCTTGCACGACTCGCTGCTACGTTGTAGCGTTGTCTTGTTGAATCTTTTGCACCATTCCCTTTCAAATTTAAAGGGACTTCATCTTCATTACTATCTACCATTGATAGAAAAATTACATCCCGCTCATCACCCTGAAAATTAGATGCATTCCCGCACAAAATTTTCCTGTTTTCACATTCAGAAATATCTATCATACTGTGAATTTTCGATTGAATTAATAATGCCTGCTCATCTCCTAATAAAGAAATAACACCAAATGTTTTACCTTTATATTCTGGCTGTTCAATACACGCTTGAAGTAAACTTACAATTGCATCGGCTTCAGCTTCATTTGTCTTGGAATTTTGTTTTCTTAATCCGCCATCAACCCTAAAATTAATAACGGCTGGTAAAAGATTTGAACTTCCTGCTTCTCTTAATGGTTTTATTTTAAAATCATAAGATAATTTATTGCTGTAACCAATAATGTCCGGCACACACCTGAAATGTTCCCTCAACATTAAAGGTTGGAAAGTAGTACCCGCAATATCATACAAAGATGAAACCGGATTGTATAAGTCACAGTTAGGAATTTTACCTTTTAAATATGTTGTTAACAAATTGTTAGTTTGCTCTACTTCAATACCAATAGAAGAAGGGCTAACCTGTTTATCATCCCCGACAATTATCAATTTTTTCCCCATATAACAAATCGCCAAAGCACTAATATCGGCTTGACTAGCTTCATCTATTATAATAACGTCGAATAAATTTTCTCCTGGAGTTAGATTTTCTAAGGCTGTATTAATATCCATAATCCATGCAGGAACGGCTGCTTGACATTGTTTCATTTTATTTCTTGCTTCCTGCCTGAATTTTTTTGCATTTTTCCCCGTACCTTTACCAATTTGCTTAACAGTAAGTTTCCAACCATTCAGAGATTGCCTTAAGTCTAAATCTGCTTCACTGCGTTTCAATAAATAATACCACGCTTTACATTCGGCAAGTTGTGCTGTTTTTTGTTTTAAATACTTACTTAATTCAGATGTTTTTTTAATTCTTTCATCCAAAGATTCACCTGTTATATTTTCAATAATCATATTAAATTGCTTCCATTTCCAGGCATCTTTTATTTGTGTTGGATATTTATTTTCTCCATGAATTCCTCTTCTATTTTTAATTTCGGATGCCCATAATGGAGCCACTTGCTCTAATCTTTGAAGTATATTTTGTCGAGTTTTTGCTAATTCATTTTTTTTATACAAAGTAGAAAGTGCAAAATAATTTTGGCTATATTTTTCACAATCTAAAGATTTTATAGATTTAATTAAGTTAGAACATATTACAGATTTATTACGATTGTTATCAGATAATAAAGATATACATTTGTGTTGAAACTCTTTTATCGGTTTAAGATTATTGAGATAAATCGCTAAATTAATATATTGGGGTAATTTGTTAAACATAAATTCACTGACCTTAATTATTTGTTCTTTGTTTGAAATTAAATCATCAATTTGAACCATATTTTGATAGTTAAAACCAGACTGTTCTAAATATGTCTTTAGTTGTTTGTAGTCATTGTTATACCAGCCAAGATAATATTTAATTTTTGAAATATATTTTTTTGCTGTACTCTCAGGTTCTTCACCCAATTCAATAAATCGTTTTTGCCCATTAGTTGCAAGCAGTAAATCCCAATAGGTACTTACGTCTTTTCTCATTTTGTCTAATTTAAGTTTATTTATAACTATAGAACAATCTTCTGAATTTTTTATGGACTTCCCATTTATAGTAATTTTCTGCATAAGCATTTTAAAATCAGAGTGAAATAAATAATATAGATTAGAAAGTTTCTTTTTCTTTGCCAAAACTCCTTTTAACTTTTCTAAACTTGGTAATATAATATCTGTATCCAAGGTTTTGTCAACGATTACCTGTTTCCCAAAACATTGAAGAGAATTTTTTTGAGCAAAAGCCACTGTTTCTTCTATTTTCTTTACTAAGAGTAACCACCTATCACGTTTATGTGACAATCCGTCACTTACAGCTTGAATACCCCATTTATCTAATTTTCCCTGTTTTTTTATAAAACTAACTAAAGTTTTAAGATTCTGTTCAGGTACGTTATTTATTAACACCACATCGGAGGTTTGGTCAATTAAAATTATTTTATTAGATTCAACTTTTAACTTTACAGATAATTGATTTTCGGTAGTCCTAATTTTTTGAAAAATATTATCATATTTTATTTTTAATTCGTTGAACTTTGATGGTGACAACAAATTATTTGGATTAGGTAAATTATAACCTATTTCACATTCATCCTGTTCTGTTAATTCAACATTACTTATATATAGTTTATTTAACTCTTCATCTGCCAGAGGGAATTCAAGATCGGATTTAACATCTCCAGGAATGAGTGTTGATAATGAAGTTTCATTTGTTCTGACAAAATCGGCAACTTCTATAACAGAATAACCTTTCCCATCATATACTATCTTTTGAGCTTCTTGATTACGAAGCATAAAAATTTCTTTTCTTAAATCTGCCAAATTTTTTATTATTAAGTTACGCTCATTTTCTAATTGCTTGGATTTTTCAAAAAGTTCTCTTGATGTATATTTTGATAAATAATTAGCAATGCCGTCTATAGAACGTTCCATATCATTATTTGATTCATCTAATAGTGAAACACACAAACTTTGAAGTTCCTTTGGAATTTTATCTTTTAAAACAGACAAAGCTTTTTTTGTATAACTTGTAATTAATACATTTTTGCCCTGTGCCAAAAAATGAGAAAGAATATTTGCAATACTATGGCTTTTCCCTGTTCCGGGAGGACCTTGAACAATAACAGCATTAAATTTCTCTATTCTTTGTGCTATTTCTAATTGTTCTTTATTTGCTTCAAGCGGTAATAATATATCTACATCTTCTCCACTGGTTGCAGCTAATTGCTTGTCTATGGATTGATTTAGTTTTTCTTCAGGGATCTCCAGTTTACCTCCATTAGTTAAGTCTATTAAATAAGGAGGTATTTTATTTTCTGTTTCTACATCTGCAATAATAGAATCCAGAACTTTTAATGTTCCATCATTTCTTTTCCGTAATATAAGAACTGGTTTAAAACTAATAGTCATAACTTCTTCATTTGGTGTATGACTTATTTCTTTACCATCATCATATATACCATTATTATGAAGTTTATGAATTAAAATTTTAAAAAAATCACGTGTCTCATTTCTATCAAGAGGATGATAAAAATTATTCTTTACATCCTCCTGTAAACCCCTTAGCTCATCTATGTTTATTCCATCAACCGTACGTAATAAATCTAAGTATAATTCACTATCTTTATCAACATCTATAATATAAATAGAATTTGTTTTTGCATCATATATAATATTTACACGTTTTAATAATACCGGATGGTTAATATTTTTGTCATTATTTTTAGTTAAAATTCCATTTCCAACAACTAATTCAAGGGTGTCATCTTCTTTTTTTAAATCATCCGCTATATTTCGTAATTTATTAAATAAATCTCTTACCTTTTTTATAAGTTTTTGTTTTTCTACCCAAGTTTTACGAATTACAGACCACTTATTAAAAGAATTTAAAATAAGATTAGAATTTGCAGTATCTAAGTTTTTAAATTTTTCATTTAAGGCAACTTCATTAGTGTAAAATTCCCAGTCTGAAGTTAAATATTCTTTTACTTCAGATGGTGGTTTTGGACAAACTTGAAATTCTGGTTTCTTTATTGTTAAAATAGGGTTTGCATAAAGTACTTCTTCCGGAATATTTTCAACTTGATCTCTATAATTAATAGTAATAAACTCAGAAACATTGGGAAAATCATCAAAATAGAAAAATTCTTTTTGATTATGTATATCTGTAATAACCTTATTACGAAGCATACAGAATTGTTTTATATATTTATATAATAGACTAACTTTTTCTCTAGTATCAGAAGTTCCAACCATAAATTACCTTCTCTTGCATTGTATCATGCTTGAAGAATATTGAAAACATTGTTAAAATTTGTTTTGTTCGTGCCTGCGTTATAAACGCCAGGAGCTATTCACTATATTAAAATTGATTATAATATACAGGATAACTGTTTGGATTTAGATAAATATCACCTATGGTGTGAATAGTATAACGTTGACCGGCAGGTATTATGCCATCACCACCCTTAACCATAAGCAAAGGCCATACAATAAGCCAACCTATGTGAGCCCAATAACGGCTGTCACCTTTCTCTGTTATTGAACCCATCATATCAATCTGTTTATTTCCAACATTATGAATTTTGAAGTTACCAACCTGAATTTCTCCCGGTATCCCAAAGATAAAGTTATTTTTCTTGTTCAGTACTTGAGCGGAAACTCTTGTTCCTGCTTGTATTACAGTTATTCCATCTATAATAACAGGATTGTCAACAGTAAATTCTATATTTTGTCCTTTTTCCAGATTATCTGCGTTAATTTCCTGTGAATTATATACTGTAACGCTTGTGCCTGCAGGAATTTTTAGTCCTTTTGATTGTTTATATATGGCATTGTAATCCGATACCGGATAATTTGAAAAATTTTGTTGCGGTTGATTCTGTTGTTCATATTGCTGTTTATACTTAATTTTACGAATATGTTTTCGTTTAGATTTTGCTTGTTCTGGTATGACCTGCTGTGTATATACTTTTTCTTCTATAGTATTTTGCTCAGGTTCAATTTCTGTATACCATTCTGGTTCTATTGCTTGATCTAGCTGAGTTTCAAGTGCTTTATTTTCATCCGCATACTGATAGTTCACCGGGTTTCCAAATACCCAATTTTCTTCAGCAACAGCTTCATTTAAATTGATATTTAATAAAAATATTGTAAAAATTATTGTTGATGCCAAGTAATATTTTTTGTACATTTTCACCTCTTTCTTATTTAAGTTAACTCATTTCTTCTATATTCTTTATTAGAGAACTTATCTCCATTTCTTAATTTACTTTCTGGGCTAACGTCTCTTTTTCATCACTTCAGAACAAAGTTTTAAAACTCTACTCAATTATAGGTCTGTTGAGGCTTTGCAAAGATATAGAAAATTCAAGAATTTTTGAGTATTAATTTAGTGAAATGTAAAATAAATTCAACAAAAAAAATCAAATATCTTTACGTGTATTTTCTTTGTGATATATCAACTTTAGGGAGGATAGACAAAATAACTCAACAGACCTATAATTGTGTTGAATTATTTATTTGTTGAATTATATGCTATACAGGAATTAGAGGATAAAATTGTTGTAGCTGTAATCAATCATATCTTGGTCAATTCCGATATAGCGGAGTGTTACTTGTGGAGAGCAGTGGTTAAATATCTTTTGCAGAACTGCAACGTCTTTAAATTTTTGATAATGATGGTAGCCAAATGTTTTTCTTAAAATGTGAGTTCCAATTTTGCAATCTAATCCGGCTTTACGACAGGCATCATTAACTATGCGGTAGCACTGAGTTCTTTCCATTCTGTTATTGAATACAGATAAAAACAAGGGTTCTTCAGCCCTTCTACCTTTAGTAAATTTTGCAAACATAGGCTTTAGTTTTGAATTAATCGGGAATCGTTTGTATTTGCCTGTTTTCTTTTCATTTATGCTTATGTAGTCTTTATCTCTGACATCGCCAACATTTAAATTTAAAATGTCTGAAATTCTAAGTCCACAATTTGTGCCGACTGTAAAAATTAATAAATCTCGCATACTTTGCTTTTTTAGAATGCTTTCAATTCTCTTCAGGTCACGCTTTTTTCTGATCGGTTCTACAATATTCATAGTCTTTCTCCTTTCCTATTTTCATAAGAACTCTTTTTGAACGTCAAATTCGGTTCAAAAACTTCAATTAAATAATTATTATTGAAAAACGACAACTTAAACTTCATGACAGTATGAAGTAGTGAATTTTATTGTATAATGGCGAAAGATACTTATCGAAAAGCGATAAAAATACAAAATGTTTCTTAAAAAATAAAAAAAATGGGGTAAAGAGACAAAATAATCAGCAGTTTTTATATCTCATCAGGATTAAAACCTTGCTGGAGCAATAATCCTAAAATTTCTGTGGTTCTTGAAATTTTTAGTTTCTTAAATAATGATTTTTTCAGAGCAATAAACGTCGGATAATCAATTCCTACAAAATCTAAAATGCCATTGAAATTATGTCCCTGAGCAAGCAGGAACATAATTTCTTTTTCGTTTTCTGTTAGATTTTCAAACATTCCTGTATTCCTTTAATCTTTCGGCATTAACAAGATGATTTTTGACGGCAAAATACGCAAGATGTCTGCGGTTTGCTAAATGGAATTTTTTCATTAACTTTCTGACACGATAAATAAATTTATTTGTATTATGGTAATAGAATCTTATTCCGATTTCACGATAGGAGAGACCTGTTAATAGATAATAAATTACTTTTATATCCGGGATTTCTTCATAAAATTCCAATGTTTTTTCATCATAGAACATTATTTGAATCCTCAATAAATTCCCAGTGATAACCATAGGAGGTTTTTTGTTTGCCCTTGCAGGCTTGTTTGATTAAATATTTATATATGGAAGAGGCGAAGATTCAACAGCGGGGAATATTCCCCGACTTTTAAAAGTAATAAATAGTAATAACAATAAAAGAAAAAATTAGAAAATTTTTAATATTTACTTTTAAAGCAGACAACAAAAAGGATAAGGACTATTTAAAAAATCGGGGAAAAGTTTATTAAGAAATATTAAGCAAATTAACTTTTAAATCAAAATAAAGCTCCTCAAACTCCTTATTCCTCCGCCAGATTCCCTCGGCAAGTTTTTGGGGAAGGTCAACTTTATTTGAATTGTGCGAGGTAAATCTTGTTAAATAGGAGTAAACCTTCTTGAATTCCTGTTCTTCAGACTTTGTAAAAGGTCTTTCATCGATGCTTTGAAATGGATTTTTACTAACAAAGACTTGATTGTCGTAAATATAAAAATGGAATTCCGTATCAAAAAACATTCTGTTTCTGCATTGTTGCGAATTTTTTTCATATAAAAAGTTTAATTTTTTAGCTTGGCGTTCATAAATCAATTCTCTAAAAATATTATATATTTTGACAGTTGAATTATCTGCAATTCCTATTATTTGTGCGACCTTATATGCCGGAATTGAAAGACAAAAACAACGAATAGCAGTATCAATAATTTGTTTAGGATAAAAAGACAGTATAGACGGCTTTTTACTTATTTGTTTATTATAGAAGTACAAGCCATCCCTTAATGTGAGTTTTCCCGCTTGAACCAGCGTCAAGAGAAGTAACTCTAATACAGATTCGTCAATATCTTCTGCAATAGTCGAAATCTCATCAAGTGTAAATTTATCCAACCTTCTGCA
>CALVBY010000017.1 GCA_944325905.1 Candidatus Gastranaerophilales bacterium | reverse complement strand
GCAAGAAAAATGCTTAAAGATGCAAACTTGGAAGAAACTGAAGAAAATATCTTTATTGCTGCTGCTTGTAAAGAAAAAGGTATCCTGTTCTTACAAGGAAAAGGTACAATTGGTGTTAGAAAGAATGAACCAAAGGCATCTGAAGCTGAAGGTTCTTCAAATGCTTACACAGTAACAGTTAACGGTAAAAAATATGCCGTTGCATTGGAAGGTGAAAAGGCTACAGTAAACGGCAAACTTTATGACTTCAGCATCAAAGCAGGTATCGAAGCTAAACAAGCTATCGGCGGTGAAGGTACTCCTGTTAAGGCTGCACTTCCTGGTACTGTATTAAAAGTATTGGTTGAAGAAGGCGACAGCATTGCAGAAGGCGATGTAATTGCAGTTATTGAAGCAATGAAAATGGAAACTGAAATTAAATCACCTGTTGGCGGTACTGTTCAGTCTGTTGAAATTGAAGTGGGTAACCATGTTCAGACTGGTCAAGTATTGGTAACGGTTGCATCATAGTAGTAGAGGAAAAAGAAAATGAATATAATTGAAAGTTTAACAAAACTATGGGATTCAACCGGTATCGCAAACTTTGTACAACCGGTAGATCCTAATATCACGAACGGGTTTGAGCAATTCTTGCATCAATTTGGTTCACCGATTATGCTTGTAATTTGTTTGTTCCTGTTGTGGTTAGGTATTAAAAAACAATATGAACCGCTCCTGTTGGTTCCTATTGCATTCGGAGGTTTGTTATCTAACATTCCTGTTGCAGATATTGCAGGTCCTCACGGATTTTTAGGAATTATTTATGAAGCTGGTATTCACCAAGGGATTTTCCCTTTGATTATCTTTATGGGTGTTGGTGCAATGACAGATTTCGGTCCGTTGATTGCAAACCCTAAGACAGCTCTTTTGGGTGGTGCTGCACAATTCGGTATATTTGGTGCTTTACTTTTAGCACTTTGTGTATTTGGATTTACACTACCTCAATCAGCTGCTATTGGTATTATTGGTGGTGCTGACGGTCCTACGTCAATTTATGTTACATCAAAACTTGCTCCTGAATTGTTAGGAGCTATCGCTGTTGCCGCATATTCGTATATGGCTTTGGTTCCGGTTATTCAGCCTCCTATAATGAAATTATTAACAACTAAAGAGGAACGTAAGATACAAATGTCACAATTGAGAAACGTTACTAAACGTGAAAAAATTGTGTTCCCGATTGTTGTTTTAGCTCTTTGCATAATCTTCTTGCCGGATGCTTGCCCATTGATTGGTGCTTTAACTTTCGGTAATTTATGTAAAGAATGCGGTGTTGTTGAAAGACTTTCTGATACAATGCAAAATGCTTTAATCAACATCGTAACTATTTTCTTGGGATTGTCTGTTGGTTCTAAATTATCTGCAGATCAGTTCTTAACATTACAAACTTTGTTCATCCTTGTATTAGGTGTTACAGCATTTGCTCTTGCAACTGCAGGCGGTGTTGTATTTGCCAAGATAATGAACTGGTGGACTTATTTAATGCACAAAATGTTCAACAAACCATTGAACTTAATCAACCCGTTAATCGGTTCTGCAGGTGTTTCTGCTGTTCCGATGGCAGCTCGTGTTTCAAATAAAGTAGGTTTGGAAGCAAATGATCAAAACTACTTATTGATGCACGCTATGGGACCAAACGTAGCCGGTGTTATCGGCTCCGGTGTTGCAGCAGGTATTTTGCTTGCACTTTGTGCATAGATTATATAAATTATAAAAACAGCTCCATATTTGGGGCTGTTTTTTTATTAGTTTGTTTAAGTATTTATCTTTTTGTAATAAAATATAGTTATGAGCGAGTTGTATAAAAAAGCAGGGGTGGATTTAAAAGAGGCAGAAAATTTATCAGCTGAGATTGCTTCGCTCGGCAAAAATTTTCAGGCCTTTACGGGGAATGTAGTCCATAATGGTATGAAAATTTTTAACTGCTGTGATGGTATAGGTTCTAAGATTATACCTTTATACGAGCGTGGGTTGTATAAAACAATTGCAACTGATTTAGTTGCTGCCAATCTTAATGACATGGTCACAAAAAATGCTCAAGCTATTGCTTTTTCTGATTATATCGCAGTCAATAAACTTGACAGTATTGCTATTACAGAATTTATTTTTGAATTAAAAAACGTCTTAGATACATGTAATTGCAAATTATTAGGTGGAGAAACATCGGAGATTCCTGCACTTTTAAAAGAGAGAGTAATAGATATTTGTGGTTTTGCTATTGGAGTTTCTGACGAAAATTATGTTTATGAAAATATTACAGATGGCGATGTTGTAATAGCCTTAAAATCAAGCGGAATCCATGCAAATGGTTTTTCTTTGATACGAAAACTGCATGCTGAAGGCAAATTGTCGGATAATGATTTTGAAAAATGTTTGGAACCTACATATGTCTACTACAATTCTGTCAGAAAATTATGGGAGAAAAATCTTATAAAAGCTGCTGCAAACATAACAGGTGGCGGAATTTACAATAACTTAATTAGAGCTATTCCGGATGGGTATAATATTGAGCTTGATTATTCAAATATAAAACTTCAGGGAATTTACCAAAAATTATTAACGTTATGCGGTAAAGAGATATATGAAGTTTTTAATTGCGGAGTTGGATTTTGCTTGATTGCAAGAGAAAATAATATTGATGAAATTTTTGAAATTTGTGACGAATTTAACCCGTTTATTTTTGGAAAGGTGGTGATGAAATGACGAAAAGTATCGCAGTTATGGGCTCAGGTAATGGCAGCAATTTTCAGGCTATTGTGGAATATTTTAAGGGAAAAGATGTTAAAATTACTTGTGTTTCTGATAAATTAAATGCCTATATTTTAGAGCGTGCCAAGAATTTGGGTGTGGATTTCAAATATTTGCCGTTTGAAGAAAACGCCGAATATTTTGGTGCAAATAATTTTGACTTAATTGTTTTAGCAGGATATATGAGAATTTTGCCTCCGGATGTATTGAATTTGGGGAAATTTGTAAATATTCATCCGTCATTGCTACCGGCTTTTAAAGGCAAAGATGCTATCCAGAGAGCATTTTTTGCAGGAGTTAAGGTAAGTGGGGTTACAATCCATTGGGTAACAGATGAGCTTGACGGTGGAAAAATAATTGCGCAATATCCTGTATTGATAAGTAATGAAATGCATTTTGACGAATTTGAATGCGAAATTCATGCTTTGGAACACAAATTATATCCTATTGTTATCGAAAAAATACTTGAAGATAAAGTTTTTGATTTTGCAGATTTACTTGGCGGCTGCGGCAGTTGCAAAGGAGGATGCAGCCAATGCCACTAAAAGTTTGTGTATATGGAAGCGGGGCTCGCGAAGAAGCTATAAGAGATGCTGTTTCAAAATCGAAATTATGTGAAAATCTAGTTGAAGATCCTGAGGCTGCCGATTTGATAATTTTTGGACCTGAACAGCCTATTTGTGATGGGTTGGTAGACCATTACTGTCAAAAGGGTATCAAATGTATAGGTGTTGATAAAAAGTTTTCACAACTTGAAAGTTCAAAATTATTTGCTAAAAAGTTCATGGCAAATCATGGGATAAAATGTGCTAAACTTCTGCCTTTGGAATCTGAAATTTTTCCGCAAGTCGTTAAAGCAGATGGTTTGTGCAAAGGTAAAGGAGTAAAAGTCGTCTATAATTCCAAGGAAAAAGATGAATTTACAAGGAAAATCCCAGCACCATATTTTATAGAAGAATATCTTGACGGCTCTGAAATTTCAGTGATGTCCTATTTTAATGGACAAAAGCTTGTAAATTTTTGCCCTGCGCGTGATTTTAAAAGGCTGAATTCTGATAAAAAATCACCCAATACCGGTGGAATGGGGGCATATTGTCCTGTTGATTTATCAGAGTATCAACAAAATAGATTAGACTTATATCTAAAACTGCTTGAGCAGGCTTTAATTGACGAGGGCGCAAGTTTTACGGGCTTTATATATTCAGGACTTATTTGGACACGCGATGACTGGTATGTGCTTGAATATAATGTCCGCTTGGGTGATCCCGAGTGCCAAGCTATATTAAATTACTTGGATAATGATTTTTTATCAATTTTGTTAGAAGATGTTATTCCTAGATACAAAAAAGGTTATTCGGCTTGTCTGACAATAGCAAGTGAGGGATACCCGGATAATCCGATAAAAGGCGATGAGATTATTTTGCCTGATGGTGATAACTCAGTAAAGGTATATTTTGCGGGTGTAAAAACTGAAAATGATAAACTTTATTCAAATGGTGGAAGGGTTTTATCTTTGTGCAAGGTCGGTGAGGAGCCTTTTGTTGACTTGAAAAATTATGCTGAAAAAATTATAATGAAGCATAAAATTTTTCGAAATGATATTACAATTTTTTGATATCTTGTGTATAATAAATTTATATAATAAGTGAGGGTTTTATATGTCTATAGATGATGCTTTAGTTATGATTCTTGCAGGTGGCGAAGGTAAAAGACTTTATCCATTGACTAAAGATAGAGCAAAACCGGCTGTACCTTTTGGCGGAAGATACAGAATTATTGACTTCGTTATAAACAATTTTATTAACTCCGGCTTTTTCAAAATTAAAGTATTAACTCAGTATAAATCGGATTCACTTAACAAACACATAACCCGTGGTTGGATGTTGTCACCGTTTTTGAACCAATACATTGACCTTGCGCCAGCTCAAATGCGTACAGGAAGTGATTGGTATCGAGGTACAGCTGATGCGATTTATCAAAATATTTTCCATATTATTGATGAAGATCCTAAATTTGTTTGTATTTTTGGCGGAGACCATATATACAAAATGGATGTTTCACAGATGCTTGATTTTCATAAAAATAAAAAAGCAGATTTATCCATATCTGCTATACCTATTCCAATAGAAGAAGCATCTGAATTTGGTATTATTGAGGTGGATGATGATTGGCGATTGGTCAATTTTGTGGAAAAGCCACAATATACGCCTAAATCTATACCTGGAAATCCTAATATGTGTCTTGCATCTATGGGAAATTATATTTTTGATAAAGACACTTTGCTAAAAGCTCTTTACAAAGATGATCAAATACAAGAGTCTAGTCATGATTTTGGCAAGAATGTTATTCCTATGCTTTTAAACGAAGGCAAAAATATTTATGTATATAATTTTCATGACAATAGTTTCCCCGGAATTTCTGATGCGGAAAGAGGATACTGGCGTGATGTAGGTAGCATTGATGCATATTGGCAGGCAAATATGGATTTATTGGCCGCCACTCCTGAATTGGATTTGTATTCTAAGGATTGGCCGATAAGAACATTTAATTACAACTATCCTCCGGCAAAATTCATTTGGCAGGAAGGTGATCGTGTTGGTATGGCAACTAATTCAATGGTTTCAGAAGGTTGTATTGTATCAGGCGGTATGCTCTCACATTGTGTTCTATCTCCTAAAGTTAGAATAAATAGTTATTCTCAAGTTGTAGATAGTATTTTAATGGAAAATGTAGAAGTCGGAAGATATTCTAAAATACGCAAAGCAATTATAGATAAAAATGTTAAAATTCCTCCAAATACAAGAATAGGTTACAATTGGGAGGAAGATGTAAATAGAGGCTTCCATGTTTCCCCAGGTGGAGTTACTGTTGTCCCCAAAGGTGCTATTTTATAAAAATAATTTTAGATATAATAATCTTGTATGCTTAGGGCTTATTGCTGTTAATATTTTTTAATAAATAAGCATTTTTAGGCAATTCTCTGCTTTGAGTGTATTTACATACTTGGGTAGAAATATGGCATCAGTTAGTTTGAATTCAATAGGTAATTTTTCTTTTTCAAGAACTTATGACAAAATAGGTCGTAAGATAACTCGTGCAGTCCTTAACAGTATTGGAAGCAGAGAGCATTTGCCAACTGTCTCTAACCCAAAAACAATCCGTGCAATCGATTGGATTGGAAAAAAATTGTCCTCCGCAGAAAATAGACTAATTTTAGGTGCGTCCGCACTTTTATCACAACCATTTATTGATGCCTCAAATAAAGAAGTGGACTCAGAAACACGACGATATTCAATTTGTAGAACTGTTGCTAAAATTATTGCAGGAACACTTACCGGATACACAATAAGAAAATTATGTATAAAATCTATTGATGCCTTTACCAAATTACCTTTAGAAGTGAAACCGGATGCAAAATTCAAAAATTTACGACAAATGTTACTACCTAGTATAAAATGTACAACGGATGAACTTTCGCAATACAAAAATTCTTTAGGGACTCTTTTGGCCCTTGGTGTTATGGTATTCACTAATTTTATAATCGATGCACCGTTGACAAAGTATTTAACTAATGTTTTTGCGGGATCAAGTAAGCCTGGAGCTAAGAAAGAGGTGGAAAATGCCAAATCTAAATAGAATTTTCACCGCTTTTAAAGACACTGTAGCAACAAAATTTGGTCCAAATCCTGCTAAAATGCTCATATACACAGGAGTATTAGGGTGGTTCTTATCATCTGCTGCACAGGTTATGGCTATTGCTGTAAATGATAAAATACCTAAGGAACAAAAAATGTTTCTTATTCCTCAAGAAATTGGTGACGGCGCTATAAACGTTTTGTCATTCTTTTTGGTAACAAGTTCAATAAAAGCTTTAGCTTCTAAATTGGCCTCTTCCGGAAAGTTAGCAACACCTAAAATCAGGCAATTTTTAACTGATTCGGGTATTAACATCAAGACTAAAAATGGCTGGAAAGTTCTAAAAGACTTTGATTTTTCTAAATTTAATATTAAAAATATGACTAATTTTGACCAAATTAAACCTGAGTATGAAAGTTTCAAAAATGGTGTTGATGTTATTGGTATGACTGTTGGTTCAATTTTATCCTGCAATATAATTACACCTATTTTACGTAATAAATATGCGGCTGAACGACAACAAAAAACTCTTGCAAGCCTTAATAAAATTGATCAGGAAAAGGTAAATTATCCAAAAGGAATTTCTATTGATGTCTACAAAAAACTTGCGGCAATGAAGTATTCTTCTGGTAACTTAAAAATATAATGTGACTAGAAATCCACACACAATTAGGCTTATGAGTAGTCCAAATGAAACTAAAAGCTTATAAAATGGGTCATACTCATTTCGGTTTAGTTTAGAATCCAATTTATTTATAATTAATTTTGAATAGTCATATCGTGCTTCATTTCGAGTTTTTTCAAAGGAATCGTGCAATAATTTTTTGAATGAGTACATATCCTCTAAATCTCTTCGGGCCAAAGGATTTGATATTGCTATTTTTTTAATTCTTATACTTTCATTTTGATCTAATTCATTATCGATGTAAGCTGATAAATTATGTTTAAAAACTTCATACTGCTTTGTGTAATATGGTGTTGCTTCATCATTATCATTTAAAGAAATTATGTGATTAGCAATTTTTTTTGATTGCATATAAATTTCACGACATTTTGGACAATTTCTTAAATGATCATCAACATATTCTTTTAATCTTGAATTAAGCTTATCTTCAACATAAAAACTCATAAGTGCTATAACTTGATTACATGTTAATTCATTTTCCATATAACTCTCCTATATATATGATTTTAGTCCATTTTGTAACTTTCCTCTTGCGCGTGCAATTCGTGATTTCACGGTTCCAATATTAGAATTTGTAACTTCTGCAATTTCTTCATAACTAAGTCCTTGCAATTCTCTTAAGATAATTGCAATTCTGAAGTGTTCGGGTAAATCTTGTATTGCAGACCGGATTACTTCTTCAAGTTCTGAGGAAAGACACCTTTCATGTGGTTTACATTTTTTATCCGGAAGCTGTGTTTTTATAGTTTTTTCATTTTCTTCTTCGTCTATTGAAATTATGTCAGGGCGTCTTTGTTTTTTGCGTAGCTCGTCAAAAAACAAGTTTGATATAATCTGATTTAGCCAACTTTTAAAATTTTTGGGATTTTTTAAAGTATGAATATTACGTGCTACTTTTAGCAGAGCTTCTTGTGTTAAATCAGCAACATTTTCTCTTTTTTTACTCAGGTAAGAAAAGGCTGCAAATACATTCCTCTGTTCACGTCGTATAAGTTCTTCAAGCGCTTTTAAATCATCTTTTTGCGATAACACAACAAGTTCTTCAAGCGACATTTTTTTATATTGCGACTTGCTTCCCTGCATAAAATTCTCCTTACTTTAATAGTAAGTAATTTTATTCGGGAATTACTCATTCTTTGCTATATAGTAGCGTGGTTATATTTTTTTAATTAAAATTATACGGCTTATTTATCCGCAATATAGCCTCTTAATGCTGTGTAGGCAGCAACAAAAGGAGATGATAGGTAAATAAATCCTTTAGTGTTGCCCATTCTGCCTTGGAAATTTCTGTTTTGAGTAGTTAAACAAACCTCACCGTCAGCTAATATACCAGCATGAACACCGACACAAGGCCCGCATCCGGGAGGTAAAATCGTTGCCCCTGCCTCTACAAAATTCTTTATTAACCCCTCATCAAGTGCTTTTAGGTATATTTCCTTAGATGCAGGACAAATTAGCATTCTAACACTATCTTTTACCTTATTACCCTTTAAAATATCATTTACAACTCTTAAATCCTCGATTCGTCCGTTTGTACAAGTACCTACATACACTTGATCAACTTTAATTTCACCAAGTTCATCAACCGTTTTCGTATTATCCACAGTGTGCGGGCAAGAGACAGTATGTTTGATATCAGAGGCATTAATCTTGATTATACGCTCATATATAGCATCTTTGTCAGGTTGTATGGTTTTAAATTTGTCTTCACGACCGTGTTCTTTTAAATAAGCTTTAGTTTTTTCATCAGCGACGAATAATCCGGCTTTTGCACCGGCCTCTACTGCCATATTTGCCAATGTAAACCTTTCTGACATTTCCATATTATCAATCGTATCACCGCAAAATTCAAGCGCCTTATAGGTTGCACCATCTGCACCAATCATACCGATTAAATGAAGCATCAAATCTTTTGAACAAATACCGCTTTGAAATTTACCTGTTACTTCAATTTTAAAAGTTTGAGGGACTTTAAGCCAAGTTTTGCCCAGTGCCATGGCTACTGCAATATCAGTTGACCCCATACCCGTTGCAAAAGCACCCAAAGCACCTGATGTACAGGTATGAGAATCTGCACCAACCAAGATTTCGCCGGGATTTACATATGTTTCTATTAGCCTTTGGTGGCAAACACCGGAACCAACTTCTGATAAAACAGCACCATAATCTCTTGAAAAATCACGCAAAGTTGTATGCATATTAGAAAGCTCTTTTTTGGGGCTTGGTGAGGCGTGGTCAATAAAAAGAATTGTACGTTCCGGATTATTAAGCTTATCTTTACCAAGTTTTTTGAATTCTTGGACAGTCAAAGGTCCGGTACCATCTTGTACCGCACAAACATCAACTTTTGCAATTACAAGTTCCCCTGCTCTTACAGGTCTTCCAACGTGTTCTGATATTATTTTTTCAGCTAAAGTTTGTCCCATCAAATTCCTTCTTTCTTATATAATGATATTTTTTGCATCTTGAGCTTCAACTCTTTCTTTTATAGCCCCTATAGGCTCGTAATAAGGTGAAACCGTCATGATTTGAGCTGCAATATCAGGATAATAGTAGATAAATTTTAGTTCATCAGTTGTTAAAGGCTGCTGAGTGTGTACGTTTGCGTAACGAACTAATTCCAGAATATTACGCGCTTCATGTTCGTCTTTAAATTCTAATTCAAGATTGTTGTAAACGTTTCTAAAACCTTTAATCCCGCCGTATTCACCTGTCGTAATCATTCTACCTGTTTCAATAATTTCAGGTTCACCGCGGCCAAGTTCTTCAAAATCATATAATTCATAATTTCTTCTGTCTTTTAACGCACCATCAGCATGGATTCCTGATTCATGTGCGAATGCATTATCACCGACAGCAGGCTGATTTTTAGGTATAGGAACTCCAAACGCATAAGCCGTGTACTTTGCCAAGTGCCATGCTTTACTCAAGTCAATATTTTCATCTATTTGGTATTTATTTTTAAATCCAGCTGACTTTAATACTGCTAAAAGGCAAGAAACTAAATCCGCATTGCCTGCGCGCTCACCCATGCCATTTATAGCTGTATTTATATAAGCATCAACTCCTGCGTCAATTGCTGCTTTAGCACCCATAACTGAACAGGCTACAGCCATTCCTAAGTCATTATGGAAGTGGAGTTCCACCGGCATTTGTGTTTCTTTAGCTATTTTATAGATTCTGTCATAAGTTGTTTGAGGGTCTTCATAGCCGAGTGTGTCACAGTATCTAAATCTATGAGCTCCGCATTTTTTTGCTTCTTTTGCGTATTTAATCAAATAGTCAAGATCACTTCTTGAGGCATCTTCAGCATTCACGCCAATAATTTTGGCACCATGTGAAACTGCACATTCAACCGCTTCGCAAGTCATTTTTAATATGTCATCAAGGGTCTTTTTACCTTGGTACTTGCCGGTTGTCATCTGTTGTGAGGTTGATTGTGATAGGTTTACGTATTTTAGTTTTGGAACATTCGTAAAGGATTCATCTACATCGCTTGCAATTGCCCTCATCCAACCTGAAAGTTTTGTGCGGCAGATTGCGCCCCTTTCTACCAATTCAAGGTTCCCATTAAGGTAATTTAGTTCGTGTTTTGTTGTTGGAAAACCAAATTCAGACTGTGAGATTCCCATCTGATCAAGCATAATATTTATAATTGTTTTTTGGAGTTTTGCAAGACCTAAACGTGAAGTTTGTACACCGTCTCTGTTTGTAACATCTATAAAATATATTTTCCCCATGGGCGCTCCCCTTTCAAGTTGTATTATACACGAAATATTAATAACTTGCATTTTTAAAAAAAGTTATTTACAATATTGTCATACACTATGGATAAATTATTAGAGAAAAAGATTAATAAAGAATTCAAGACCGGAAATGTTAAATCAGCAATTGAACTATGTCAGATAGGTTTGCAAAGTGACCCCACAAATGCTGACTTGCACGTTAGGTTGGGTGATTTGTTTTTAGCATGGCATTTGGATATTCACAATTCTTGTCAGTATATTGATGAGGCTATAACTGAGTATCAACGTGCGTTGGAAACTTACATTGATTCACCTGAAATCTATTTTAAAATTGCACAAGCTCAGTATCATAAGGGCGATTTAGATAAAGCTATTAATTATCTCGATATGGCTATTTCTAAAGATGATAAATATTCAAAAGCCTATTATCTGTTGGCAGAAACTTACACAAAAAGGGCAAGATTCCTTGAGGCAGCTTTGAATGCAAAAAAAGCTATTAAATATATGCCTTTTAGAAATTCTTGCGCGCATTATCTTTTGTATTCGCTTTATAAAGTTTCATCTTACAGATGTTTTAAAACAACACTAAAAGCACATTTTGAGTTGTTTCTTTCTTGGCTTACATTACCATTTGATTTTCAAGCGATTAAAAATGTTGCTAAATCATTGTCGTACCTTAAATTCATGCCAATGATGGTGAAGGGGTTTTATAGGGTACAAACAAAAGGCCTTAGTGAAGCTATAGAGGTTTATGTCGACGCCATCGAAAAAGCTCCCGGATTTGTTCCGCTATATTGCCTGTTAGGTGATATTTACAGGTCTGTTGGACAATTTGATAATGCAATAACTGAATACAAGATGGCTATTTGGCTGGATAGTCTTAATATTTCTGCATACAGACATCTTTGCCAAGCATATGAGGAACTTGGTGATTACGACAGTGCTGTTGAAATCTATCAAAAATTGATTCAAATCATGCCGAATATTCCTGAATTTCATTCTAATTTGGCAAATATTCTCTATATTAAGGGTGATGCCGATGGAGCAGTATCTCATTTTCAAACCGCTGTAACTTTAAATCCTAATAAGCAGTGGACCAGTGTTATAAATCAGACATTGGGCTATGTATTTCAGGAAAATAAATCTGATTTGAATGCTGCAATAAGTTCATATCAGAGTGCTTATCTTTTAACACCTGAAGATATTGATATTTACATAAATTTAGGCAGTGCATTTTATGACAAAGAAGATTACAACAATGCACTTGCAGTATATAGAAATGCACTCGATTTAGAACCTGAAAATGCTAAAATTCATTGTAATTTGGGCTTTTTATACTGGGGTAAAGGTGATATTGATGAGGCTATAAAAGAGTATGAATTAGCTATTCAATATGACAGCAATTATGATATTGCCTATAATAACCTTGGAGTTATTTATCTTGATGATTTGGGACGAGTTCAAAAAGCAATGGAATTATTCAAAAAATCAGTTGAATGTAATCCAAATTATGCTTTAGCTCATTTTAATCTTGCAAGATGTGTTGCTTTGACAGGTGATAAAATTGAAGCAGCAAAGTTATACCAAATTGCACAGGATATCAATAAAGTAACAGGCGAAATCGACCCTCAAGATATAATTGATAAAATTAACGGTTTATTTGACTAATTATAAAATTTTTATCAACTATTTGTTAGCCAAAATGCCTGCATCAACAGGAATTGTAAAACCAAAGGTTGAACCTTCGCCTATTTTTGATTCAACGAAAACTTTTCCGTTATGATGTTTTTCAATAGTTGTCTTAACAAGATGTAAGCCAAGCCCGGTACCTTTTATAGTATGAGTATCGTTTTCAACTCTATAAAATCTGTCAAATATTTTCTTTTGATGTTCAGGTGAAATTCCACAGCCCTCATCTTGTACCGTAACTGTAATATTATTTTGAGGCTGATTACAGATGTTTATGCGAACTTTTTTCCCTTCAGGTGAGTATTTTATTGCATTTGATAAAAGATTCCTTAGAGCCCTTTCTATGCTGTCATAGTTAAACAGAGCTTCTGGAATATTTTCATCTTTGGATATTTCAAGTGTAACATTTCTTTCCTGCGCTAATATCTGTATTTGGTTAACGCAATTTTCCACTAATTCTGTCATATTATTGTATGTTTTTTCCAATTCTACATCTGAATCAAGTCTTGAAAAATCAAGAATATCATTAACCATATTTTGTAAACGTATAATCTCATTATTCAATGTACCAATAAATTCTTTTTGTGTTTCATAGTCAAATTCATTTCCCATTGTATAAAGTGTATCAATATAGCTTCTTAAGACTGTCACTGGTGTTCTTAATTCATGAGAAACATTTGAAATAAACTGTGAACGCATCAGATCCATTTCGGTTTCTTTGGTAACATCAATTAGTACGATGATGTATCCAACATAATCACCGCTTCTTGTATACATAGGTGAAATAATTGATTTTATAACACGTTTATCTACATTTATATTGAAAGTTACATATTTATTTTCACTTGATTTGAATTCTTCGATTTTATCTTTAAAACAGAAATTACCTTCAGTATCAATGTAATTTTGGATAGAAGTATTGAGCATCTGCTCCTCAGTAACTTCCAAAAGATTTTGAGCATGATTATTAACGAGCACAACAACATCATTGTTGTCGCATACAACAACACCGTTGGCTATACTCATTAAAACGGCTTCTAATTTATTTCTTTCAAGAGTTAACTGTTCAATATTTTGTTCTTCATACAAGTGAAGCCTTGCAGACATGTCGTTGAAGGAATTAAACAATTCCTGAACTTCATTGCTGACGTTCTCTCCTTCAATTTTGTAACCAAAGTTTCCGGAAGATATTTTGTGAACGCCGTCGTGAAGTATTCTGAGTTCTCTTGTTATCAAATACGTATTTATCAATATTACAAAAGCAAAAACAAGCCATGCAACAGCAAACACAAACAACAATGATGCTCTTGTGGTAGAAGATATTTGACTGATTATGTTCCCAGATAATCCAACTGTGACAGAACCTATGGGCGAATTACTTATAACATCAGTTAATGGAGAACTAACAGTTATATTGGGTTTTTGGGAACTGGTATGTGCTTCGTTCTTACCTGAATATATAATTTTACCGTCTTTGTCTGTAAATTCTATAAAAACTATATCATTGTGACTTTTTAGAATAGAATCTGTATGTGACTTAAGTATATTATAGATTTCTGAATCTGGCATATTTTTAGTTATTTCATTACTTTCAATAGCCAACGTTTTAGATATTACCTGCCCAAAATTATGGTAACCTTCATTTAGCTTTTTCTGGATATTTAAAACAGAAAATACTGCAATAGCCATAATAAGCAGCGTACTTAAAATAAGCCCGAAAATTATTAATCGGTTCTGTGTTGTTAGACTTACTTTTTTATTCATAGCAAAATTATACCATTATTTAACCGCGTGCGCAAATCGTACGAGCGACATGAACACCTGATGCTGATGCTTGAATTAGCCCACGTGTCACACCTGCGCCATCGCCGATTGCAAAAAGATTTTTTACACCCTCAGTTTCTAATTCATTAGTCAATTTTACCCTTGCTGAGTAGAATTTAACTTCAATACCATAAAGAAGCGTGTATCTGGATGCTGTACCCGGTGCTATTTTATCCAATGCATACAACATCTCTTTAATGCTTGTCATTTGACGATAAGGTATAACTAAGCTTAAATCTCCGGGAGTTGCACAAGTAAGTGTTGGAGTTATAATACTAGATTTGATTCTTTCAGGAGTTGAACGTCTTCCGTCTAATAAATCGCCAAATCTTTGAACCAAAATTCCGCCACCTAGCATATTTGCTAAACTAGCAATATGTTGACCATATTGAATTGGTTCTTTAAACGGTTCTGTAAATTTTTCACTTACTAAAAGTGCAAAGTTTGTATTTGGAGTCTTATAATTTGCATAACTATGACCATTTACAGTTGCTATACCGTTATAATTTTCTTGAACAACTTCACCATTTGGGTTCATACAGAATGTTCTAACCTCATCCCCAAATGTTGGTGAATGATATATTAACTTAGATTCATAAAGTTTTGATGTTAACGGTTCAAACACAGGTGCAGGTAATTCAACACGAACACCTACGTCAACTGCATTATTAACCATACCGATTTTGTGTTCGGCGAATTCTTTTGTAAGCCAATCTGCGCCTTCTCTTCCCGGTGCTATGATTGTATATTCGGCACAAATTGTTTCACCATTGCTTAATTTAATGCCCTTAACCTGCTCGCATTCAACAATCAGGCTATCAGCTGATACGTTATTTAAGATGGTAATTCGTTCATTCAAATAATCCTGCATAGCCTTTAAAACATCTAAACTTCTTTCTGTTCCAAGGTGTCTTACAGGTGAATGTACAAGCTTTAATTCAGCAAGCACTGCTTGATGTTCAATTTCGTGGAATGTTTTTAAATCGGTACCAAAAACTTCTTCTGTTGCGCCGAACTTAAGGTATAATTTATCAGAATAATCAATTAAATCTTCTGCCTTTTGTCTGGACATATAGTCAACCAAGTTGCCACCAACATCCGGAGTTAGTGTCAGTTTTCCGTCTGAAAATGCACCTGCACCACCCCAGCCGCACAACAAACCGCAGCGTTTGCAGTTAACACATTTTGGGGAACCTTCACGAAGTGGACATTTTCTACTTTCTATCTTTTGTCCTTTTTCAACTAAAATAACCTTCCATTCAGGTCTTAGTTTTGTAATCTCTAATGCCGCAAAAATTCCGGCAGGTCCTGCACCAATTATAGCTACGTTATACATCTTTTTCTCCAGTGTTTAATATCTCAACCTGTTAAATATAACCTAAAAATATTCTTTTTTAAACACTTTGTGAAGTTTTTGTTAACCTTATTTCTTATCGCTAAAGCTTATATTTGATATTGTAATTTTTTGTTCATTTTTTAAAGGTTTTGTTGTGATGTGTACATCCATTTGTTGATATTTACCAACTTTTTCAAGTGTGGCAGGTAAAAAGGCTTCTCTTATACGCAAGTTAAGATTGTTTCCTATATTCATAACCGCATCCCAATAATTTTTACGTGCTTTTTCCAATTTTGGAGATTCTACAACACCGTAATCTTTGCATTCACGTCTTGCACGGCCTATTTCTTTGCCTAATTCAGATAACTGTTCAGAAGGCCTGCCTGTAACAATATAGCCTCTATTAAATTTATCAAATATTATCTTAAAAAATTTGGATGCAGTTAATTTTTGATTAGGAAGGATGCGGTTGTATCCGAAAAAAGCTCTGGTAAATTTGTAATCATTATCCATTACTGAGAGTTGAGCTGCTGTAGATTTGAATTCAGGTTTTTCAGATATTGGTCCGGCTAAGCCTTGAACAACCTTTAAACATGTCTTATGGACCAATGATTTATCAAGCACTTCTTTACCATCTTGCAAAACCCTTACAGGAATTACACTTGTGAAATTAACATTGCTACCTGAAATCGAATTAACTTGCATAAGAAATTCTCCTTTATGCCTATAAAATACGTAAATAAATTTTTTGTTACATGGTTAGTAATTCTTTACATTATCTAAGCACAGATTTGTTATGCTCAATGATACTTATAAGTTCAAGAACATCTTCTGTGGATTGAATTTGTTCTGCTAATTTTGCATATTCTAGAGCTGAATCATATTTTTTTAAATTCATATAAATATAAGCATAGTTATAAAATATGATAAATTTTTCTTGATCTGTATTTGCTAAATCCAGCGCGGATTGCAGTGCTCCAAGTGCTTTATAATATTCTTTAATATCAGCATAAGCTCCAGCCAGGTTTATATATCCTACGGCAATTCCGGGTGATGTTTTTATGTAATCTTTTGCTTCCTCAATTTTTTTTGCTGCAATTTCTTCAGATGAGCCGAGAATTATTGGTGTGAATATTATTCCTTTTTTAGAAGAAAGTGGTTTATCAATTATAGTTGGCTCAAGCATGTACAAAAGATTCATTGTATTCACATCATTACCTGATAAGTAATGAAAGTCTTCTCTATATTTCAGAAAAATACTGCTTTGGTTTTGAGTTTCTTGATACATTAAATCATCCGTGCTATAACTGTGCCCCATTATTCCTAATGCGTGTCCGAGCTCGTGAAGAATGGTATTATAAACCTCTTTATCCGAAAAATATTCACCGCGCGGATTTTTATCGTATATTGTAATAGTCATACTTTTTAATTTTTTGCCTGAAATTTTGGGACTAGTATAGCCCACAACGTATTTACAAACGTTGCCTTCACAAATACCATCAGGTAAATCTTTAAATAATATCAAAATTTGTGCATCATTTTTATGATCTGTACTTTTAAAAGTAATAAAATCGATAGATTTCTCCCATTGACTCAAAGCTCTTGTAGCAGAGCTTTTGTAGTATTCCGGTAAATTATTTAAACTTTGCTCATCCAGAAAAACTTTTAATGGAAATGATGACTTGTTCCATCTAATAATGTTTGTGTCTGAAGGTGCTTGTTCTATATAATTGTTGCCTATATTTGAATGAATATTTCTTTGCCATTCTGCTATTTTTTCATTTGCAAGTATTTTGGCACCATCATCTTTATTGCTATGTGCGAAGGTATACATTTCTTTTTGTATTTTGTACGTTGGTTTAAGCTCCGACAATGTTTTTACGCAATAATACCTGTAATCAGTATCTTCGGGTTTAAAAGTTAGTGCTCGCTTAATGTATTTATAGGCTTTTTCATATTTACCGGAATTAAATAAGTTTTGCCACCTGTAAAAACAAAGCTTTGGTGCAACAAAAGTCGTTACAGTATAAGCTGCAATAAGAACGAATATATATGTTAATAGCCATTTAGGCTTCAGGTTCATCAGTAATCCTTTTTTCTAAATCAAGCATTTTCGCAAGTGCCTTCGTATCACCTTTGAGTTTAAAATATTCAGCAAATTTTGGTGTTGTTTTTAAATTAAAACTTCTGCCATTTTTGTCTTTAGTCTTTGAAATAAGTCCTTTATCAAGCAGCTCTTGCACATGTTCATAAGCTGTAGAGCCGCGCATATCTTTTAGTGCTGTTTGCCTGATTGGTTCTTTTAAAGCAATAACTGAAAGAGTTCTTAAAACAGCCGGTTTGAGTTCTACAGGACACAATTTTTCGACTATATCCATGTGTTCTTCTTTAACTTGAAGTATATAGCCGTTTTCGTCATCAATCTCTAATGCTCCATCTCTTGAAGCATAATCCATAATTAATTCCAATAACGCTTCTTCTACAGTATCAGCATCTGTATCCAGAATCTCTCCAATTTCCTTTGCTGATAACGCTTTTGCTGTTGTGAATAAAACAGCTTCAATTCTAGACTTCAACTGTTCCATTTTCACCTCTTACAACATACAAATCTGAGTAAAATTCATCTTGTTTTAAATCATAATCAGTTTCCGCAGTGAGAAATAGAAGTGCAATATAGGCACTTATTTTATCCATACCCAGCAGAATTAATTCATTCAATTCAATTTTTTCTTCGTGTTCAAAGATTTGTGATAAATTTTCTTTTAACTTAAGCACACAATCCTCAATATACTCTTCGTGCGCAAGGTTTATAATATCATCCGGTGTAAAACGTGAATATGATTGAACACGCCTTTTTGCACGTTCGTGAGCTTGCTGCAGTGATTGTTTTTTTTCTAATTTTTCATAGAATTGCAATTGTCTGATCAAATCACGCAACGTAACGACACGGTTTCTGTTAAGTCTTACGCTGGTTCTTCTTTGTAAAACATCGTCAATTGATACAATATTACTCGTAGGAGTAAATTCATCCTCTTCAGGGTATTCTACGATAAAGCCGTCATCATCGTATTCCAAGCCTTCTGTGTAATCGGGCTCACCGATTTGCAAAATGTCATTTCCTTCAAGAACGTTTGATTTTAATTTAAGAAGAACAGCTGCAAATAAAAATGTTCTACCAGTTAATCTTAAGTTCTGAGATTTCATTTCACAAATATGAGCCAAATATTTATCCGTAACATCAATAATATCAACATTCCAAGGGTCAATTTTGCCGGCTTTTGCCATTGAGACAAGAATCCCTATACCCTCATCTTCATTAGTTTGAACTAATTCAGGCAAATTGGAACTGTTTATATCATAATTTATAACTGCTTGTTCTGTCATTATTCTTCGTCTCTTAACTTAATCCCTGTAACGCGTGTTATACCCTTTTCTTTTTGAGTTACACCAATTGTCCTATTAGCTGATTCTATCATAGGTTTGCGGTGACTAACTACTATAAATTGCGTATCTTTTGATTGGTTCTGCACCATATGGGCGATACGCTCAACATTCATTGTGTCCAAACTTGCATCAACTTCGTCAAAAGCGTAGAATGGTGCCGGCATATATCTTTGGATTGCAAATACAAAAGCCAAAGCAGTCAAAGATTTTTCGCCACCTGACATACTTTCAAGACGTTGAAGTTTTTTATCTCTGGGCTGTGCTTCAATAGTCAAACCACCTGATAGAGGATCATCCGGATTTTCTAATTTTAATTCACCTTCGCCCTCTGACAATTGATGGAACACTTCTTTAAAGTTTTCGTTTATGTTGTTGTAGGTTTTCATAAACGTTTCTTTTTTAAGCTGTTCATACCCATTCATTCTATCAAGAATTTCTTTTCTTTCTTTTGAAAGAGTTTCGATTTGTAATTTTAATTCTTCCTGACGAGCAAGAACCTCTTCATAAGCGGCCAAAGCCCTCATGTTTACATCACCCAATTCTTCCATACGACGCTCTAATCGTTGGATTTTTGAAGTGATTTCATCTATTGAAAGGTCAACAGGTTCAAGCTTGCTAATCTCAACACCTGCGTTTTCAAGAGCTTCGCGTGCAGTATCCATTTGAGGTTCTAATTCTCTTCTGCGCGCTTTAAATGATTCTATCTGCTCTGCTATTCTTTCAATATCAGTTGTTTTTATGTGCTTTTGTTTTTCAAGCTCAATAAGGTCATTATTTATATCGTCACGTTCTTTAAGAAGTTTGCCGAGTTTTTCTTCTATAACCTCAATTTGCTCTTTTAAGCCTTCTATTTTTTTATTTAGTAGTTCAATATCTTCCTTGTATCTTTTTTTGTCTTCTTCGAGCTTAACGTTGTTTTTCTCAATTGAGTCAATTTCTTCGTTTTTTGTCTCAATCAAATTAACGTGGAAAGTTATTTGTCTGTTTAATTCATTGACATCATTGTTTGAGTTCATCAAATTTGTTTGAAGTCTTTTAATTTCAAACTCAACGCCCTCGGTTTTTTCTTTTAACTCTTTCAAATCTTTATCATTTATAAGTTTTTCAACTTCTTCAATTTGGGATTGAACATTGGCAATTTTATCCAATATGCCGATATGTTTTTCTTCAATTTTGTCTAAAGTTTTACCTAATTCATCAACTTTTGCCGCTGAAATTTTAACAAATTCAGTTTTTTCTTTCAAAATATTTTCACTTTGAGCGTAGTTATTATTCATATTATCCAATTCAACCTTGGACTTGCTGAATTCACTCATAGCATCTGAATAATTGGTTCTTACAGTATCAAGTTTTTGCTCAAGTTCAGTTTTTTTCTTTTCAAGAGAAGATAGCTTATCTTCCATATCTTTTAGCCTGATTTTATAAGTCTCAAGCTCTGTATCATCATTTTGACTGAAACTCAACCCTGTTCGTCTTGCTGTACCACCTGTTATAGAACCTGATTTTTCAAAAAGCTCACCTTGAAGTGTTACCATTCTGTATCGACCGATAAGCTTTTTGGCACATTCCATATCTTCTACAACCAAAGTGTCGCCAACCGCGTAGAAAAATGCGTTTAAGTATTTCTCATCAAAATCAACAAGATTAATTGCAAAATCGATTACACCCTTGTCTTTAGGTAATTGGAGTTTTGAAGGTGCTTTTTGAACCTTGTTTAATGGAATAAATGTAGCACGACCTGCACCTGAGGATTTTAAAAGTTCAATTGCAACCGATGCAACATGCTCATCATCCACAACGACATGTGACATTCTTCCGCCAAAAGCGACTTCCATTGCGGTTGAGTATTCTTTATCCACGGTTCCTAATTTAACAAGCGGGGAATGAACACCCTTTAATTTTGCCCCCATAATTGTGTCAATTGCACGACCAAAATTTGCATCCTCAAATGCTTGTTTTTTGGCTTCCATAGATGAAATTTTGCGGTAAGCCATCTGGACATTATAGTTTAAATCATTTATTTCATTTTTAGTCGTATCAAGGTCATGAAGTGCGTTTTGTTGAATTATTTTAAAATCATTCAATTCTTTTTGCAACTGCTCAACCATAGTCTTTTTAAGTGCTTGAGTTTCGCTAAAATTCTGTTTCATATCCTCTAATTCAGCGATTTTAGCCTTTGCCTCATCAAGTTCCTTTTGCAGGTTATTAAACTCATTTTCTAAAGGTAAACGATCCTTGATAAGGTTATTTTCACTGTCTTGAAGCTTTTCCAGTTCTTTTCTTAAATTGTTACGTCTTTCTATATGCTGATCAGCTGTAGCATTCAGGCCTGTCATATCTTCAAGAATCTTCTTCAATTCTTCGTTTTTATCAGCAATATTTTTTTCAATTATCTTAATTTCATCATTTTTCAGTGAAATTTTGAGCTTAAAATCTTCAATTTTTTTATTAAAGGTTTCGATACCGTTTTTAGCGTTCTCTATTGAACGCAAGCCATCGTGGATTTGTTTATCGGCATATATTGTAGCATTATTCTTACGATCGATTTCACCTTTAAGTTCTTCTTCTTGCTTTTTAAGGTTAATTTGCTGTTGTTCGCCCTCTTCTTTTAGTCTGTCTGAAATTTCTTGATATTTCTGCCTAATAAGCGCCAATCTTTCATCTAAATCCTTGCTTTTAACTTCTTCTTCTTTCTTCTTTTTAGTAAACTCAAGAATATTTTCATGCGCTTTTTCAAGATTTCTTTTTATATCAAAGAATCTTACTGTATTGATTTGACCTTCCAGTGATGTTTTTTCTTCGCGAAGTTTTTGGTACTTCAAAGCAACTTCACGCTCTTCTTTTAATTGCTCAAGCCTTGTATCAACTTCATTTAATATTACAGTAGAACGCTCAACACGCTGCTCTACAGTTGTTAACTCATTAGTAGCCTGCTCTATCCTTCTGTCAAAATCCGCAATACCGGCAATTTCATCTATAATTTTACGGCGTTGTCTTGGGGAACAGTTAGTAATCCCCATTACATCGCCTTGCATCATAACGTTATAGCTATTTGGAGTAACATTATATTTTTCCAAAACTGCATGGATGTTTGAAAGAGTTGTAACACTGTCATTAAGGTAATATGTACTTGCATAACCTTGGGTAGATTTTCTGATGCGGCGTGCTATACTGAGATCTTGCCCACCTTCCATATCTCCGAAAGTAACTTTTACCATTGCATCGTTACGTTTTGTATAAGTTGATATGAAGTGTGAAAGATTTTCTGCACGCAATTCGCCTGCATTTGCTAATCCGAGTGCAAACAGAACGCTGTCTATAATATTACTTTTCCCAGAACCGTTTGGGCCTGAAATCGTTGTGAAACCTTTTAGTAATGGGATTTCTGATTTATTAGCAAATGATTTAAAATTATCTATTTCGAGCTGTTTTATGTACATAAATTTATAAATTTCCTACCAAGTCTCATTATTATTGAACTATAACTTTAAGGATATGTCAAAATGTTAAATAAATCTTTACGATTCTGCATATTTTTGCCATGCTGAGGGCTTAATGGTATGATTATTTGCGTTATGAAATTCGATTTTAAAGAAAAAAATGATTGCGAAAGAAAATATTTTGCTCAAGATTTTTCCGGTATGAACAATCTGTTATCAAAGATTCGTGTGGCTCTTATAGATGGTATGCCCGTTGATTTAAAGGGCATGAATCTTTCAGGTATCGTAAAATATAATCCCTTGGAAACCCTTGTATATATAACTTTATTTCAAGAAGGAAAAAAATTTATAAGATACGGCAGCAGAAGAAATAATTTTGCTGCAACGATAAATCGCGACATTGAGATGCTTAGAAAAAACAAGTCATTTAACGAATTTGATGTCAAAAATTCTGATAAATGCAGAATAATGCTCGAATATGTTACCGATAGAAAACAGACAACGCTTAAAAGACTTAATTCAATATTCTTTGATAATGACAGATTTGAAATCGGTATAAATGGTCTTGAGTTAAAAATGGATAGTACATCCTACTATTATATGCCGACGGATGCAATTTCTTTGAGTCATATGGGACTTAATCAAGTATTTCAAACTCTTGCCAAACGCTCTCCAATAGGCAAGATGACAGACAAAATTTCTGAAAGAGTAAAAATCCTTTTTAAAACTCCAAATTGCGAATACTATCTTTTTAAAAGCAGAGCTTTTGTCACATACAAAGACACCTGTGTGCCTCTTTACAGAGGAAATATACTATATAATGAGTTTAGTTACGAAACTCTATATAATCAATTTATTTCGTCAGCAAATTGGCTTATAGAAAACATGTATAATGACGGCAGATTTTTGTATTATTATGACTGCTGTGAAGATAATTTTAAAGATCATGAGCACCCAAATCGCTCACCTGATAATCTTTATTATAATGATTTGCGCCACTGCGGCGGGATAATTACTCTGATAAGAGCTTTCCAAATTACTGCTGATGAAAAATATATAATCGCAGCTAAAAAAGCAATCGAATGGAGTACATCTATTTGCAGAGAGCACGAAACAGAATGGGGCAAGGGTTATTATGCTTTCTATAATAATAAGGCCAAATTAGGCGGTTCTGGAGTTTTGCTTATTGCATTGATGCAATATCGCAACTCTACGGGTGACAAGTCGTTTGATGAATATATCAGAGGAATTACTTGCCACATATTGAGCAGGATGTGCCCAAGCGGAGAGTTATTAGGTTACTATATTCACCCGGAATACAATAACGGCGAACCATTAATTAGTATGTCTGATGAAGATCGCAAAAATACATTTTCTTTCTATTATCCTGGTGAAGCGCTACTTGGGCTTGCATTATTTGTTAATAATTTTGATGAACCTGAATTTGTAGATACGGTAAAAAATCTGTCTAAAAAGGCATTAGACTGGATTATCGATGAAAGACCTAAAATTTACGCTGATTTATTCACTAAACTGCCTTCAGATGCTTGGCTTATGCAAGCTATTGAGGAGTGGTGCAAAAGAGAAGAATTCAGGAAAGATAACTACATAAATTTTGTATTCAGCGATGCTCAAGCTATGATTGAGCACTCATATGAGCGGGATGATTCGCCTTATATTGACTATGAAGGCGGGTATTACTATGAATACGGCGATCATTTTTACCCTGATGGCGCAAGGTCTGAAGGACTTGTTGCAGCTTATTACCTTGCCAAAATGCTAAATAAGGATGAATTAGCAGCGAAACTGCTTGCAGCCTGCAAATTAACTGCAAAATGCCAATTTTTACTATTTAATAATGAAATAAATTCATACTCCCATAAAAATCCGACAAGATCTGTTAATGCAATTAGATTTAAAGCCACAAGACAATGGGTTAGAGTTGATTCTATCCAGCACGTTGCATGTTTCTTTGCACGTTTATATAAAGCAGAAAACTAAGCAAAAAAACGACCTGAAAGGGTCGCAAAGGAAAAAAGGGGAAAAAAGGGAAAGTAGGGTCGAAAGAATTTTTGAAATAATTCCGACCGAAAGTTTT
>CALVBY010000016.1 GCA_944325905.1 Candidatus Gastranaerophilales bacterium | reverse complement strand
AGCTACTTTGACAGCCGAGACATAAATCGTGGACCTATAACCGAGGAAACTTTCAAGAAAGCTGTCGACGAAAAAGGATCTTTTAACAATATTGTATATGAACGCGTTAAAAAATTAATTAGACTAAGAAAATACTACCCTGTTATGACGAGAGGATCTTTTGTTGAAATAAAAACGGAATCACCGGAAGTATTTGCTTATATAAGAGCACTGGATGATACCAGAGTTGTTGTAATAAATAACCTTACTAATGACAGAATAAAAGCAACAATAAATCTCACAGATGACGATTTTGGAAAAAAAGCCAAAGAAGTATACTTTTACGATTTATTAACAGATAAAATGACTAAAACTCAAGTTAAAAATAAACAATTGACAGTTCGACTCAAACCGTATGATGCTTTGTGGTTGAAGATGTAAATTTACGGAACATTATTAAAAGTAAAAAATATTTTTTGTTTTATAATCAAATTATGCAAACAAAATCAGAAAAAGCTACAGAATTATTTGAAACAGGTTATAATTGTGCACAATCGGTGTTTTGTGCATTTGCGGAGGATCTGGGACTTGACTTTGAAACAGCTTTAAAGCTTTCATCCTCATTTGGCGGAGGAATGGGAAGATTAAGAGAAGTATGCGGAGCCGTTAGTGCAATGTTTATGATTGCAGGTATAAAGTTTGGCTACACAACACCTAATAATGACTCAATAAAGCAAGCACACTACGAACGTATACAAAAACTAGCTGAAGATTTTGAAGCAAAACACAATACAATTATATGCAGGGAAATTCTTGGCTTGCCAAAAGGTAAAGATACTCCGGTTCCAACCAAACGGACCTCAGAATATTATCAAACCAGACCTTGTGAAAAATGTATTGCGGACGCTGCTGAAATTATATCAAATTATATCAAAAACAACCAATAATTATTCGCAAACATGCTCTAATGCCTTTTCAAGAATAACCTTTACATGGTCATCGTCAAGCGAATAATATACGTTTTTACCCTTCTTTTCGGCTCTCACCAATTTTGAAATCCTCAAAACTTTTAATTGATGTGAAACAGCAGACTTTGTCATATTCAACAATACCGCCAAATCCCCAACACACATCTCGCTTTCTTCCAATGCCCACAAAAGCTGAATTCTTGTGCTGTCACCCATAACTTTAAAAAAATCAGAAAGCTCGTACAACAAATTCATCTCAGGCATTTTCGGTCGAACTTTATTTACAATATCAATGTTTATAGCATCACAATCAGTCTTTTTAGTTTCCATATTTAACACTCCAGATATATCATAGCACAAATGAACAATTGTTCAACTGTGTAAATTTTTATTAAAAAGCACAATTAAACACTTGAAAGTTGAACAGTTGTTCAATTATAATATTGATATAAGAAAGTGAGGAATAAAATGTGTGAACATGAAGATCACCAACACGATGTAAATTTCTTAAAAGAAACATGGTATGTAATAGTCGCACTAATTTTATTTATAAGTACGATAAGTTTTCAATATCAAAACGATCTAAAAGTTATAATCCTTATACTTGCATACTTACTAGCCGGTAGTGGTGTTCTTTTAACCGCACTGAAAAATATTTTCAAAGGAGACTTTTTTGATGAGAATTTTTTAATGGGTGTTGCAACATTAGGTGCAATTGCAATAGGAGAGTATCCTGAAGCAGTAATGGTAATGGTATTATATCAAATAGGTGAATATTTGCAACATAGAGCTGTTCATAGGACCAGAAAATCAATTACAGATTTAATGAACATAAAACCTGAATATGCAAACGTTGAAGAAAATAACGCTGTTACACAAAAATCACCCGAAGAAGTAAAAATTAATGACATAATAATCGTAAAAACAGGTGAAAAAATTCCGCTTGACGGTACCATAATAGACGGCTGCGCATATATTGATACATCAGCTCTCACTGGCGAAGCGGTTCCAAGAGAAGTTAAGATAAACGACAAAGCCCTAAGCGGCTGCATAAACACTGACGGATACCTTAAAATTAAAGTAACAAAAGAATACTCTGAATCCACTGTTTCTAAAATTCTTGAACTCGTTGAACATGCTAAAAATAAAAAGACAAAGACCGAAAAATTTATAACGAAATTTGCAAGATACTACACGCCTTCAGTGGTGGCAGCAGCATTAATACTTGCTACAATTCCTCCTTTAATAACAGGTACCGGATTTTTAATTTGGATAGAAAGAGCTCTGACATTTCTTGTTATCTCTTGTCCTTGTGCCCTTGTAATCTCAATACCTTTAGGCTTTTTTGCAGGTATAGGCGCAGCCTCTAAAAATGGTATTCTAATAAAGGGCAGTAACCATCTTGAAGCACTTTCAAAGCCCGACAGCATAGCCTTTGACAAGACAGGAACGCTTACAAAAGGTAATTTTGTTGTAAACGACATTATTCCTGAAAATGGTGCAACAGAAGATGATTTGCTAAAATATGCAGCAACTGCAGAAATATATTCAAATCACCCAATAGCAATTGCAATAAAGAATAAATATAATAACACAATTGATACAAATACAATTCAAGAAATTAAAGAAGAAGCCGGCAACGGAATTATTGCCAACATATCAGGAGACACAATTCTTGTAGGTAATAGCAAATTAATGGCTAACCACAACATAGAATTTTTCGAAAATCTTGATGCGAACACTGTTGTTTACGTTGCTAAAAATAAAACATTTATCGGAACAATAACAATAACTGATGAAGTAAAAGAAGGCTCAAAATCCGCAATTTACAAAGTAAAAAAATTAGCTTGCAAAGTAATTATGCTAACAGGAGATTCAACAGCTGTAGCTGAAAAAACTGCTAAGAATCTTGGTATCGACATAGTGTATTCTCAATTACTTCCAAAAGATAAAGTAGATAAGATTGAAAAGTTAATAGACAATAAACATAAAAATGGAAGCGTAATATTTGTCGGTGACGGCATAAACGATGCCCCTGTTCTAAAACGTTCCGACATAGGAATTGCGATGGGATGCTTAGGTTCTGACGCAGCAATTGAAGCCGCAGATATCGTTATTATGGACGATGATCCTACCAGAATACCGACTGCGATTAAAATAGCTAAAAACACTATGCGAATAGTTAAGCAAAACATAATTTTTGCAATTGGTATAAAAATCTTATTTTTAATTTTAGGTGCCTTCGGGTATATGTCAATGTGGGGTGCTGTATTTGCCGATGTTGGCGTAACTTTAATTGCGATTTTAAATGCACTTAGAATACTATTAATAACAAAAAAAGAGCGCTCATAAAAAGCGCTCTTTTAAAATATAAAATTGATTACTATTACGCAATAACCTTAATCCATCCTTCAGGTGCCTCAATTCTACCCATTTGAATACCGGTCAATGTATCATAAAGTTTTTGGGTAATAGGGCCCATCTTTTCTTTACCAGAAGGCAAGCAAATATGTTCACCATGATTTACTATTTCACCAACAGGAGAAAGAACAGCAGCAGTTCCGCACAAAGCACATTCATTAAAGTCTTTCAACTCTTCAACATAAATTTCTCTTTCTTCTGCCTTTAAGCCCAAATAATGTTCTGCTACATACATCAATGAACGTCTTGTAATTGAAGGCAAGATAGAATTTGATTTTGGAGTAACGACTTTATTATCTTTAGTCACAAATATAATATTAGCCCCTCCAGTTTCTTCAACCTTAGTTCTAGTTGCCGAATCAAGGTACATATTTTCGTTATAGCCTTGTTTGTGAGCATCAACTATAGGGTGCAAGCTCATTGCATAATTTAATCCTGCTTTAACATGACCAGTTCCTCTAGGTGCTGCCCTATCAAAATCCGGAACTCTTAATGTAATAGGTTTTGCACCGCCTTTAAAATAAGGGCCTACAGGAGTTGTAAAAATTCTAAACTGGTATTCTTCAGCAGGTTTTACTCCGATAACAGCATTGCTACCAAACATATATGGCCTTAAATATAAAGTTGCGCCCGAACCATACGGCGGAACCCAATCTAAATTTGCCTTGACAGTTTTCTCAACAGCCTCAACAAACTTATCTTCAGGATATACAGGCATCTCAAGTCTTCTGCAAGAATCCGCCATTCTTTTTGCGTTCAAATCAGGTCTAAAACAAACAACATGCCCGTCTTGGGTTGTATATGCTTTCAACCCCTCAAAACAGGTTTGTGCATACTGTAAAACGCAAGCACTTTCATTCATTGTAATTTCAGAATC
Source organism: Candidatus Gastranaerophilales bacterium (assembly GCA_944325905.1). Classification (GTDB taxonomy): domain Bacteria; phylum Cyanobacteriota; class Vampirovibrionia; order Gastranaerophilales; family Gastranaerophilaceae; genus SIG32. The sequence goes on along the minus strand of CALVBY010000016.1, from coordinate 21,059 downwards.
CGTAGACAAAACACCTTCGTCCCATTTTCCATCTTTGTAATTAGATACAAAGCGGTAATCAGTTTTTATATAACCAAAGCCCAAATTTTGCCAATCAATATCTTTTTTCATATCTATTCTCCAATATTAAACGGATACACATAACCGTTTTACCACATAAAAAATATCAAGTCGAGGATAATTTAACAAAAATATATAACTATATTTATCTTAAATTATACACAGTAAAGCAAGACATCTTTTACATGAACTTCTTTAACTATATTCAATATTTTGTTTATAAAATTCTTATAAGCTATTCTATCAGCTTCTCCTGAAAGCACTATATCAGCCTTTTTGATAGTAGGATATATATGAATTTTAGCCTTACTAGAAGCATTTTCATAAACCTCATCGACTGAAGATCCCAAACTTCTTTCAGCAGCTCTTCTATAGAATCTTTCTTTTTGAACATCTGTTGATACATCAACATAAATCTTAAAATCGAAAGCATCAACCACTTCATCAGTTAGGGTGAAAAGTCCCTCTGAAATAATGATTTTTGATGGAACTGCCAAAGTTTCATTATCCTTTCTAATAGCGGTACCCGACATATCATACTTAGGCAAATAGACATCTTCACCATCAAGCAACGCTTCAATATGCTTTTTCATTAACGAAAGTTCAAGCGCTTCCGGCACATCCAAATCATAATGTTTTGCAAACTCTGCAAAACTTCCTGCAGCTTTTACCATATCTGATCTGTCGTAGTAATAATCATCTGTATTAATTCTTGTAATTAAATCACTAACAGAAAATTCTTCTGCAAAAGCCTCTAATGTATCAATAATATCAAAAGCAATTGTGGATTTTCCGCTTGCTGTTTCACCTGCAATACCGACTGAGCAAGAACGATTTGCTATTCCTGATACAAATAACGCCATCTTATGAACTACAGACGGCGCAACATATTTAAATATGGAATTTTCTGATTCCATTTCTTCCTTAAAAACCTTAGTCAATCTTTTTTCAATAAGATAAAAAGCATTATTTTCGCCTCTGTCCATACATTTGAATGACGGCTTTTTATCAGATTTAAAGGTTTTAGTTATAGTATTTTGCAATTTATAAACCTCTAACAACTGCCAGTTAATCTTAGCTTTTACACTAATAAACCACAAACAAAACTAAATTTGTCAAAAATGTTACGAAATATTGTATATTTTTTACACAAATATTTGTATAATAATTCTCAGTTTAATACCGAAAACGTTAATAACAAACTATTCCCAGCTAAAAGAATAAATTATATTTTTTTCAAATTTGTTACCTTTTTTCAAAATAGGTTTTTCCTCAAATGTATTTATTGAATCAGGAAAGAATTGAGGTTCAACACACAGTGCCGAATGCTTTTCATATCTTTTACCGGATTTTCCTAAAGGCTGGCTTTCTTTTCCTAAATTATTTGCTGTATAAAACTGAAATCCCGGCAAATCGGTCGACACATCTAAAATTATACCTGATTTATCAGATTTTACTTTTGCGATATGGATTAAAGATTTTCCATCGTAATTATCTACAACAAAATTTTGATCATACCCATTTTTATTCATATCAGAAAGCTTTTTGGCTGACAAAAAATCAAAGTCCGTACCCTTCACAGATCTTAATTCTCCTGTAGGAATGGCAATTTCATTTACAGGAGTATATTTTGATGAATTTGGCAATTCAACAATATGCTCCATTACAGAACCCTCTTCCGCAAATTGTTCCCCATCAAGATTAAAATAAGAGTGATTTGTAAGGTTCAAAATTGTATCTTTATCAGATTCTGCTTCATATTTGACTGACAAATTGTTATTATTGTCAAATTTATACGTAACAGAAGCTTTCACATTTGCAGGATATCCGCCTTCCATATCTTTTTTGTAATAAGTGAACTTAACCCCGTCTTTCAAAACCTCAGCATTCCAATTTTTTACGTCAAATCCTTCTTTTCCGCCATGGCTATGAGTTTGCCCATTATCCTTATTACACTCAAGGGTATATTCATTATCACCTATTTTAAACTTTCCATGATTAATTTTATTGGCACAAGGCCCAATAGTTCCGCCCGCATGACCTACAGGAGATTTTTCATAAGGAGTAACCGACTTGTAACCTTGAGTTACATCGATTAAATTTCCATCCTTATCCGGAACTTTTATTGAAACAATGGTCGCGCCAAAAGTTGATAAATCAACACTCGCACCATTTTTATTGGTAATTGTGTATAATATAGCTTCTTCGCCGCTTTTCTCTATATTGCCAAAAGATTTTTTATCTATATGTATCCCGTCATAAGCTGAATTTGTAATTTTGTCACTGACATTAACACTTTTGGTAAAAGTATCTGCAACATATAAATTATTAACAAAAGGCGATTTTATCACATTTTGAAAACAAGGTCTGGTATTTACGAAAAAAATATTCGGATTAAAATCTATAGGCATATCAAAAACCTCAACACATATCTTAAAATTATCATAAAACAAAAACAAAACCAAATTTGCCTACAAAATCAAAAAGTTTATTCATAAAAATATGCAAACCAATTAAACTTTATGATAATTTATAACTTTTGGATATTAAATCCTCTATTTCCTCATCACTTAGCACATTATCAAGTAATATGGTTATCCAACTTTTTTTGTTCATATGATAAGCCGGATAAAAGCCATTTTCTTTAAGTAATTGTTGGACTTCCGATCTATCAAGCTTGATATTTAAAACTTCAACCAACCCTTTTTGCTCTTTGTCTAATTTAGATTTATCAATATCCATAACTATACCAAACCATTTTTTGCTGGTTTGATTACGAAAAACTCCGCACCCCGGAGATTTTTCCCATAAAAATTCAGGCAGAACTCCATATTCGCATTTTATCCACTCAGCAATCCTGTTCGACTGCGGAAATATGAAATAAGTATCATCACAACATTTTTTCACCACCTCAACAAGAATATTTTCATAAGCCTCGCGAACCTTGCCTATAAAAGTTCCTTCAGCATCACTAAACAAATGTAAGGTATATAACTCCTTAGATTCACAATCGATTAATTTAGTTTCGATATTATCTTCATTTTTTATAAAAATAAAAAGTTCAAATTGATTATCCGGTATTTTTTGAGAATACTCATAAACAATACCATCAAACTTGAACCCAAATTGAACTAATTTTTTAGAATTAATTTTTTTATTTTTAAAAAGTTTTCTAATGAAGTCATCCATAATACATTACAAGTAAAACAATTATAACACGAATACAAAAAGTCGCATGGCTTAAGCACTTCAAACAGTGAGTTTGAGTTAACTTATTAAAAAAAGCTTGGTAGCAAAATTTTTTTTTCTTAAGTTTTAGTAAAGTATGCAGATAAAGTTTCAACCATATATAACCAAATACAATGCCAATAGCAGCAATTATTCAAAGCGAAAAGCATATTCTAATCTTGCTCATCTGAAGTATGATACAATTTCTTTCGGTGCAATGAAAAAGAAACAATTTGGAGGAATTGACCTTGCTGTAGTTGAAAAATTCAAAGCACCTGTTGAAAAATTTAATACAAATGCTGATTTGCAAAAGTGGTCAGAAACTAAAACCTTAGAAATTGCAAACAAAGACTTTGGCGGTCGTCAAGACGAAACCCCAATACAACGTAAAGCAATGCTCAAAGAATGGGCGGATTATGTACTCAAAAAAAACGACGGCTACACCAATGCCATGGCTCTTTTAATTTTGGATGCAATAACAAAAGACCTAAAACCGGATAATGACACAATTCCACCAGTTTTAAATAAAGGTGTCCTGGCAGATTGTATAGAAGAAATAGATAAAAATACAAAACAAAATCCTAAATACCAGTTTGATTTGAATAAAATATACAGAAACAAACTTCAATCGTTTTATCTGGGTGATAAACAAGCAAATACCGGCGAAACATCTACAAAGTGGGTAAAAATTCCAAGCTATGAAAATGATCCAGAACATTTTGAAGAAAATGTAAATAAATTAAAAGTACTTTCATGCGAAACCTGGTGCACAAAATCATTTAACGCTGAACCGTATTTGCGTGAAGGTGACTTTCACGTTTACCTTGAAAACGGGCACCCAAAAATCGGTGTAAGATTTATAGACAATGAAATAGAAGAAATACAAGGCGAAGAAAATAATGGCAAAATTCCACTTTCGCACGTCGGCACAGTCGAAAAACATATAAAAGATGAAAAAGCTCGGCTTGGTTATGATGCTAAAAACGAACTAAAAAAGGCTAAAGAATTTCTAAAAATAAAAACAACATTAAAAAAAGCAATAGAGCAAAACGATGCTAAAAAAATCTTTAAATACTTCGGTATAGATGCTGTCACCGATAAAAATGGATTCTTAACCATATCAGAGTATAGACAGCCATCAAATAGTATAAAATACAGCGATATAGGCATTGATGAAAACAAGTTATTTAAAAATATTAAATCAATTAGCGGAAATGCGGATTTTTGCCACTCAAAACTAACCGATTTTGGTAATCTGCAATCAATTGGCGGAAATCTTTTTTGTGGAAACCATACAGAAGTAACAAATTTAGGTAACTTACAAAAAATCGGAAGGAATGCCTATTTTAGCTTTTCACAACTAACCAATTTAGGTAAATTGGAATTAATCGGTGGTGCAGCGGACTTTAGCTATACGCCACTAACCAATTTAGGCAATCTTAAACTAATCGGTGGTAAGGCAGATTTTCGCCATACACAACTAACCAGTTTAGGTAATCTAAAATCCATCGGGGGAGATGCTTATTTTGAAGATTCAAAAATATCAAATTTAGGTAACCTGCAAAAAATTGGAGGGGATGCCAGTTTTGGCTTTTCACCGATAAGCAATCTAGGTAATTTGAAAACAATTGGCGGTTGTGTTAATTTTAACTGGACACAAATAACTGATTTAGGTAATCTTCAGAAAATCGGTGATTCTGTTAATTTTGGAGATTCACAAGTAACAAATTTAGGCAAACTAAAATCCATTGGCGGAGATGCTTATTTTAGAAATTCACAAATAATAAGTTTGGGTAATCTGAAATCAATCGGCGGAAGCGCTGATTTTGAAAATTCACAACTAACGAGCCTGGGCAATTTGCAAGTTATCGGGAGAAGTGCAATATTTAAACATTCTAAACTAACAAGTCTTGGCAATCTGGAATTTATCGGGAGAAGTGCAATATTTAAACATTCTAAACTAACAAGTCTTGGCAATCTGGAATTTATCGGGGGAGATGCTTATTTTGAAAATTCACAAATAACAGATCCGAAAAAATTAAAAATTGTCAGAGGAAATATTTACTATATATAATCTCCCGAAAATGAAAAATCTTTTTGCAGAAAGAGGAAGTAGACTAAGACATCACCTCAAAAAAATATAAGTTCCGAAAACCTTTTAAAAAAGGGGTAATAGGGGTTTGTCTTGTACTCTAGCGTTAAATATGCCTACACTTGTTGTCCGCAAAAGCTTTGCTTTTTGCTCTTTGTCTAATTTAGATTTATCAATATCCATAACTATACCAAACCATTTTTTGCTGGTTTGATTACGAAAAACTCCGCACCCCGGAGATTTTTCCCATAAAAATTCAGGGGTAATATTATACTGAGTTTTGACATAATCCGCAATTCTGTTTGACTGAGCAAAAATAAAATAAGTTTCATCACAACAACTTTGGACAATATTATTCAAAACATTTTCATACGCTTCACGCACCTCACCGACAAAAGTTCCTGCAGCATCGCCAAACAGATGTAAAGTATATAATTCCTTAGAGTCACAATCTATTAACTTAGTTTCAATATCATTTTCATTTTTTATAAAAACAAAAAGTTCAAATTGATTATCCAGTATTTTTTGAGAATATTCATAAAAAGTGCCGTCAAACTTAAATCCAAATTGAACCAATTTTTTATAATTAATTTTCTTATTTTTAAAAATTTTTCTTACGAATTCATCCATAATCAATTCCACCCAAACCAATTTTAACACGAAGTATATAAATAAATTAAAGCCCGAACACAAATGCATTCGGGCTTTAAATCGGAGCAAGAGGGATTTGAACCCTCGAGGCAGGTTAGACCCACCTAACACCTTAGCAGGGTGCCGCCTTCAGCCACTCGGCCATTACTCCATATTTTGTCATGTAGGCATCTGCTGCCTATAAGACAAGTATAGCATAAATATTTTTTTTTGAAAGAGGTTAAAAATTATTTTTTAGTTTATAATATTGTTATATAGGAGAGAAAATTATGACAATAAGAATTGCAGATAAGGAATTCACCTCAAGATTAATGGTAGGAACTGGGAAATTTGATGATTTTGAAACAATGGAAAAAGCTCATCGTGCAAGTGGCGCTGAAGTTGTTACAGTAGCCATCAGAAGAGTTGATATGAAAGCTCCCGGCCATGTAGGTTTGATGGATCATATTGATTTAAATAAATATTGGTTATTACCAAATACTGCAGGCTGTGCAACCGCAGAAGAAGCTATACGCGTTGCTCGCCTTTCAAGAGCTATGGGAATAAATAATTGGATTAAATTGGAAGTAATCCCTGATCCTAAATATCTTATGCCGGATCCTATTGCAACATTAGAAGCTGCAAAGGTGCTGGTTGATGAAGGCTTTACCGTATTACCATACATAAACGCCGACCCTATTTTGGCGAAAAGATTGGAAGAAATCGGTTGTGCAACTATTATGCCTTTGGCTTCTCCTATAGGCTCTGGCCAAGGCGTTAAAACTCTTGAAAATATAAAAATCATCATTGAACAATCCAACATTCCGGTTGTTGTTGATGCCGGTATCGGTGTACCATCAGATGCGGCAACGGTTATGGAATGCGGTGCAGATTTTTGCTTGATTAATACAGCAATTGCAAAAGCTGAAGATCCTGTAAAAATGGCTGAAGCTTTCAAATACGGAGTTTTGGCAGGACGTATGGCATATGAAGCAGGAAGAATGCCTAAAAAAGAAATCGCAGCTGCATCTTCACCTCTTGTTGGAGTAGTTGGTAAAAATTAAAAATAAAGAAAGGTTTTGACAATAATGATAGAAATGAAAGTTATGGGTATTGCCCTTGATACAAGAACAGGTTCACCTATTGTTGTTTTACACGATAAAGATAACAGAAAAGCTCTCCCTATATGGATAGGTTCAGCAGAAGCAAGTGCAATTATACGAAAAATAGAAAACTTGAATGTTGCAAGACCAATGACTCATGACCTGATTATAAATTTAATAGAAAAAACAGGATACATCCTTGATAGAGTTGAAATTAATGACGTTGAAAAAGAAACTTATTTTGCAACACTATTCTTGAAAGACGAAAATGATAACTTTATAGAAATTGATTCTCGTCCATCAGATGCTATTGCAATTGCAATAAGAGTTGATGCTCCTATATTTGTTACTGCAAATGTCCTATCTAACGGATCTGTATCAACTGACACAGCAAAAGATGAAGAAGAAGCTCAAGAATTTAAAAACTTCATCCAAAGTATTAAACCATCCGATTTCGCCAAATTAATGAAAGATAGGGACCAACACGAAAGTGATCAATAACTAAGCCAACAAGTCTAATCTATTGGCTAGAGGTGTCTTACCGAATTCAGTACTGCTTAATGCAGGATGAAGTTCTCTGTCTTTCACAGAATAAACGCCACCGGTATTGGTATTATATTTGGCTTGTGCATGCTTAATTCTGTTAACATCATAAAGATTGCTTATTGTGTTTACTGTGTTTACGTTATTGAAAGACATAATAAATCCCCAATTTTTCCCTATATATAAATAAAGAAACTTAGGAAAGAAAAATTGCTTTTTTGTAAACAAATATTACATTAAAAAGAAATTTTTTTGATAATTAAAATTATAAATAGGCTTTGATGGGTTAAACTTTGGCACAAAAGCCTTTAATTGTACATCTTCTTCTTTTTTAAAACCACATAGACCTATGACTCTGTCTTCATCTTTAAAAAGCTTTTTGAGTAATTCCATAACATACCTTCTTTTTTTAGTGTATAATCTTATTAATAGAAAATCAGGAAAAGTCAAAGGAGAAAATTATGGCAGAAAAAGTAACAAAAGAAATGAACATCATGGATATAGTTCAAGCATATCCACAAAGCATTGAAGTATTCCAAAAATACGGTTTAGGGTGCATAGGCTGCGCGGCAGCTCGTTTTGAAAACCTTGAAGCAGGTGCAAGAGTTCATGGTTTTGCCCCTGACGCAATGGTTGCTGATATTAATGCATTAATCGAAGAATAGAGCAAATATTTAACAAAAAAAATGAGGTTCTTATAGAACCTCATTTTTTATTATGACTTATTTAAAAAACCAGCCATTGTTGGTTTGTTTGTAACAACCCTCATTGCATCAGGTATTTGTGTTCTTTGCGCCATTTCCTTCATAGAATTTTCTTTTTGTTCTGCAATCCGAAGTTTTGTCATCTTTTCGCAATGATGAGATATCCAAACCATCAATGCCGGAACTAAGAATATGGTTGAAGCAAATCCGAATGCACTATTATAAGTTTTAGCATGTTTTACTAAAGTATTACCTTCATCCGCTAATTTTGCAATAATCTTCTTGTAAGCAGATGTATCTTTAGCTGCATCAAATGATTTGATAATATCAGCCAATTTCATATTCTTATCAGGAGCTTTACCCAAAATTGTAGTGGCAGCTTCTTTGATTTCTTTATCGATGTTCAACATCTTACCGACGTTACCGCCATTTTTATCTACAAAGCGGAACATGTCATTTATGCCGTCTTTCAGAGAAGTTACATCACTGTAATTAGCCTTTATCCTTGCATCATCTAAAACTTGAACACCACCTGATGGATAAATATAATGCCATACTTTCTTGAAGATTGAATCATTATGATTATCCGGTTTTGTATTCAAAGCCAGGCCGGAAGTCTTTGCAAACATATCTGAGAATAATCTGGTTATAGTTTTTGCACCGAACAATATTGCCAAGAAACTTGTAACATCACGGAATAAAATTTCTTTTCTATCGGTGTTACTTTGAGCATGAATCAACCTTGGAGGCAAACAGAACCCAAACAATAACGATAACATTGCCGGCATAGACATCGTAGCTCCATCAAATTCAAACCCGTTAGAAAATGCTTTCAAAGCCTTACCATCTGTAACTGCACTACCTAATTTAGCAAATAAATTTGGTGCACCGGTAAAAGATGGCGCTGCATTCTTTTTATCATCACTTTTTACATTTGCATCTTTTGAGAATGTAGGATTAGCTGTTTTCTTAACATTTTCCTCTTGAATATCCAATCCATCCAGTCCTGGATCACGACCTTTGGTTACATGGTTATACAATTTAGGAATAACTGTATAGAATCCAACAACTGCAAGCCACATACTCATATTAGATAAAAATCTGGTTCCTGAGCGACGTTGGCTCAATGTTTTTACAAATTTTTCAACCTCACCAGCATCTATATTAGCAACTTTTTTTACCTTCTTAGAGGTATTTTTTATAGCATCATCTGCAAAATCATTCATATGCCCAAGAACTGACTTGAAGGAAGATGCAACCTTTTTACCATCTTTGGACGCGTATTCTGCAACAACTTTATCACCATCAACGCCCAAATATTGTTTTCTGAGTTTTACGAAATCTTCCAATAGTTCATGTTGCATATCATGTGCAGAACCTGCAACTTTTTTACCTGTTAATTGCTTCCAAAAGCTCTTTTTAGGCGCACTTTCTGAAGAAATCAACTTATCAGCGAAAGCTTTTGCTGTTTTTTCTAATTCTTCACCCTCAAGCGCATTGTTTGTTGAAGTTGCCAACATATTTTTGAAGACATCCTCATAAAAACCTTTCTTTGCAGCAGCAGGGTCTGCTAAAACAGGTATATTCCCTTTTGCATAATTCCCAAAAGTTTCGCCAAATGCATTGATAAAATCAATAGGAACATTATTGGCAGTACCTGATATCTTCTTAATCCCTGACATCATAAACCATGGTATAATAAATGCGCTAGGTCCGCTTAAAACTTCTCTTATACCTTCTTTTTTAGCAAAATCCCAGTTTAACTTACCGGTTTTGTCATGATTACGATACATACCTGTCAAAACTCTGGGACCAGCCATGCCAAGAAAATCTTGCATAATAAATGATGCAGCAAAACCGCCTCTGTCAATTGCATCCATCAATGTAATAACAGGATTTCCGGTATTACCAAAAGATACATTCTGGTTACGTTTAAAATTATTTTTATTTTGCTGTTTCTGCCTTGTTTCCGCTGATAATAATTGTACTGATCTAACTGACATGTCCCTACTAACTTTTACTGTCTACACACATACTATTTTAAAAAACTTACCTAGACACTTATTGCTTTTTTAGCCCTAATCTTTAAGAAAAATTAACAAAAAGATAAATGTATTTAATAAGTGTATTTATTATACTTAATCCCAAAAAAATTTGCAAGTAACCTACTACGAATGTAACATTTGTGTTACAAAGTACTATATTTCGATTAAGCAACCTTATCGGTACTACAAAAGTAGCACATTTGAAATTGACAGAAATCTTTGACTATAATAGACTGTGGGAATGGAAGTAATTATAATAGGTGCTGGCTTAGCTGGTTCCGAGGCAGCATTACAGCTTGCAAAAAGAAATATTAAAGTTAAATTATATGAAATGCGACCTGTTAAGACAACAGGTGCACATACGGGAGAAGATTGTGCTGAATTTGTATGTTCAAACAGCTTAGGCTCCTATGACAAAACAAATGCAAGCGGTCTTTTAAAGCATGAAATGGAACTATTAGGCGGTGAGCTTATAAAAATAGCATATGACTGCAAAGTTCCAGCCGGTAACGCACTTGCAATAGATAGAAAGTTATTTTCAGAAAAAGTAACCAAGACAATAGAAGACAACCCGAATATAACACTAATTAGAGAAGAAATTACCGAGATACCTGATAAGAATACCATAATAGCTTCTGGACCGCTAACAAGTGACAAATTTGCAGAAAGTATAAAAACTTTTACAGAAAGTGAACACTTGCATTTTTTTGATGCAATTGCGCCGATAGTCGAAAAAGATAGTATCGACTTTGATAAAGCGTTTTATGCAAGCAGATACGACAAAGGGGAAGCTTCCTATATCAATTGTCCTATGAATAAGGAACAGTACGAAAAATTTTATAATATACTTATAAATGCGCCCAAAATTGAATTAAAAGAATTTGAAAAAAACGCAAAATTTTTCGAAAGCTGTTTACCAATAGAAGTTTTAGCCGCCAGAGGAGTTGATACTCTAAGATTTGGGCCAATGAAACCAGTAGGCTTGATAGACAAAAGAACCGGGGAAGAAAATTATGCTGTTGTTCAGCTTAGACAAGATAATTCTGCTAAAACCTTGTACAATCTCGTAGGATTTCAAACTAATTTAAAATGGGGTGCTCAAAAAGAATTATTACAGTCAATACCTGGACTAGAGAAAGCAAATATAGTCAGGTACGGCGTAATGCACAGAAATACATTTATAAACTCTCCAAAAATTTTAAAACCGACACTGCAAACCATTAAGAGAGAAAACCTGTTTTTTGCCGGACAAATAACGGGGACAGAAGGCTACACCGAATCAATAGCAACAGGACTTTTGGCCGGTATAAATATGGCAAAATACTTAATTGGAGAAAAGCTTCTTGATCTTCCACAAGAAACAATGCTTGGAGCTTTAACGCATTATATAAGCAATCCTGAACACGAAAAGTTCCAACCAATAAACTCTAACTGGGGAATTTTACCACCGGTAGATTTACCCAAAAAAGAACGAAAAAACAAAAAACTTAAGGCTGAATTAATGGCTGAAAGATCACTAAACGCTATTAAATCTGCTTATTCATAACTTTTATGAAATACGCAATTGACCTGTCATAAGTTTTTTCGGCATCTTTTGGGAAAAAGCATCCCGGTATTTGTCCCAAAGATCTATGATGAGCTACACATTCACAACAATATCCCTTATTAGGACATCCTGCAGAACATGTGCAATCTTTCAAATTATCCGGATGTTTACATTCCATAATAGCTAAACCTCTTTATCTAATTTATGGCTTGCTACGTTTTCTGAAACTGACTCCTGAAGTTTTTCCTTTTTTTCCATACCAAGAAGTTTTAGCATAGGGTGAATTGTATGGTGACTAATTTGTGGAGCCAAAATAGCCAAACCTAATACGGAACCAATTAAAGAACCTAACTCAACCGTTCCTTTAATTAATGGATACTTCTCGGGAGTTTTATTTTTTGTTAATTCCTCACGCAAACCATCATGCATAAATTTATTACGAGAGTGATCTTTAATAAGTGTTGCACGGCGGTTTAAAATATTCTTAGAAGCTAAATTATAGTAATCCAAATATTCATTTGCATCTTTAAACTTTGCAAATTCCGGCTTATTTTTAAATATATGTTTCTTAGCTAAAGCAAAAGCACCTTTTTTAAATACCGGTGTTATCAAAGCTAAATATATTGCAAGACAAGTTGCTTGATACAAAAATTCCTTTGCTGCTGCATACTTCTTAGTATCAGGGCTAATATCATTATCAATAAGAATGAATCCGGGTCTACCAATAGATTTCAAGGTTGTTTCTATTGATACAGAAGCTGTCGTATTTTGGGCAATATTTGCCAATGTAGAATTTGATAATCCATTTGCTATTGCACTTATCATACGCCACCTACTTTCATGCCTGAATTAGTTCCTCTGTAAAAACTATTTAAATACTTATAATTCTCGCCTTTTTGAAAATCCGGATTATAAGTGATATTTAAAGGTCTTTCAACAGGTTGTTGAGTATTTATATCAAGGCTTTTTTTAGAATTATTTTTCTGAATTTTGCTCATAATTGGTTTTATTGCAACTGAACACAGTGCGGGAATAACAAAAAGTGCCGCTCCGCACACACCCATAAACATAAGGTTCTTGTTCATTTTAGGCAAGTTATTTTCAGCAAGAACCTTGGCATCCTCAAAAGCTTTAACAACTTCGGGAGTTCTCATATTATTTTTGTACTGTTTGTATAAAGTTTTATCCATGAAATTTTTCGGTTTAGCAAAAACATTAGCTAGCTTACCGGCAATTTCTCCACTTGCCCAATAAACAGGAATTGCAATAATTTCAGTTAAGCCCTCGCGAATTGCAGTATATTTTTTTGTGTCAGGATTTTCTTTTTTGTCCATCATTGTAAACAAAGGTCGACAAATCCCCTTGACGGTAGCTATTGCCATTACAACATAAGTAGGCTTATTATTCTTACCTAAAGAGGTACATATCTTTTCTAGTGTACTATTAACGCTCATTTCAAATATCTCAAGTCTGTAAATCTTAAAAATTGCTAAACCGAGTCAATAATATTACAAGAATTTTACAAATGCAAGTATATGTTATATAATAGAAAAATGAACTTTTTATTTTCTATTTCGTTATATAGGTACAGAGGTTAAAAAATGGATAAGAAATGTACAAAATACGAAGCTCTTTTTACTTTCGCTGATGAAAAAACATTTAATGAACATTTGCAAAACTGTAAAGAATGTCAAGATGAAAATAAAAAGATGGAAGCAGTTTCTGAATTAATCAAAGAAGTCAAACCACACTTTCTTAAGAAAAAAAAGGATTTAGCAAAGTTGAAAATTGCATGTGCTGTGTTTGCTATGTGTTTAAGCGCTACAACTTTAGGTTTGATAAATTTTAACACGGATATTTCAGACACATTAAAATACGGAACAACCTTAACCCCCGAGGATTTAGGTTTTCCTGTTGATGCTTACGGCTTTGTAATGGTAGAGTAGATGGATTTTAAAGAAATAATAAAGAAAAACCAAAACAACGTAAAAAGCATAATAAGACTTATAACAAGGGAAGAAAACGAAGACCTTGAACAAGAAGTCTATATAAGAGCGTGGAAAAATTCACAAAAATATAATGAACAAGGAAATTTTAAAAGTTGGATAAGCACAATAGCTAAAAACATTTCCAAAGACTATGTAAAATCCGCATACAAAAGAACTCTACAAAATTCAACCTCAGACGAAACTGTAATAAACAAGATAAAAGATAAAAAGGAGACGCCGGAACTCAAATTAATAAAAAACGAAAGACAAACACAAATTATAAATGCAATAAACTCACTAAAGCCAAAATTCAAAGAAGTAATAATACTATGTGAAATTCAAGGATACAGCTATGAGGATTGCGCGCAAAAACTTAGATGTCCCATAGGTACCGTAAAATCAAGAATTTACAACGCAAAAAAAGAATTGGCTGACAAATTGGATAATTTAATCAAAGAAAGGATGGATTAATGAAAAAATTACTTATTTTAGCAAGCTTAATTGCTTTTTCAATGTCAAGCGTAATAGCTGCCGAAACCACAACTACAACGGATAAAGTTAAAAAAGAGCCTGTAGCTCAAACTGAAGTTAAACCAGCAAAACCTGATTGCCAAAAGGCTAAAGCAAAAGGTGATTTCAAAAGAGCTAAATTTGAAGACAGATTAAATTTAACTGAAGAACAAAAAATTAAAATAAATGAATTGCGTGTAAAAGGTCACGAACAAATGAAACCTATCATGGAACAAGTAAAAGCTAAAAAACAAGAAGCTGAAGCTATCAAACGTTCCAGAATGGCAGTTGAAATGCAACAAGAAAAATTAGATGAAATCCGTGCTGAATTAAAAGAATTATACAAACAAGCACACGATTTGCGTATGCAAAACATGAAAGATTTTGAATCAATCTTAACTAAGAAACAAAGAAAAGAACTTGAAAAGATAAAAAAAGAAGGCAGACAACGTTTTGAAAAAGAACACAAACGTCCTCCGATGGGACCAAGACCTGGTGAAGATCGCGGACAAAGACCTCACCATCCGGAACCAATTGCCGAATAATCTTTATCACCGAATACCAAAAAAGGCTGACAAACGTCAGTCTTTTTTTGGTATATAATCTTATTATGAACAAAATCGTTGAAAAAGCAGTAATTTCACATCAACTTTCCAAAGAAGAAATTATTGAACTGCTAAAAAATGACGAATTAACTGACGACATTTTTACAGCTGCAGATAGTGTTCGAAAAAAATATGTTGGAAACTCAATACATCTTAGAGCACTAATCGAATTTTCCAATATTTGTCAGCGAAACTGTTTTTATTGCGGAGTAAGAGCAGCAAATCAAAATATCAAAAGATATAGACTCGATCCCTCTGAAATATTAATTCTTGCGCGAAATGCAATAGAAAAAAATTACAAAACAATAGTTCTTCAATCAGCAGAAGATAACTATTACACCGCTGAAATATTAGCTAATATCATCAAAAAAATTAAAGGAAACGATGTTGCAGTAACCTTGAGTATCGGCGAGAGGACTTTTGATGAATACAAAACACTCAAAGAAGCAGGTGCAGACAGATTTCTTTTGCGAATAGAAACAACGGATAGAGAATTATATAAAAAACTACATCCGAACATGGATTTTGATAACAGGATTGAATGTTTAAAAAACCTAAAAAAATTAGGCTACGAAACAGGAACAGGATGTCTGATAGGTCTGCCGGGTCAAACAATAGAATCTCTGGCGGATGACATATTATTTTTTAAAAAGCTTGACGCCGATATGGTAGGATTAGGACCTTTGATCCCCCATAAAGATACACCTTTAAAAGATGTTCCGGCTAATGGTTTTAGACTTGCATTAAAAGTTATGGCAATAACAAGGCTTTTGATGCCCGATATCAATATTCCTGCAACAACAGCTATGGAAACAATTCAGCCAAATGGAAGAATATTAGCACTCAAAAGCGGCGCAAATATTCTAATGCCAAACTTCACCGATGAATTTCACCGTAATCAATATGAAATCTACCCCGGTAAAAAATCCGTCAATTACAATGAACTAGAGGATACATTAAAAAAAATAGGCAGAAGCATTTCACACGCAAAAGGATCCAGGCAGAAAGTAATTTAAAAGAGGTAAATAAATGAAAATAGCAAACGACATGACTGATTTAATAGGCAATACGCCACTTGTTAGGATTAATAAACTTTCAAACGCAAATATATTAGCTAAAGTTGAAAGCTTCAACCCTGCAGGATCAATAAAAGATAGACCCGCATTAAATATGATTGAAGATGCAGAAAAGAAAGGCTTAATTAACAAAGATACTATAATAATCGAACCAACAAGCGGCAATACAGGTATTGGATTGGCTATGGTATGTGCTATCAGAGGTTATAAGATGATTTTAACCATGCCGGAAACAATGAGCTTGGAGAGAAGAAAACTTTTAAAAGCATACGGTGCAGAACTTGTTTTAACAGAAGGTTCAAAGGGAATGCAAGGTGCAGTGGATAAAGCAATAGAATTAAGCAAAAAATACCCAAATTCATTTATACCTCAGCAATTTGATAACCCAGCAAACCCTGAATCACACATAAATACGACGGCCGAAGAAATCTGGAGAGATACAGACGGTAACGTAGACGTTATTGTAGCAGGTGTCGGAACAGGCGGAACAATTTCAGGAATTGCAAAAGGGCTAAAAGCACATAAACCAGAAATTAAGGCAATAGCAGTTGAACCTGAAACATCACAGGTATTAGCGGGGAAACCAGCCGGGGCCCATAAAATTCAAGGTATTGGCGCAAATTTCGTTCCAAAAAATTTTGATAAAAACATCGTAGATGAAATTGTACCCGTAAGCGATGAAGATGCAATTAATACCGCGGGACTTCTTGCAACAAGCGAGGGGATTTTGTGCGGGATTTCATCGGGTGCTGCAATGTATGCTGCAATTGAAATTTCAAAACGTCTGGAATTCAAAGACAAAATGCTTGTAGTTATTCTACCTGATACAGGTGAGCGCTATTTGAATTCTTAAATGTATCACAATATATTAAGCCAAGCTTAAAGATTTACATAGTTTCTGCCGTACATAAATTTACATAGGTAAATTCGTGTTAGGAGATAGTGCTATGCCAAATAATGAAAATAAAATTCAAATTGGTAACATTGGAAGTATTGACTGGAACAAATTAAAAGCCGGTTTAACAAAAGAAAACATCTCTGAAGATCTGCATAATATTTGGTCCCAAATTGACACCTCCGGAGACGGTAAAATTAGTCAAGAAGAACTTGAAATATTAAAAGCTGATCTAAAACAAGCAATTTCAGATAAAGCAATAACCGAAGAAGAAGCAAGAGCATATCTTGATAGTAAAAAATTAAACAAC
The DNA here is from genome assembly GCA_944325905.1 of Candidatus Gastranaerophilales bacterium. GTDB lineage: Bacteria > Cyanobacteriota > Vampirovibrionia > Gastranaerophilales > Gastranaerophilaceae > SIG32. The sequence continues at coordinate 3,724 of CALVBY010000016.1, read as the reverse complement.
ATTGCAAATGAAAAGTTTTTACAATTTATGATTGAACTAGGAAATACAGATAGCAAAGAACATACTCAAGTAAAGCCCCAAGCAAAAGATTTCGGATTTGTTAACGGTAAACTTGAAAATGTTAGAATTGATGCAAGAGCTACCGGAATTACAGATAAAATATACGATGGCGTTGTTAGAATTCCTCAAAACACAACAATGCCGGAAGACGGGTCCTTACCTAAAATCTTAATGATGGAACTTCCCGCATCATACGGAGAAAATAAATTCACAAAACTCACCTATAATGAAGCTGATGGAACTTATATGTCCAAATATAAAGATATGGCATTTACTTTAGAAAAAAATGAACAAGGTGATGTCATTTTAAGAGCTATTGACGATGAGCTATTAAAAATGAAACGTGCGAAAAATTTAGAAGAATGGGCTAAGGTTATTGCAACTCCAGACGTACCGACGCCAATAGACCCAATCAAACCTGAACCGCCTATTAAGAAACCTGAAAAAGATAAGTTGGGACTGGATAATTATTATGGCAATTCTTTTCAAAAAAGCCAAGGTGACTGCTATTTGTTAGCTACAATAAATTCCATTAGAAATGTTTCGGGAGGTCAAGAGTATCTACAAGGTCTAAGAACAGAAAAAACAGTAAATGGAGAAAAAATATATACTTTTAAATTGCCAGGTGCGGAATTAGCAGCAAAATCTTTAAAAGATGATAATTTAAGCAACGTATTTATAACTGGAGAATATTCATTTACAGAAGATGAAGTTAGAGATATTTTAGCAAAAGAAGGACAGCGATATTCTAAGGGCGACCCCGACGTAATATTGTTGGAAGCTGCTTTTGAAAAATATAGAGAAGAAGTTCAGCAAACACTTGAAGCCAATAATCTGTCAGCAGAAGAATACTGGCAAATTGCAGGTATGGTAACAGGACGAAAAGATCACAACATTCTTAGTGGAGGATGGGAACATGATGCGATATTCATTTTAACAGGCAAAAAGTCTGAATACTATTCAAGTTCGGATTACGATGAAATTCCTATTTTATCATCAAAAGCGTTGCAGGATAATATGGCCCTCCCACTGCTTACAGGAAACCAATACAAGGGTCAATCTATAGACGAAATAGATGGAAATATAAGAAGAACCGACTACGCACTTAACAAAATGCTCAATAAAATACAAAAAGACTTTGAAGATGACAATAAAGCAGATTTGGTTGCAACAGCCAGCTTTAAGGTTGGAAGTTCATTAGAGGATAGCGGCGGACATGCTTTTACTGTTAAGAAGGTAACCGATAATGAAGTCATCCTTATTAACCCATGGTATCCGGACCGAGAGTTGAAAATGTCCCGAGAAATGTTTAGTGAATGTTGCACCAGCATGACAATTGCAAAGGATGATGTGCAAAAATCTTGGTGGCAAAAAATCAAAGAAGTTATAGGTCTTGATATTCTTTTTGGATAATAAAAAGCGAGCTAGGAAGCTCGCTTTTTTAAAAGTTATTGTTGGACTTATTACATCATACCGCCCATGCCACCCATTCCGGCAGGCATTGCAGGTTCTGCTTTTTCCTCAGGAATATCAACAACTGCAGCTTCAGTGGTTAACAACATTGAACCGACAGATGCAGCATTTACAAGAGCTGATCTTGTAACTTTTGCCGGATCAACAATACCTGATTTGAACATATCAGTATATTCATCTCTTAGAGCGTCATAACCGTATGAGCCATCGTGTGATAAAATGTTATCAACAACAACATCTGATTTTGCACCGGCGTTACGAACAATAGCTCTTAGAGGAACATCCAAAGCAGCTGTCAATATTCTATAACCGATTTTTTCATCATCTGAATTAAATTTTTCAGTTTCCAAAGCCTTTTGTAATGCTTGTTGAACTCTTAAAAGAGCAACACCACCACCAGGAACGATACCTTCTTCGTTAGCAGCTCTTGTAGCGTTCAAAGCATCTTCAATTCTTAATTTACGTTCTTTCAATTCAACTTCACTTGCAGCACCAACTTCAATCAATGCAACTCCGCCTGAAAGCTTTGCAACACGTTCTTGAAGTTTTTCTTTATCATATTCACTATCAGATGCTTCTATTTGTTTTCTGATTAAACGAACTCTATCTTGAACAGCCTCTTTTGTTTCATCACCAACAACAATTGTTGTTTCATCTTTTGTAACTGTAACGCGTTTAGCCTTACCAAGCATTTGAGTTGTAACATTTTCCATCTTGATACCGAGTTCTTCGGTAAACATTTGACCACCTGTTAAGATAGCAATATCTTCAAGCATAGCCTTTCTTCTGTCACCAAAACCAGGAGCTTTAACAGCAACAGCTCTCAAAACTTTTCTCATTGTGTTAACAACCAATGTTGCAAGAGCTTCGCCTTCAACATCTTCTGCGATAATCAACAATGATTTACCGTCACGGGCAACTTGTTCCAACAAAGGTACAAGGTCTGCGATAAGGTTGATTTTCTTGTTACAACAGAATACATAAGCATCTTCCAAAACCGCTTCCATTCTTTCAGGATCAGTTACGAAGTATGGAGAAATGTATCCTTTGTCGAATTGCATACCTTCAACAACCTTTAAGTTAGTACCGAATGATTTTGATTCTTCAACAGTAATAACACCATCGTGACCAACTTTTTCCATAGCTTCCGCAATAAGCTCGCCGATTTCTTCGTTATTACCGGCAGAAATTGCCGCAACTTGAGCGATTTCTTCTTTTGTATTTACGGGTCTTGACATATCTTTGATATTTTTAACAGCAACATCAACTGCTTTGTCGATACCGCGTTTCATAGACATTGGATTTGCACCGGCAGTCAAGTTTTTCAAACCTTCTCTTACAATAGCTTGTGCCAAAACTGAAGCGGTTGTTGTACCGTCACCTGCAACATCATTTGTTTTTGAAGAAACTTCTTTTAATAATTGAGCACCGGCATTTTCTAAACCATCTTTCAACTCAATTTCTTTAGCAATAGTAACACCGTCGTTTACGATTTGAGGAGCACCGTATTTCTTTTCCAAAATAACGTTTCTGCCTTTAGGCCCTAATGTAACCTTTACAGCGTCAGCTACTGCATCTATACCTTTTAGAAGCGATTTTCTTGCTTCTTCATCAAATACTATACGTTTTGCCATTTTCTATTTCTCCTTATTATAAATATTCATCCCCTCGCCCCTTGAGGGAGAGGGATAGGGGGAGGGGTAATTATTCAATTACCGCCAAAGCATCTTTAACAGAAAGGATTTTGTATTCAACCCCATCCATTTTAATATCTGTTCCGGCATATTTTGCATAAAGAACAACATCGCCAACTTTAACATCCATAGGTTCTCTTTCACCTTTGTCGTTCATTTTACCCAAACCAACCGCAACAACTTCACCTTTTTGAGGTTTTTCTTTTGCGCTATCCGGAATGAAAATTCCGCCTGATGTTTGTTCAGTGTCTTCAATAACCTTAATTACAATTCTGTCTCCTAATGGTTTAATCATATTATCCTCTCCTTTTTAACTACAAACTAATCATCATCCTGATTTTTTTCAGAATCCACAATATATTTATAATACATGATTGACGTATTTTTGAAAAAGTTAAGGAAAAATTAATTATTTAAACTTCTTGACAAAATATGAAAAATAATCTTTAATAAAGAAAAAGGAGGATTCTATGAAAACGATTGATACAAAAGCGGTT
>CALVBY010000015.1 GCA_944325905.1 Candidatus Gastranaerophilales bacterium | reverse complement strand
CTGTTATTTGCAGCGTAACGCCAAGGACTTGTTAAGTCTACAGTTTTCCTTTTCGTCATCAAAGGTGCAAATGCAGCAAGAACAATTGTTAAAATCAACATTACAACAAGCATTTCTGCAAGTGTAAAGCCTTTTCTATTCAAGCGACCGGCATTAAAACAAGAAAATACACTTCCATCAAAGCGCACGAAATACCCGTCAATTCTAGCTAAAAGAGTAGCCCCCCCCCTGTTTTTTGCTATTTTTAACTTCATACTCATACAGCTCCTTTTATAAAGTTACAATTCAATTATACAAAAAAGTTTAAAAATTGCAATTCAGCTTAACATTAATATACAAATAACTCACGGGTAATTTGTTTTACAGCATCGTATTTTGCAAGCTCTAATGCATTTTTTTGAATTTTTACCAATTCATCTTTGTTGTTAATTAATTTTTCCAACATCTCAAGCAATGTTTGTGAATTAGTATCACTATCTTCCAAATATAATCCGGCACCGCATTCTTCCATATATTTTGCATTTTTTCTCTGATGATCGGCTGCAGCATGAGGATAAGGAACAAAAATTGATGCGATACCTGATGCGCAAAGCTCTGATATACTTAAAGAACCTGCCCTTGAAACAGCTATATCAGAAGCCTTTAAAACACTTACCATATCATCAAAATATGGTCTTATAAGCAGATTTTTATCTAATTCATAATCAGGATATTCAACTGCAAGGTTATCCATAACTGTTTCAAACTTCTTTTTCCCGGTTTGAAATATCACTTGCAAATCATACTTTTGAGACAGTGTTTTTAAAATCCCAACAGCCGCGGAATTAATTGATTTTGCACCTTGCGAACCGCCCATAATACATATGGTAAGCTTATCTTCCAAACCCAAATTTTTTCGTGCATCCGATTTAGATAAGGTCTTAAACCCACTTCTAATGGGATTACCCGTTATATAACAATTTTCATTATGAATATAATCAGCAGCACATTCAAAAGCCAACGAAACCCCTTTAGCATAAGGCGCCAAAGAACGAGTCACAAGTCCCGGGTTTGCGTCACAATCGTGCATTACGAATGGAATATTCAAAAACTTTGCCGCAATCAATGTTGGAGCAGAAACATAACCGCCTGTTCCAAAAACCATATCAGGCTTATATTTCAAAAGATAATATCCGCACTTTATAACAGCCAAAGCAAGCTGAATCCCCCATTTTATCAACTCACAACAAGCCTTTCTCGGCATTCCGTGTATATTTATCGGCAAAAATTCATAATCTTTACCTTGAACAATGTCGAACTCCAAATTTTTAGGATTACCGACATAATATATTTTGCTTCCACAATCGTGCAGATAATCCGCAACCGCAATTGCAGGATATATATGTCCGCCTGTTCCGCCACCTGTTATAAAGTATTTAGAATTATCAGACTTCACCTTCTTGATTCCTTATTTTTTTAATTCTTTTCTTAGAAATATTCAAAAGAATGCCAACCATCCACAATGACACGATTAACGAAGAACCGCCGTAGCTGATAAACGGAAGCGGCACACCTGTTGTTGGCAGGAAGGAGCTTGCAACACTCATATTCAAAAAGGCTTGAAAACCTATTGTAAAAGTTAACCCGACAGCAAGCAGCTTTCCGTACATATCAGGACATCTTCCCGCAATCAAAAATCCGCGCTGAACAAACGTAAAGAACAATCCTATAACCAAAATACAACCGATAAATCCCATTTCTTCGGCAATAATAGCAAAAATAAAGTCCGTATGGCATTCAGGCAAATAATAAAGTTTTTGGATAGAACCGCCATATCCGACCCCGCTAAATCCGCCGGATGCAAACGCAATCAATGACTGGATAATATTATACCCAGCACCTTGAGGATCAGTTTCGGGGTGTCTCCAAATTCTCAAACGCTGCAATTGGTAAGGCTTGATGATAGTCGTTGCGGCAATAACAATTGATGTTACGCCCGCTGTTACAGCACTTAAAAATAACTTCATAGATCCGCCCGCACTCAAAAACATTACAACAGAAGTTGATAACAATAAGATTACCATACTTAAGTTTGGCTGAACGAAAATAAATGCTATCATTATCAAAATAGGAATAAACGCGAACACCCATTTGTTCTGATCAAACAAATCAGCATCATTTTTAAACGCAGATGCCAAAAGCATTACAACAGCAGGTTTTGCAAATTCAGACGGCTGGAGTTGAAATCCTGCAATATTTATCCAACGTTTTGCACCGTTTACCGTAACACCCAAAGGCGTAAAGTCAACCAACAAAAGCGATACGATAATTATTATCATAAAAATTGTATTCCACTGGGACAATTTTTTGTAATCGTAATTTGAAAAGAATTTTAATCCAACAAATCCCACAATAAATGCAAGCACCTGTTTAATCAGGAATTGAGCGGGGTTTCCGCCCTCATCAAGACATTTTGGGGCAGTAGCCGAAAATATAGCCAAAAAGCCTATGATTACCAAAAAAGCTACGACAACCAGCAAAGTTTTATCCGGAGATGAAACTATAATACTTTGTATTGGCTGTCTTCTTCTGGGACGTCTATTTTCCGATCTTTGATAAGACATAGTCTTTAAATACGTCCCCCCTTTCTTCGTAGCTCTTGAACATATCAAAACTTGCACATGCCGGTGACAAAAGCACGACATCAGGCTTTAATTCAATTCCATTATCAATTGCAGACTGCAAACTTTCGGCGCGCAAGATGTTTGTAAAACCGCCGTTTTGAAGATTTTTTTCAAACCTGTCAGCAGCTTCTCCAATCAATATAACAGTTTTTATATGCTTTTTGACCTCATCACAAAATTCTTTCAAGCTGGTATTTTTATCACGACCGCCTGCAATCAGAACGACATCTTTATTGTTAAAAGATTTTATAGCAACGATAGCAGCCTCCGGGTTTGTAGCTTTGGAATCATTGTAGAAAGAAGTTCCGTCCTTTTCCCCGACAAATTCCAAACGATGAGCAGGAGATTTGAACTCTTTAATTGCCTCTTTTATTGTCTGATTGTCAATTCCCGCCAATTTTGCACAAATAATAGCACACTGAACATTTTGATAATTATGTTCACCGACAAGCGGACAATCTTCAACTGACATCGTAAACTCTACCACGCCCTCTTTTTCGTAAATAAATTCACCATTTTTAACATAACAAGAATTAGCGCCCTTTCTTTCACCAAAATAAAAAACGGTACCTTCTGCCGGAAAATCCTTCAATCTTTCATCACACGCGTTCAAAACAGAATATTTTGGAGCCTGAGGAGCTTTGAAAATCTTAGCCTTAGCAGCAAAATAATTTTCAATACCTTGGTGCCAATCAATGTGATCAGGCGTAAAATTTGTCCAAACAGAAATAAACGGGGTCAAAGTCGGACTCATTGCAATTTGGTAAGAGCTCATCTCGCAAACATAATAATCTAATTTGTCATCTGCCAAATCACAAGGCGGTTGACCGATATTTCCGCAAGCCTTTGCCTTGAATTTCTTTTCAAAAATATGAGCAGTCAAAGCCGTTGTCGTTGTTTTACCATTTGTACCCGTAATCGCAACAAATGGGGTATCACTCATTCTATAAGCAAGCTCCAATTCTGATATTACAGGAATATTCTTCAATCGCAAAAGCTCAATTATAATACTATAAGGCGGAATTCCCGGACTTGTTACCGCAAATTCAGAACCTTCAACAAACTTTAAAGAATGCCCGCCGGTTTCGATATGTATACCGAGTTTTTCCAGCTCAGGATCCGCTTCAACATTTTTACTCTCAGTCAAATAAACATCGTACCCGTGTTTTTTCAAAAACTTTGCGGCTGCAATACCGCTTTTTGACAAACCTAATACTAAAACCTTACTCATAATTACAATATCCCTTTTGCAAAAACTTCAAATAAACCTAAGGCAACAACTGAACAAATCAATGAAACCATAGCAAAAACTACAACAATTTTTTTCTCACTCCAATTACAAAGCTCGAAATGGTGATGTATCGGAGCCATTTTGAAAACTCTTTTTCCTGTAGTCTTGAAACTTGCCACCTGAATAATGACAGACAAAGTTTCCGTAACAAAAACAGCTGCAAGGAAAATCAATAAAAATTCAAATTTTCCCATTACAGCAAGAGTCCCTAACAAACCGCCTATAGCAAGAGAGCCTGTATCTCCCATAAAAACTTGCGCCTTTGGCTTGTTATATTTCAAAAATCCAACCAATCCGCCTGCAACAGCAGCAGAAATTATTGCGACCTCAGGATATCCGCTGAATAATGCTATTAAAGAACTAGCAACAAATGCAGGAACTCCGGTAGATGCCGCAAGCCCATCTAATCCGTCCGTAAGGTTATAAGCATTTGAAGCACCGGTTATTATGAAAATTGATAACAACGGATATATCCAGCCTAAATTTATAACCCAATGTCCTATCGTAAAATAAGAACCAAACGGATTTGTCATCATAACGTATAAAGTCGGTAAAAGTGCAATAGCAACTTGTCTTAAAAACTTACCTCTCGGAGTTAAACCGTCGTTACCTTTGCCCTTGATTTTTATATAATCGTCTTGAAATCCTGCAAAAGTATAAAACACAAGCGTCAAAAGGATTATCAACGCATCTGTTGTGAGTCTTTGTGCAAGCATCAAAGTGATTAGTGACGCAAATATTATCGCAACTATGATAAAAACACCACCGGTCGTTGGCGTACCTTGTTTTTGCGCATGAGTTTCAGGCGCAAGCTCTTTTACATATTGCCCAATCATTTTTTTCTTTAAAAAATCAATATACGGAACTCCGAACAACAAGCACAAAATCATTCCTAAAAGAAATGATACCGTTATCATTATCATAGCTTACCTCTTTTTAAATTTTCAATAATTTCTTCAAACTTCACAGCTCTTGAAGCCTTTAAAAATATTGTATTACCGACATTTAAATTAGCAAGAATGTAACGAGATACACTCTCATTGTCATCAAATTTTTCAACCCAAGCCCCTGCTTTTTCAAGTTCTGAGGCAATTTCAGCAGCAAGATTGCCAACCGACAAAAATTTAACATTCTTTATATTTTGTTTTGCCAAATATCTTCCGACTTCTCTGTGATATTCTGCCTCATCTTCTCCTAATTCGCCCATATTACCGAGCACTACAACAGGATTTTCATACAATTCAATAAAAGTTTTTACAGAAGCTTTCATAGAATCAGGATTTGCATTGTAGCTGTCATTTATAACCTTAAAACCTTGAATCTCTTGAACTTCCCAACGTTTTTCAATAGGTTTGTAAGATAAAAGCCCAGCACAAATGTCATCGTAATTCATTCCCAACTTATAAGCGGTTTCAATAACAGGAAGTGCATTTTCTATGTTATAATCACCCTCAACGTTTAATTCATACACACGGCCTTTGTAATTAAATTTTGAATAAGAAGGCTTTTTCTCTAAAATTTCAACATCATTTATTGTAAAATATATTTTTTCGCCCTTGAAGTTCACAATATTTTTAATTCTGTCTTGATTATGTGCTATAAAAACGCCGTTTTCGGGTAAAAATTCAGCAATCTCGCACTTGGCCTTTGCGATATTTTCAAGACTTCCCAATCTTCCTATATGAGAGGTGCCGGCATTTGTAATAATTGCGATGTCAGGCTTTGCATAGCGTGCAATCAATTCAATCTCACCCAAACCTCTCATGCCCATTTCCACAATCAAAACTTCCGTGTCAGAATTTATTTGAAAAGCAGTTTGACAAAAGCCTATTTCGTTATTGTGGTTAGAAAAAGTTTTAACAGTATTGAACTTTTTCGACAAAACGGAATAAAGCATCTCTTTTGTCGTTGTTTTACCGGAACTTCCTGTAATACCGACGACTTTTGGACCTATTTTATCTTTATAAAAACTTGCAAGCTCAAGATATGTTTTAAGAGTATCACTGACCTTAAAAACGATTTCAGCAGAAGGAAAAATTTCACCGCGAGTGGTAAAATATCCGACCGCACCTTTTGATAGGGCATCTTGAATAAAATCTTCGCCATCAAAGCTTGCACCCTTCAACGGAAGATAAATATCCCCCGATTTAATCGTTCTTGTATCAGTGGAAAAGTTGTAATCCAAAGCCTTTCCGCTGCTTTTTAATACTTCCGCCCCGCAAGCTTTAACTATCTCATCTTCTCTCATATTAATCATGATACAGCAAAAAAGCTCCATAAATCATAAAGTTAACAAATATTAAAACTACTTGACAACTGTTTTTATGTGTCGGATAATACTTTTACGTATTAGTATGCGGTAACTCGTTATAAAAATCCCCTAAAGCCGAAATAGAATCCGGAATCAAAAGCCCTGATAAAGTTTCGCTCTGATAAAGGGATACGATACCCAAAATGAAAGGAAATAAGAAATGTACGCAATCGTAGAAACAGGCGGAAAACAGTATCAAGTTGAAGAAGGACGCTACGTAGAAGTAGAATTACTTGATGCAGAAAAAGACAGCAAAGTTGTTTTCGATAAAATTGTTATGATCGTAAACGGTAAAAAATCAAAAGTAGGTCAACCTTACGTTGCAGGTGCATCTGCTGAAGGTACCGTTATGGCTCACGACAAAGCTAAAAAGGTTATTGTTTTCAAACAAAGACCTAAAAAAGGTTACAGAAGAAAACAAGGTCACAGACAAGGCTTTACAAGAGTAATGATTAACAAAATTAGAACATCAGCTCAGAAAAAAGCAACAGCAGAAACAACAGAAGCAGCTGCTGAATAGATTACAAAAGTAAAAAATCAACAAGGAGAATAAAAAATGGCACATAAGAAAGGTATGGGATCTACCCGTAACGGACGCGACTCAGAAGCGAAGCGCTTGGGTGTTAAAAAATTCGGCGGCGAAACTGTTAAAGCCGGAAATATTCTTGTTCGTCAAAGAGGTACAAAAATCCATCCGGGAAATAATGTAGGAATCGGTTCTGATGATACATTATTCGCACTTATCGACGGACAGGTTAAATTCGAACCACACAGACGCGACAGAAAACAAGTTAGCGTTTACGCTGTGTAGTTAAAATTTTAAAAGACATAAAAAAAGAGGACTTTCAAAAGTCCTCTTTTTTGTATTTATCAAAATTAATATATCAAACTATCTTTAAACTCAGTATAAACCGTTTCTTCCGGACCAAAAGCTATAACATTTTTATTATATCCGTCATTACCAACTTCGCTTACACTTACTTCTAACGGCTCACCGTTTATATCGTGCGTAAATTCATATTTCAAGACACGATCATTGTCCAAAACGGACACTGAATGAGTTGTTGTATCGTTTCCTTCTGTATGATTAATTACGAATTTTGCATTTTCAGACTCAAGTTTTTCGACAAATTTGTCGAATTTTGTATCAAAATTAACCTTCATATTTTTATATGGTGATTTTTCTTTTTCATAAACATTTGATCTAAAAATAAACTTGCCGTCAGCATCATAGCCTGTCAAAGATTTTTTCAATCCTGTAGTTTCAGGATTCAAACAGTACTCATATTTAGTATAAGTTTCGAGTTTGCCATCCGAGTCATCTTTGTTTTCGTAGAAGAAAATCTCAGAAGTTTTACCATTTTCAATAACTTCTAAAGTTTTGAAATTTTCACCTGCATATTTTACATTAAAATCTTTACCTTCCAATTTACCTTGGCTGATAAGCTCGGCTTTTTTAGCCTCAAGGGTTTTGTTTTCAACCGGCTTTTTGTTTACAACAACTCTGCTATATACTTTTGAAGCATCTGCAGCTTCTTTACTGATTATTTCTTCTGCCGGTTTTTGATCTGATGTAAAACTTTCTTTTTGCTGTACATTGCCCGTAGAATAGTTCTTTAATAAATTTGTTGAACTTACTGAAGGAATTGCCAATGTAACTTTATCCATAAAAATTTCTCCTTAAAAACATCATAATACAAAATAAATAATTAATTTGTAACAAAAGCAATAATTAAATATTTTGTAACAAAAAGCCACAATTAGTATATAACCGGTGCATCACCGAGTTTTTCAGCAATTTTCATAGCCTTCATGAAATACAATTGCATAAGTTGAACATCAGTCATTTTTTCATTATTTTCTTTTTTAGCTTCCAAATTATCGTACAATTTTTCCATACGCTCACGACGAATTTCTTTGCTGCGTTCATTCAAAATCTCCTGTGGAGAACGTCTTACTGTTGTTGGGGCAAATCTGCCAACACCTGAAACTGAACCTATCATAACACACTCCTTTTCTTTATACTTTTATAAAGGAATATTTGCGTAAATTTTTGATAGCGAAAGTTTATTTTGTTAACTTTTTTTACAATTTAATGATTTTATTAAAGATTATCCTTAAATAAACCGATAACAAAAATGTAATTAGTTGTCTAAGGAGTATTTTTAATGATAAAAAAGATTTCACAACCTTCGTGTAATGTAAGCGATAGTGTTGAATTTATATTAAGAGGAGCGAGAAAACGCCGTTCAATGGCGTTAATGAATGCACGTGCAGTAAATGCCGATGCAGGTATTCAAGCCAAACTGGTAGCTGTAAAATAGCAGCAAAATAAGAAGAGAGTTTAATAAAAGGCGGATTTTTAAAATTCGTCTTTTTTATTGCCACGGTTTTATCAAAAACTTAATAGCCTTACCGTCAATGTGCTCCTGCATTGCATATTCAACCTTTTCCAACGGCAAAGTATCAGTAATAAGTTTTTCAACTTCCACTTCACCTGATGCAATATAATCAAGTGCCATTCTGAAATATTTCGGCGTATGGTGGAAAACACTCATCATAGTGATATCGCCATAGTGCATTCTTGTTGTATCAAAAGTAACAGTAGAACCTGATTTGCAACCGCCGAAGAAGTGCACCTTGCCTCCGGGGCGAACACAGGAGAAAATTCTCTCCCAAATTTCCGGCAACCCAACACATTCAACAGCAATATCCAAACCTTTTTCTTCCTCAGTAAATGCTCTGAATATTTTTTCAGGATTAGGATATTTTGTCAAATCAACAATTTCATCGGCGTATGCAAATTCATCCGCCATTCTTAATTTCAAAGGATTACGCCCTGCCACAATAACACGTGCACCCTTTAATTTTGCAAGCCTTGCAAACATCAAGCCTATCGGGCCGATACCTATAATTCCGACAGTATCACCCGGTTTTATATCAGTTCTTTCAACCCCATGAACCACATTTGCCAAAGGTTCGCAAAAAGCTGCACGCTCAAAACTCAAATCATCAGGCAAAATCAGCATATTTTTCTTGACAATTCTTGCCGGAACCGTTATATACTCTGCATAAGCACCATTTAATAAATCAAGATTCTCACACAGATTATACTCTTCTCTTTTGCAATAAAAACAATGTCCGCAAGGTGCAGAATTGGCCGCAACGACTCTATCTCCAACCTTGAAGCCTTCAACATTTCTGCCAACTTTTTCAATAATTCCGGAAAACTCATGCCCAAACCCTGACGGAATATTCTTAATCAAAACAGGATGACCGCGGCGAAAAGTTTTGACATCAGTTCCGCAAGTCAATGCTGCCATAACTTTTACGACAACTTCACCCTCTTCAGGCGGTTTCACCATCACTTCTTCATACTTTATATTCTGTGGTCCGTAATACTGTATAGCTTTCATACTATTCCTTAATTTTTATATAAGCCTTCATAATTCTGTTGTTCATAGTATCGTCAAAAGCCTGCTGAATATCATCAAGTTTATAAACTGTAGACAAATCCTTAACCTTGACCTGCCCGGATCTCAAAAGGTTCAAAGAATCCTGCAAATCAATAGGCGCAGGAGAATAGCTTCCCAAAACAGTCAATTCTCTATAATAAATCTCGTTATTTGCATAGCCCCAGTTATTTGGAGTGCTTGAAAATACTAGGATTTTTCCGCCATTTCTTACATATTTCAAAGCAGTATTTATAGCCTTATCCGAACCTGATGTCATAAAGACGCCATCCGCCTCAAAATTCGGATCCATTTCTTTTACATTCAAAGCAGAAATTCCCAAATCTCTGAGTCTTCTAACCCTGTCAGGAATCAAATCACAACCTATAACATCCATTCCAAAAGCCCTGAGGGCTTGCGCCATCAAAATACCAATAGAACCCAAACCTATAACAAGCGCTGTAGAATTTCCTCTCAAATTAGCTCTTTTAATAGCTCTAACGCAGCAGCCCAAAGGTTCATAGAAAGATGCCTCATCTTCAGAAAGATTTTCGGGCTTTAGATGCGCCACATTTTGCAAATGTTCTTCCGTCAAATAAACATACTCGCTAAACCCGCCCGGGACAATATTAGTTGATTTAAAGTGCTCACACATTGAAACGTTACCGTTTCTGCAATATACGCATTCCCCGCAAGGAATGTGGTGGGATGTTATAATAACATCGCCAACTTTAAAATTAGTTTTTGATTTAATTTCAACAATTTCCGCAACAATTTCGTGACCCAAAACAGTCCCGTCTTTTGAAATTTTATGAACAAATTTAACAATATCAGACCCGCAAAGACCGCACCCTAAAACCCTTACAACGGCACCTTCTCTACCATTAAGCTCCAAATCTGAAGTCTCTTTTACTATAATTTTTCCTTTATTAATAACTGCTATTTTCATATCTCGCCTCGCAGAAAATATTTTAGCACAACTTGCATGAAAATAAAAGATATATTAAAATATACGTATGACGAGGATTCGAAAATTATTCTGCTTTGATTATCCTAAAATTAACAAAATGATATCATACTTGGGACCGGAAGAACATGATAGGTTTGCCAAGATGATTATGGAGGAGCCTGCGGGAATTTTGAATAACCTTTTGCCTTTGAGGTACAAATTCAAACCCGAATCATATATTTTATTGGAAGGCGAAGATATTTTAGGGCTCATAACTGTTGTTCCGACAATAGGAAACCCTTATAAAATAAATATTACAAGACTTGTGTTCAAGCAGGATTTTTATAACGTAGGCAAACAGCTAATCGAATTCATCATTGCCAGATACGGCGCAAAAGGCGCACACTGTTTCACTGTATACGTTGATGAATGTCACGATGAGCTGTGTACACTTTTTGTTGAAGGTTGCGGATTCAGACAGTGTTCATATGAAAATTTGTGGAAGCTTGATAATTTTGTTCCTCAAACAGATGCCGTCGCACATTTCAGACCTTGCCAAAATGATGACGCAAAAGGAGTTGCAAGACTTTACAACAGTGAATTAAACAATTTGTACAAGCCATCAATGGAAAGAATTCCTCAAGAATATATGGAGCCTATACTTGCAGGCTTTAGCAATTGCTATAAAAACAGATACGTTTTGGATGACGGCGAAAATATCATTGCATATCTTTCAATAACAACTGTTGATAATCTGAATTTTATAATTGATATTTCAACAAACAACGGTTATCAGTTTAATTATGATGAAATTTTGAATTTTGCAATAAAAGAAATATCCAGACGCAAAACAAGATTTACGGCATTTTTAAAACATCGACAATACGCAAAAACAGCTGACACACTTGAAGAATATCTTCACCAAAGAAATCTGAATTGCATCCAAACTCAATGCGTATTTGTAAAAGATTTCTACAAACCTATCAAAGAAGCCGAAAGCGCATTAAAAGTATTTTTATTTGGAGAAAATAGTATTTTGACCAATTAAAATTTTGAAAAAAAATGTTCTTTATGCTAAGATTATGTGACGAGGTGGATATGGATAATCTTAAAATATATTTGGACAAGGACATTAACAAAGATTTAATTAAAACAAAGAAAATTGCAATAATCGGCTTTGGTTCACAAGGCTACGGACAATCGCTTAACCTAAAGGATTCAGGCTGTGACGTTGTTTTGGGCTTGAGATTAGGCGGAAATTCCGACAAAAAAGCAAAACAATACGGCTTCAAAACAATGACAATAGAGGATGCCGTAAAATGGGCTGATATTGTTCAAATTTTGATTCCTGACGAAATTCAGGCAGAGGTTTATGAAAGACAAATAAAACCTTATATGAGAAAAGGTCAGTATTTGATGTTTTCGCACGGCTTTAATATACATTTCAAAAAAATAGAAGCCCCAAGCGACATCAATGTAATTATGGTAGCGCCAAAGGGCCCGGGACACACTGTAAGAAGCGAATACCTTGAAGGCAAAGGTGTTCCTTCATTGGTTGCCGTATACCAAGACCCGACAGGCGATTCAAAAGAGGTTGCACTTTCCTACGCATCTGCAATAGGTGCAGGCCGTGCAGGGATTATTGAAACAACTTTCCGCGAAGAAACCGAAACGGATTTGTTCGGCGAACAAGCTGTAATCTGCGGCGGAATCTCGGCACTTATAAAAGCAGGATTTGAAACCTTGACAGAGGCAGGCTATTCACCATATATGGCATATTTTGAAACCTTGCACGAAATGAAATTGATAGTTGATTTGATATACCAAGGCGGACTTGCGGATATGAGATATTCTATCTCAAACACTGCCGAATACGGCGATATGACGCGCGGACCTCGTGTTATCGGAAACGAATCAAAACAAGCGATGAAAGAAATTTTGAAAAATATTCAAAGCGGTGAATTTGCGGATGAATTTTTGAACGAAATGAAATCAGGATGTAAAAAATTCAACCAACTCCGCAAAGAAAACGCAGAACATTTGATAGAAAAAACAGGTCAAGAAATTCGCTCATCATTTGTTTGGAGCAACAAAAAACTTATTGACAGAGAAAAAAATTAAAAAGGGATAAAAATGTTTGATACAGAAACAATATACGAAGTTGTTGTATTTTCAATAGGCGACACAAAAGCCGGAACAAAAATGGGTAAACTTCAACTTAAAAGTACAAAGGACGATTCTTTACTAAACTGTATTTTGTGGGAAGAAACTCTGAACCGACTGGATAATAAAATTTTCAGAGCAGGTAATCAGGTGAGAATAGTTTCCGCAAGTTTTAACGAAAAATTTAATAATTGTTTAGTATCCTCTCTTGAATTAATCAAAGAAGCCAAAACGGGTCTGGATGAAAACGAAAGAGAAGAAACATACAAAAAACTTACAAGCTACTTCAATGAAATTAAAGATGAAAAATTGAGGGATTTCTTAGCAAGCTACTTTGAAGAACACAAAGAAAAAATCAAAATAATGCCGGCCGCAAAAGTTATGCACCACAACTATATCGGCGGACTTATGGTTCACACAATAGAATGCGTTGAATTTGCAAAGAAAAACCTTGAAATGTTCACATTGAAAATAAGCAGTGATGTTGCAATAGCTGCTTGTATTTTACATGATATAGGAAAGATTTTTGAATATACGGTGGATTTAGAAACAGGCTTGATAGATTACGATGAAAATTTCCGTCACGACTGGATAAGCCACTCACAATACGGATTTTCATTATGTATGATGAACGGGTTTCAACGCGTAGCAAAAATGATTGCGGCACACCACGGCAGAGAAGAATGGGGTGCAATAATTGATTTGGACGAAAAGGATTTGGAGCCTGAATTGTACTTCTTACATTTTATGGATAATTTATCCGCTAAATTTGGAAGAATAAATGTTTCAATGATAGAAAGAGGATTACATTGGCAAAATTAACCGAAAAACATAACTATGAAGGCACATTGGTTTGCGTTGAAGGGATTGACGGTTCAGGCAAATCAACCCAACTTGCACTTTTAAGAGATTGGCTCAAAGCAAGCGGTAAAGATGTTATTTTTACCGAGTGGAATTCTTCACCACTTATCAGCCAGACAACAAAGCTGGCCAAGAAGAAAAATATGCTTTCACCACGAACCTTTAGCTTGCTGCATGCGGTCGATTTTGCTGACAGATTAAAACAGGTTATCGCACCTGCGCTGAAGGCCGGATTTATCGTACTTGCAGACAGATACGCTTTCACTGCTTTTGCAAGAGATGTGGCAAGAGGTGTTGATCCAAAGTGGGTCCGACAGGTTTATGATTTTGCTATCAAACCTGATTTGACAATTTATTTTGACATTGATCCAAAAACTTCTATGGAAAGAATTTGCTTCAACAGAACTCCAAAATTCTACGAAGCAGGTATGGATTTAAAGTTAAGCAATGATCCGTTTGAAAGTTATCTGATTTTCCAAACAAGAGTTGTTGAAGAATATAAAAAAATGCTAAATGAATTTGATATCGTAAAGCTCGATGCAAACGATACAATCCACAAAAAACAGGTCGAGATAAGAAAAATGCTTAGAGAAATTTTGAAAGCCAAAGGGGTAGAAATTTAGATGAAAAAATTTAAAACAAAACACGGCTACGAAGGACTTTTAGTAGTAATAGAAGGGACAGACGGTTCCGGCAAATCTACTCAATTGGAGCTTTTGAAACGATCACTGCAAGACCAGTCATACGGCGTTATGGTGTCTGAATGGAAAACATCCAGACTCATTGCAGATGTCATTGATGATGCAAAGGATAGAAACCTTCTAAACGCAACGACATACAGCCTTTTGTATGCCGCAGATTTTGCCGACAGATTGGAAAACCAGATTATACCGGCACTAAAGTCAGGATTTATTGTATTATTAGACAGATATTATTACACAGCCCTTGCGCGTGATGTAGTTAGAGGTCAAAATATTGATTGGGTTAAAAACCTGTACGAATACGCCCCTGAGCCTGATTTGGTGTTCTATTTGGATATGCCTGTTGATGTGCTTTTGAAAAGAATTATCGGAACAACTGGCTTGGATTTTTATGAAAGCGGACGTGACGTAGGATTTTCAACTGATTTTTATAATAGCTTTGAAATCTATCAAAACAAGTGCCTCGAGCAGTATGAAAATATGAAAAAAGAATACGGCTTCATAAGTATTGACGGAACAAAATCAATTCCGGAAATCCATAAAATTATGAATTCAGAAGTCCAAAAAATATTGGATACAGGAATTTTAGATTAATTTTTCCGGCAAAAAGCATTAAAAAATGTGACAATTGTAAAATATTGAACATAAAAATTTACGTTATGAAACATTTTGCACTTTTGGAGCATGGTTTGTGCTAAGTTATAATTGTGAAAGAGATTATTAGGTTTAAGGAGATTAATGAATGTCTGAATATTTGAGCAAGGAAGAGATCAAACAGTGGAGAAGCTCATTAGAAAAGATTACATTAGAAGAATTCGCTGCCAGACTAGGGAAAAAATTAGCAGAAGATAAACCGACAAATGACATAGTAGACATTGTACTTAAGGGTCAGCCGGTAATCTCAAACGAAACTGATTGGGCACAGTCAAGAACAGAAAGATTGAGCACGATTGCAGACAGAGCTTACGAAAGAGAAAGAGAAATTTCTCCTTCACCTTTCTCTGCAACTCAACTGAAAGCTGAAGCTCCTGTAGCTAAAAAAACTGCAGCTAAAAAAGCTTCCGCACCAAAAGCTGTGAAGCCACAAGTTAAAAATGAAGATACTTTGAGAGATGAAGTCAGAATTGTTTTCAAGAAAGCTTTAACTGACAGAGAACAAAAAGTATTTGATTATTTTGCACAAAACAGCAACAAAATTGTTTATGCAAAAGACTTAGCTGCACTTTTGGAATTGCCTAGAGATTATGTTTACAAATACATAAAAAATCTTCGTGCAAAAATCGAAGGTGACAATCTTAAAAATGCCGATAAAGGCGGATTTATCTTATCAGTTTAAAAATAAAAATAACCGAATCTAAAAAATTACCCTGAATATTTCAGGGTAATTTTTTGCGAGATAATAAATAAATTTTTCAAACTAATCTTTTATAGTTTTAGTAATCATTGCTGCACAAACAAGACATACAGCGCCTAACAAAAATGCATATTCCCAATGATAATTGACCAAATTATCTCCTGCACTAAATACGCATTTAGAAATAAACCAAGCTCCCAAAGTACAAACAAATACCTGAGGACCGGCAATAAATATATTGAATATACCCATCACAGAACCTTCCGTACCCTTTTTAATATATTTTGAAAGCATTGCAAAAGGCAAAGCACATATACTTGCCCAGCCAATACCTGCCAACCCCATCAAAGCAGCTACATAAATTGTATTTTTAGTAAATGCCATTCCCAAATAAGCAACAACCATTGATAATAACGATATTATGTGAACTTTTTTGTTACCGTATTTCTCGGCCAAAACTCCAATCGGAATAGCAACCAAGAAACAAATGAGGTTAAATATTGCAAAACAAATTGATGAAAAATTTGTTCCGTTAACAACAGCATTTTCGAATTGAATTCTAACGGCATCATTTACTGACGTTAAATCAGGAACGCCGAAAAGCGTGTGCACAGAATATTGTGTAAAAAATATCAGCATACACATAGTACTCATCCAAGTAAAAAATTGCATTAGACAAATTTTGGAAACTTCAGGCGACAATAAAAAGAAATTTTTCAAACTATCCCCAAAATTATCTTCTTTAATATTTGCAACAGCCACCTTTTCTATAAGTTCTTTTTTAGTTTGATTTTCCTTGATAGTTACACAAGTCCAAATCATAGCAAGTGAAAATGCAAGAGCTGCCATCACAAACTGCGCAGGTATGGACATTTGATAATTAAAAACATACTTCAAAAACGGTGCAACCCCGGCAGCTACAACTGAACCCAAACCAATCGCTAAACTCATATAAGAATTTGCAATAGAATGCTGTTCAGGAGGCACAATATCAGGGACAAGTGCCCTATAAGGCCCTTGTGCTATATTGATACAAGCATCAATAATCCATATCATTAAAGCAGCAAAAACCAAAGCAGTAAGTACAGGGAAATTCACACCCGTAAGATTCTCCAACCAAGCCGTAACATTTTGGGAATTAGGAAAAATCCATAATGCCAAACTTGCAATCAGCGCACCGCCCAAAAGATAAGGACGCCTTCTCCCGAATTTAGAAACCGTTTTATCACTCAATGCGCCTACAAGGGGTTGTACAACCATTCCGGTAAAAGGCCCCGCAAGCCAAATTAAGCCGTATATAAAAGGATCAGCCCCTAAATTTTCCGTAACCGGTCCTGATAATATAATCCTCATCTGCCAAGCAAACTGCAGACCAAAAAAACCCAATGCAAAATTCAAAAATTGAACAGTGCTAAACTTCTTTAAATCAGTCATTAACTACTATCTCCAATACATTTTTATATTCTTTTTACTGCGGCGTCAATAAGCCCCTTGAATAAAGGATGCGGTCTATCCGGACGAGATTTAAATTCCGGATGGAATTGCGATGCAACAAACCAATCATTTTTAGGCAATTCCACCACTTCTGCCAACATTCCGTCAGGTGACATGCCGGAGAATACAAGCCCCGCATCAGCAATTTGCGGCAAGTATTCATTATTAACTTCGTATCTGTGCCTGTGGCGTTCGGAAATTTTTTCCTTGCCGTAAGCCTTGGCAGCAACAGAGCCTTTTTTCAAGACACAATCATATGCACCCAGCCTCATTGTACCACCGTAACCCTTAACATTTTTTTGTTCCATCATCAAATCAATTACGGGATATTGAGCATTTTCATCAAATTCAGCAGAATTTGCACCCTTCAAACCTGCAACATTGCGGGCATATTCAATAACCGCACACTGCATACCCAAGCAAAGTCCCAAAAACGGAAGATTATTTTCTCTTGCATACTTAATTACATTAAGCTTGCCTTCAATACCTCTAACACCAAACCCGCCCGGGACAACAACTGCCTGAACATCTTTCAAAAGCTCTTTGCAGCGCTTTTCATCCATACATTCTTCTGAATTTATCCACTTAATTTCTATTGCCGCATCATTTGCATATCCTGCGTGTTTTAAAGACTCAACAACAGAAATATAAGCATCGGAAAGCTTCGTATATTTACCTGCAATAGCAACCCTTAAGGTCTTTTTAGGATTTTTAATTTTTTCAACAAGCTGCTCCCAACCCTTCAAATCCGGTTTTTTAGACGTTACTCTCAACATATCCAAAATTACATCGGCCATTTTTTGTTCTTCCAAAGCAAGCGGAACCTCGTAGATGCTTTTCATATCACGGCATTCAATAACCGCATCTTTCGGAACGGAACAAAACAGGGCGAGCTTTTCTTTTTCAGTTTTCGGAATAGCTCTTGTCGTTCTGCAAACAAGAATTTCCGGCTGAATACCATAACTTCTCAAAACACTTACACTGTGCTGAGAAGGTTTTGTTTTCAATTCGCCCGATGTCGGAAGATAAGGAAGCAAAGTGCAATGAACAGAAATTGCATTACCGATGCCGACTTCCGATTTGAATTGTCTGATTGATTCAATAAAAGGCAAACTTTCGATATCACCGATTGTTCCACCGATTTCAATCAACTGAAAATCAGGTTTAAACTGTTTTGTCGCCCCTGCTATTCTTGATTTAATTTCATTTGTAATATGCGGAATAACCTGAACAGTCGCGCCAAGATAATCGCCTTTGCGCTCTTTTTCGATAACTGTTTGATAAACACTGCCTGAGGTTACGTTATTGAATTTACCCAAATTCGTATCGGTAAAACGTTCATAGTGTCCCAAATCCAAGTCAGTTTCTGCGCCGTCATCTGTTACAAAAACTTCACCGTGTTGAAACGGGCTCATAGTCCCAGGATCTACGTTTATATACGGGTCAAACTTTTGGTTAATAACGGAAAATCCGCGAGCCCTCAAAAGTTTTCCCAAAGATGCAGCTATAATACCCTTACCTAATGAACTTACTACCCCACCGGTAATAAAAATATATTTTGTCATTTACACATACCCCAAACTACTTACTATACTTTTTAAACTTTAATTAATCTTCGGAACTTTGAAAAATCCGTTTTCTTCTTCCGGAGCATTCGCCATCAATTGTTCTTTTGTCTGCTCGTATACAACTTTGTCTTCTCTCATTACATTAACAAAATCAATCGCATGCGACATTGGCTTAACATTAGAAGTATCAACCTCGTTCATTTGATCAACATATTTCAAAACATCCCCTAATTGTTTTGTATAAAGCTCTTTTTCTTCTTCTGTTAATTCCAATCTTGCAAGTTTTGCAACGTGTTCAACATCTTTTACTGTAATCATTATTTCGCTCCTATGTAAAAATTGTAGCATAAAAAAAATCATGCTCCTTAAATTATTACATAAAATTAAAATTTAGATATAAAAGAAAAATATGCTATAATGAAAATCATGAGAGAGTAACTAATGAATAAGACCTACGAAAAACTCGACAGTATAATAGCATCCTATAAAGAATGCACCGACGAAAAGAAAAAGCGTATGCTGCATCTTAAAATAGTTGAAGAAGCAATGGTTTTAGTCAAGAAAATTGCGAACACTATTGCGCTACAATCAGGTGTGAGCAATGAAGATCTTATACAAGTAGGCTCTTTGGGTTTGATAAAGGCTATCGAAGCGTATAAGTGCAATATGAATACAAAATTCAGAACTTATGCCACATATTTCATCAAGGGCGAAATTAAACACTATCTGAGAGATAAAGCCACGATAATAAAAGCACCAAGAGAACTTCAAGAATTAGTTTTTAAAATAACATCTACGGCAAAAAAACTTACCGAGGAAGGGATTGAAGATCCATCAGCCGAAGATATATCCAAAATATTGGGCATTTCTGCAACAAAAGTCGAAGAAGTTTTAAATATAGACAAATACAAAAACGCTCTTTCACTTGATCAATATTTAAAAGGTGACGACGAAGATTTTTCACTATTAGACAAAATTCCGGCAGGAGATTACAAGGAATACATGAATTCTTACGAAAATAAAATTATGTTATCAAGCACCATAAAAAAATTGCCTCCGGAATTAAGACAAATAATAGAATTGAGTTATTACGAAGATTTAAACCAAAGAGAAATTGCAGAAAAAATAAATATTTCACAAATGCAAGTTTCAAGGAGACTCAAAAAAGCATTAAACAGAATGTATGAATTGATTAAAAATTACGAAAGATAAGGAGTAAATTATGCTTGTAGCAGCAATATTATTGTTGATTTTCATTGTTGGATTGTGTATAGGAAGCTTTTTAAACGTAGTAGTTCTAAGAGCGCTGAGCAATGAATCAATCGTTTTTCCTGGTTCAAAATGCCCTAAATGTCAGCACAAACTACTATGGTGGCACAATATTCCTATACTTTCATATATAATTTTACGAGGCAAATGCGGATTTTGCGGTGAAAAAATAAGCATTCAATATCCTATCGTTGAATTTTTAACAGGCGTTATGTTTGTTTTGGCTTTCTTAAAATTCGGAGTTAGCTGGGATAGCTTATTTGCTTGGATTATCGGCAGTTTGTTCATAGTAATAGCGGCAACTGACTGGAGGGAAAAAGTTGTTTTTGACATTCATACATATTTACTTATAGGTGTTGGGCTTTTGTATGCAATACTTGTAACAGCTGTAGATATGTACCAATATCATAAGCTTATGGGACAATTCAGCTTCACAACGGAATGGATTGTCGGAAATTCTATTGCAAGCACTCTTTTGGGGATAATTATCGGTTTTGTAATTATGGAAATCGTTGCAAGAATCGGTTATTTGATAGCAGGTTCAAGAGCTTTCGGCGAGGGAGATTCTTTCATCGCAGCAGGATTGGGTGCGGTTTTTGGATGGAGAATGCTTTTGGTTATATTGGTTTTAAGCGTAATTATACAAGTTATAATCACCTTACCTATATATATTAAGAA
Organism: Candidatus Gastranaerophilales bacterium; assembly: GCA_944325905.1. Lineage (GTDB taxonomy): Bacteria > Cyanobacteriota > Vampirovibrionia > Gastranaerophilales > Gastranaerophilaceae > SIG32. The sequence continues at coordinate 5,367 of CALVBY010000015.1, read as the reverse complement.
AGAATTTGATGACAAAAACTGGATGACAATTATTTCTTTAGGTGCATTTTTTATATACACCGCAGCTTTTGCAATGGCTGCAAATTTTGGCTGGTTGTCAAACCAAATCGCCTATGTTGCAAGCGCTATTGTACTTGCGGTAATTGGTATATTTGCATGCAGAGAGGTTCTTAGAGGTATAAAAAATCCGGAAAACAGAACTTATTTACCTTTTGGACCTGCAATGATTTTAGCCGGATTTATAATATTGTTACTATAAAAAAAGAGGCTCACAAGGCCTCTTTTTTACATAGATAATATTTTTAAAGTTTCTTTTAGAATTTCTTCGGCTGAAGTATTTTCTTTCAAGAAGGCTGCAGCCTTGTTCATTGCCGATTTAATTTCATCCTTTTCATAACCCAAAGAAACAAGGACCATCTGCGCATCTTCAACAGCTTGAGAATTTTGAACTTTAGCGGATGTAATAACAATAGGTTCAGTTTCTTTGTAATTCATAAGCTTATCCTTCAATTCAAGGATAATTTTTTGTGCCAATTTTGGCCCGACACCTTTTGCTCTTGTAAGCTCTTTATAGTTACCTTCTATAACAAACCCGATTAACTCTGATGACGGAAATTCATCCAACAAAGTCAAGGCCATTTTGCTTCCCACACCTGAAACAGAGGTCAGAATATTAAAAATGTCTCTGTCTTCTTTTTTAACAAACCCGCAAAGGCTCATTTTATCTTCTCTGTGGATTAAAACAGTATATAATTTAGTGCTTTCATTAACCGCGCAAAGCTCTGAATAATCTCTTGAGGTAATTTCCATCAAATACCCAACCCCGCCTGCAGTTTCAATGGTTGCGGTAAATCCCTTGCTGCTATTTGATTTATTTGTCAAAATACCTTTTATGTAATCAAACATACTGACCTCTAATTTTTGATTTTATTTTTTATCTCAATAACTTCTCTGTCAAGCTCTTTGTCGTGCTTAATTTCTTCTTTTATTTTTTCGTAAGAATAAAGCATTGTGGTATGTTTTTTGTTAAAATATTCAGCTATGCTTTCAAAACTCTTGCCGGTAATTTCTCTTGCCAAATAAACAGCAACATGTCTGGAGCCTGAAACCTTTTGGTTTCTTGAAGTACTCTTGAAATCTTGCAGAGTTACATTGTAGTATTCTGCGACAGTCTTTGCCACTTTATCAATTGTGATAGCTTTTTTCATCGCCTCACAATTAAGAACTTTTTTTGCATAATCCAAAGTCAAATCAACTTTTTCAATATCCGCGTACGCACTAACCTTGTTGAACGCACCCTCTAATTCCCTAACATTGTTTACAAAGTTATTTGCAATATATTCAAAAACTTCAAAATCAACCTTCATAGAAATCTGCTCTGCCAAATTCTTCAAAATAGCAACCCTTGTTTCAAAATCCGGAGGCGTTATATCAACAACAAGTCCCATCTCAAAACGTGTTCTGAGCCTGTCCGGAAGTGTCGGAATATCTTTTGGCAGCCTGTCAGAGGTTATAACTATCTGCTTGTTATTGTTATGCAAAGAATCAAAGGTATGGAAAATTTCTTCCATAGTATAAGTTTTAGATTCCAAAAATTGAATATCATCAATCAATAAAACATCAACATTTCTGTACTTTTGGCGAAACTTTTCCATACGAGCGTTTCTTTCACCGCCGTTTTGAAGATTTTTGATAAGTTCGTTAACGTACTCTTCAGTCTTAATATATCTGACCTTTAATTTTGGTTTATTAAAAATAACATAATGTCCGATAGCCTGCATAAGGTGAGTTTTACCTAAACCTGAGGCACCATAGATAAAAAGCGGATTATATTTTTTGGCAGGGTTTTGAGCAACCGCAAACGCTGCAGCGTGCGCAAATCTGCTGTTTTCACCCACAACAAAATTATCAAACTTATACTTTAAATTCAGGTTTGAAAACGATTGCATCTGAGCAAGATTTTCCATAGCTTTTGAAGTTGTAGAATCATCTTCATCTTTTGGCGCTTTTGCTTTTTCTTTTTTCTTTTCTTTTTTATATTTTTCCGCCAAATCAGCATCATAGCTTATAGAAAATTCAGTTTCTTTTCCTAAAACCTTTTCAAGTGCAGCCTTAATTTGAGCATAATGACTTTTTCTGATAAGCTCCACCGCCATCTGATGCACGGTTAAAAGTGAGAAAACATCATTATCATAGCCGGTCGCCTCAAGAGATACAATCCAAGTATCATAAACGTGAGAAGGCAACGTCTTTTTTAACTCGGCTTTTACATCTTCCCAAATTTTCTTTACTTCAAAAACTTCCATAAAAACATCTTACTATAAAAATATTTGATATAAAACAACCGCGCAAGAAACGCTCAAATTCAAAGATTCAACGCCTTCCGCCATCTCAATTTTTACGCTGTCAGTTGCAAAATTGATTAACTTATCACTTAACCCGTCAGCTTCAGAGCCAAACATAACAAGGCAAGGCAATTGAGATTTATAATCTTTTAAATATTTTTTTGCTCTCGGCAAAGTCGCCACTCGATTGAATCCTTCAAAAGTTTTTTCCAATTCTCCAAAATCTTTTATCTCAAAAACAGGAATTTTCCAAAGATTTCCAACAGCAGAGCGCACGCATTTTGGGTTATACAAATCAACACTGTCACCGTACAAAATCACGGCATCGGCGCCGAAAGCAACGGATGTTCTTAAGATAGTGCCAAGATTTCCCGCATCTTTTATATTTTCTAAAAGCACAACCTTTTGAGATTTTTTTAACATATCGGTGTTGTATTCGCGTTTTATTGCCACCCCAACAGCTTCCGGTGCAGAATCTGTCGTTGAAATTTTCTTTAAAACAGCTTCGTTTGTGAGAATAACTTTATCACCCAAAAATTTGTATTCATCAGCTTTTTGAGTCAAAACAAAGACATAATCTATTTCAATACCTGATTCATAAGCACCTTCAATGGCTTTGTAGCCCTCTAAGAGGAATTTTTTATCACGGTATTTTTTCTGCTGAAGTTTTGCCGTTTCTTTAACTAAGTCATTATTTACACTTGTTATTTCCATTAAATCACTCCGAATTCTTCAAGCCATTCTTTTTCAATATTGGTCAAAAGCGAATAATCAACGAGCTTTTTCTCATAAGGCATATGAACAAATGATTCGATTTTTCCGTTTTTCAAATAGCAGGAATTTTCAAGCCTTACGCCAAAATGTGCTTCGTTATAGAGTCCCGGTTCAATCGTAAAACACATGTTATTTTCTAAAGGATTTTTTGCGACCTCACCTTTTCCAAGATTTGGAGGCGCCTCGTGAACGCTTATGCCAATACCGTGTCCAAGCCCATGGTTAAACACAAACCCTTCGATTTTATTTTCATCAAAAAATACACGCGCGGCAGAATCTATATCATAACCGGCAAGCCCTTTTTTAACCTCAGTATTATAGGCGTGCAAAAAGGCTTTTAAAACTGTCGTATAGACTTTCTTTTGCAAATCGGACGGCATTCCTTTAACAAAAACACGCGTAATATCCGTTGCAAGCCCACCTTCAAAATAAGCTCCGCAATCAATTAAAACTAAACTTCCATCTTTTATAATTTCATCTTGAGAGGACTTGGAATAATGCGCCAAAGCAGAATTTTTATCCTTTGCGACAATAGAATTAAAACTCAAGCCCAAAGCGCCGTTTTTTATAAATTCCTCTTCAAGTTTTCTAGCAACGTCAAATTCTGAAATATTGTCTTTTGTCTCAATATACTCTCTCACTGCCAATAAAGCCTTGTCCGTACGTTTGAAAGCATCTATATAGTGAGAAATTTCGGCATCTGTTTTAACGGACTTCATAAGTTTTACTGGGCTGTTTTTCATCTCAACAGCGCGACTTCCTAAAAGAGCGTAGTCATAGGCGTTTATGGAAATTTTATCAACAAATATTTTTTTATCAAGAGTTTTTATAAATTCCTCAAACTTATCAAGCCTGTCCTCTTCAAACAAAATAGCTTTGTCTTTTAAAATAACAGCTTTGGCCTTAATTTTTGACGAAAAAGGCATCGAATAATCACGCAAGTTAAAAAGATATGAAACCTCTTCCAAATTAGTTAAAAGAATGGCTTCATCATCATTTATAGGGATTTTGGCAATCTTTTCCTCACTTGTCAAACCTGTCAGGCTTTTGTCTAAGGAAACGATATCTGAATTTTTGCCCGCTTGGAATATATCAAGCGGATCGTCTTTTAAAAGCTTTATTTTGACATGTTTTTGGATAAATTCAACGTTAGCCTGCGAGATTTTTTGGGAGAAAATCCCTAAAGTAGCATCTTGAGGGATTTTCTTCAACAATTCTTCCAAAAAAGTCTGCCCCGTTTGCAATTTCACAACATCAACCACATTTTTATCAACCTCCAAATCAGCCTGAATGTGGTAACGTCCGTCAACGAAAAGATATACCTTGTCTGCTGAAACAAGTGCATCACCAGTCGAACCGGTAAAACCTGTCAAATGATAGCGAGAATTTTCGGGCAAAGTATTATATTCCACTAAAAATTTGTTAGTAGAATTAACAAGCAGATAGTCGACTTTTTCTTCGACCATAAAATTTCGCAATATGGCTAAAATTTCATTCATTATTTTTTGTCAGTAAGTTGGATTAAATGCCAACCGAATTGTGTTTGAACAGGTTGAGAAATTTCACCTATTTCCATATCAAAAGCGGCATCTTCAAAAGGTTTAACCATCATTCCGCGACCGAAATAACCCAAATCACCGCCTGCGTAGCCTGAAGGACAAAGTGAATATTCACTCGCTGCTTCTGCGAAAGATTTTCCGTTTTTGATTTCTTCATAAAGTTTTTTTGCTTCTTCTTCTGTTTTCACAAGAATATGACTTGCTTTTACTTCTGTTGTCATAAATTTATAACTCCTTTATCACTACAAAAGGAATTATAAAATAAAAAGCGCAGTCTTGCAAGCTAAAAAAAGCAATAAAAAAGCGTAAGCCCAAAATATTTTCAACCAAACCGCTCAAAGAAAAAACTCTTGTCGCAACCCCGAAAAAGTGCCTGGATATAATGAGCTTACGTTATTATGATAACGCTTTTAGCGCAAATTTTCACCCTTCTTAGGAGCTACTTTTTCGTGAAAAAAATAACAATTAATGATTAATTCTCAAGTATGAGAGAAAAACTCTTGCAATTTTTTTATTTTTATCATAGGATAGGGGTTGTTGCGGAAGTAACTCAATGGTAGAGTCCCTGCCTTCCAAGCAGGTTGTTGCGAGTTCGAATCTCGTCTTCCGCTCCATAAAAAAAGACCCGTTTTTGGGTCTTTTTTTATGGACATGTGATGAGATTTTTGCGTAGCATAATCTCGTTGCTT